>JAIXXC010000137.1 GCA_027490985.1 Verrucomicrobiales bacterium
AGACATGGCAGTAGCCTCGAGGAGGGAAAAGAACCGTTTTTCCTCCCATAGACGGGGTGCGTCAGACCCATCCTCGGCTTAAGTGATTTTCCCTTAAAAACGCTCCGATTGCAGGACGCCCGGAGGTAATGCATCGGCTTTGCGGCGACTTGTAGCGATCCACGGCCATTCCGGGGATGACAGCACCCTTCAAAACTCGAGATTTTCATGGAATCTCGTCCGATGGTCGCTAGCGTGGTGTTAGTTACCCACCGGATTTGCAGGAACATGAAGACAACCCCTTCCGACTCCGTTGATTCCTCCGACCGCAAGGCCTTCACCCTCATCGAACTGCTGGTGGTCATCGCCATCATCGCGATCCTGGCCGGAATGCTCCTGCCGGCCTTGGCCAACGCCAAGCAGAAGGCCCACACGGTGAAGTGCATGAGCAACCAGAGTCAGATCGGCAAGGCGTACTTCATGTACACCGACGACAACCGGGACTCGTATCCGGCCATCAACGATTGGGCCTCGACCGGCGGCAAGAACGGCACCTACGACGTGTTCACCGCGGCCACCAATCGCCCGCTCAACACCTATGTGGGCAATGCCTACGAGACCTTCCGGTGCCCGTCCGACAAGGGCGACTTCTGGTCGCTGGCCGCCCGCGGCGTCAATTGCACCAACGCCTTCATGCAGTATGGGAACAGCTACCTGACGGAATTCGGCTTCGACTACTACAAGGTCAAGATGGTCTGCGGCCCCAAGGGCAACACCGCCATCGTGCCGATCAAGGGATCCGAGGTGGCCCGGGCCCCGTCCACCAAGATCCTCCAGGGCGATTGGATCTGGCATGCCAACCGGGATGTGCTCAAACCTCGTAGCCAATGGCACAACTACAAGGGCAAGAATCGGATGATGATGCTTTTCGGGGACTCGCATGCCGAGTTCTTCAAGTTCCTGCCCACGGCGCAGATGGAGGCCCTGGCCAGCCAGCCGCCCGATCCGAATTTCCTCTGGTGGTGAACCCCGGAAGGAGCGGTCGATCTCGGGAGTCGGGCTGACGATTCGCCCGCTTCGGCATTTTTCATGCTGCGCAGCGCTTTTCATGAGCGCGAATCCCGCCCCACTGAACAAAGACGGCTCAAACCCACCGGTCGGTCCCGTGTGGTTGTTCCGCATGTTCCATGTCCCGACGGCCACGAGTTATCAGGTGGTTCACAACGTCCTGAATCTGGTGATCTTCGTGGCCGCCATCACGGGCGCCTTGGAGACCGTCGATTCCCTCCATGACCGGTTTCACGGAGTTTTCGCCGCCTGCGAAACGGTGATCACCTTCATTTTCACCCTCGAATACATCGGTCACGTGGCGACGGCCCGACGCAAACGGGACTACATCTTCAGTTTCTGGGGGTTGATCGACTTGTTGGCCATCCTGCCCACCTACCTGCAAATGGCCAACATCACGGCACTCAAGTCGACCCGGGTGCTGCGGGTGTTGCGCGTCCTGCGGGTGCTGCGGGTCTTGAAGCTGGCCCGCGAAGCGGTGACCCAACTCAAGACCGGCAAGGACGGAAAGCCACGCAACCCCATGGTGATCAATCTGGTGATCTACTTCCTGGCCCTGTTCTCGGTGGTGATCATCTCGAGCACCTTGGTGTACCACGCCGAATACACCCATGGGGAATTGGAAACCGTGCAAAAGACCGGCCCCAATTCGCTCCGCTTCACGGCTCAGGACCTGCGCGGGGATCTCAGCGGAGGCAAGGTGATCATCAGCGGCGAATCCGGCTTCGACGGAACCTGGGACGTGAAATCCTGGGAACCGGCCCTGCACCGGTTCGAGGTGTCGATACCCGATGCCGAACTCATCAGCAAAACACCCGAGACGGCCACCGCGATCCACAATGGCACCAACCCCAAGGAAAAGATCCGATGGGGCAAGGAGACGACGGTGAACGGCGGGCTTTCGAGCTTCAACTCGGTGCCGCAATCCATGTGGTGGTGCGTGGTGACGTTGACCACGGTCGGCTATGGCGACATCTATCCGGTGACTCTCGCGGGGCGTCTGATCGCGGTGGTCACCATGTTCTGCGGGTTGGTGCTCTTCGGCATGCTGATGAACATCGTGGGCAAAACCATGATGGTCGCGCTGTTCGGGACCGAATCGGTGGACGATGAGAAACCCGCGAACCACACCCCGGTCGTGGCTCGTGCCGTCGGCCCCTCGGACGACTGGGACCCGGCCTGGCGCCATTGCCCCACCTGCGGGCGGGCGGCCGCCGGCTCGGAATCCCACGGGCACCGCCATCACTGAACCAGGACCGATTGTCCGCCCAGACGCAAAAACGGCGGACAGGCGGCCTCTGAATTGCCGCTGAACACGACCACCCCCGAATCGCGAGGCCCAAAATTTCGATGAGCACCCCACTGACGAACACCGCCAAGCGCTTGGTCCACGGAGACAAGGCCCCTTCCTGCAACCTGGTGATCTTTGGGGCCGGAGGGGATTTGACACGCCGACTGTTGATGCCCGCGTTGTACAATTTGGTCCGCACAGGACTCCTGCCCGATCGGTTCTCCCTCATTGGAGTGGACCGTCAAGATTTGACCGATGAAGGATTTCGAGACCGCTTGGATCAGTCCGTCAGATCCTTTGCTTCTGAGAAATCTTACTCGGTCGAATTCGACGAAACCCACTGGAAACACCTCCTCTCTCAGGTGAGCTACGTCCGGGGCGATTTCAACGACCCCGACCTCTACCGAACACTCAAGCAACGACTGGATGGCGAAAACCGCAACCACGCGACCAGCGAGAACGCGATCTTCTACCTCGCCGTGGCCTCGCGTTTCTTCGGCCTGGTGGTGGATCACCTCGGCCAAGCCGGGTTGGTCGAGGAGGGCCCGGAACGCTATCGACGGGTGATCATCGAGAAACCTTTCGGCAACGACTACGAATCAGCACGAGCTCTCAATCAGCAAATCCTGCGAACTCTTCACGAAGATCAGGTGTATCGGATGGACCACTTTCTGGGCAAAGAAACCGTCCAGAACATCATGGTGAAGCGATTCGCCAACGGGATTTTTGAACCCTTGTGGAATCGCAATCACATTGATCACGTGCAAATCACGGTCGCCGAGACGGTCGGTGTCGAATCCCGCGCTGGATTCTACGAGGCTACCGGAGCCATGCGCGATATGGTTCCCAACCATGTCTTTCAATTGCTGGCGCTGATTTGCATGGAGCCGCCGAACTCCTTCTGTGCCGATGCCATCCGAACCGAGAAAACCAAGGCGTTGGATGCGGTTCATGTCATCAACCCATTGACCGACATTGTTCGGGGCCAGTACCGCAATGGAAGCCGCGATGGAAAAGACCTCAAGGGCTACCGTGAGGAGGACGGCATCCAACCGGAAAGTCTCAATGAGACCTATGTGGCCATGAAGCTCGGTGTCGACAGCTGGCGATGGTCAGGGGTGCCATTCTACCTCAGGACGGGCAAGCGGATGGCTCAACGCAGCACCGAAATTTCCATCGAGTTCAAGCGCCCTCCCTTCTCGCTCTTCCGGGATACCCAGACCGAGGAACTCGAACCCAACACCCTCATCCTCAAACTCCAACCTGATGAGGGCGCGTCACTCGCTTTCGGAGCCAAGATCCCCGGGCCGGCCATCCAACTCGGGCAGGTCCACATGGATTTCCACTACAAAGATTACTTTCAGAACGCTCCGAGCACCGGATACGAGACTCTCATCTACGATTGCATGATAGGAGATGCAACGCTCTTCCAGAGGGCGGACAGTGTGGAGGCGGGTTGGCGGATCGTTCAACCTTACCTAGACCTCTGCAAAGCGCAGCCCGATGCACTTCTCGAGTTCTACCCGGCCGGCGGCCAGGGACCAACCAAGGCCGATGCGCTGTTGGAGACCTCCGGGCGCAAATGGAGAAAACTGAGCTGAGCAGTCCTTTGCTCGTTCCTCATCAGAAACTTGCGCACCGATCGGAAACAACCAACCCCTGTGCTGATCGACCTCAACTCTTGAGGATGTCTCTCACCACCCGGGCGGGCTTGTTGTCGGTGAGGCTGAGTTCACGCCCCGCACGACGGTAGATCAAGCGGGTGTGGTCCAAACCGAAGAGGTGCAGGAGGGTCGCGTGGAGATCGTGGTGGGTGACGATGTCCTTCACGGCGTGGTGGCCCCATTCGTCGGTCTCGCCGTAGGTCATGCCACCGCGGACGCCGCCGCCGGCCAGCCAATGCGTGAAGCCGTAGGTGTTGTGATCGCGGCCGACTTTCTCCTTGGGACCATCGTTCTGGATGACCGGCAGTCGCCCCATCTCGCCTCCCCAATGCACCAAGGTGGAATCCAACAACCCCAAGGCCTTGAGGTCCTGGATGAGCGCGGCGACCGGTTGATCGGTCCGGGCACACAAATCGGGCAAGGCCGTGTAGAGGTTGCTGTGCTGGTCCCAACTCTGACCATTGTTGACCACCTGCACAAAACGCACGCCCCGCTCCACCAAACGACGGGCGATCAGACACCGGGTGCCGTAGTCACGGGTCCGCTCCTGATCGATGCCGTAAAGACGGCGTGTTGCGTCGGATTCGGATCGAATGTCCATGGCCTCCTTGGCCGCCGTCTGCATGCGGGCGGCCAACTGATAACTGGCGATGCGGGCATCCAGATCCTGCTCTCCGGGATGCTCGGCGCGATGTGCGCGATTGAGTTCAGCGAGCAGCTCCAATTGGCGCTCCTGAGGAACCCCACGAAGGTGCGGAGCCGGATCGAGGTTCAGTAATCGAGGTTCAGTGGGTCGGACAACGGTGCCTTGGAAAATCGAAGGCAGCCACCCGTTGGACCAATTGGCCTCGGCGAGCAGCGGCAGACCCGAGGGATGGGTGAGCGTCAGGAAGGCCGGCAACTCCTGGCTGGGTGTGCCCAGGCCATAGGAGAGCCAACTCCCCAGCGTGGGGGCGCCGGCGGTGATGCGGCCATTGGTCAACGCATACAACGATTGGCCATGATTGTTCACGGCGGTCCGCATGGATCGGACCACACACAACTCGTCGACCACACCCGCCAGATGAGGCAGCAGCGACGACAACTCCGTTCCGGACTGACCGTGTTTGCGGAACTCCCACAGCCCCGGCATGACCTTCGAACTGGCCTGGCCTGCATTGTCGAACTTCAACTCGCCCGGAAAGGGTTTCCCGGCCCATTCGTTCAGCAGAGGCTTCGGATCGAAGAGGTCCATCTGGCTCGGGCCACCGATCATCAAAATGGAAATCATGGCCCGAGCGCTGGCCGGATGATGCCCCGCCTTCGGTTTCAGATCATACGTGCGCTGCTCCAACTCCGGTCGAGCCGGAGCCGCCAAAAGCCCTTCCTGCTGGAGCAGCCAGGACAAGGCCGTGGATCCGAGACCAAAAGCACTGCCGGCCTGCAGGAAGTGGCGGCGGGAGCAAAAGCCGGACGGAGACAGCATGTTGGAGAAACGATCCATGGCTCAGTCGAGGTAGAGGAATCGGTTGGAACCCATGAGCACCTGGCACAAGGCTGCCAGAGCCCGCTCTTCCGGGGTCACCGCCGGCGTTTCAGGCGTCGAAGGGGCCGGCGGTTTGGCAGCGGGTTTGGATTCAGCCGGTGGCAATGACGCTTGGAGTTCCTTAAGGAAACGCGCCGAACGGTCCACGTCGGCGGGCGTCGGCGATTGGAGGAAGAGCAGACGCCACAGGCGGGCCAGTTGGGCCCCTTCATCGCCCGGGGCTTCACGTCGCAGGCGTTGCGCCAAATCCAAGGCGCGATCCAGGACGAATCCATCATTGAGGAACATCAATGATTGGGGAGCGGCTGTGGAAACCGGACGGGCTTCGCAGTTGGGATTGACCACCGGGGCATCGAAGGTCTCGAGCACCCCGACCGGCATGGTCCGGCGCACGGTGACATAAACGCTGCGTCGGAAGTCGGCGGTCCCGCCCGTTTCCACTCCGACGGCATCGCCATTGCCGTCGCGCTTTTGTCGACCCACCACGAACTGTCCTTGGGCATTGACGGCGATGGGCACAGGAGGGCCGAAGCGCGTGGCATCGAGACGACCACTCACCGCCAAGAGACTGTCGCGGAGGCTTTCGGCATCCAGACGCCGGAGACGGAACCGACCCAGAAGGCGATTGTCGGGGTCCTTCTTCTGCGCGGCCGCGTTCACGGTGCCTTGTCGGTAGGCGGCACTGGTCACGATCAACCGGTGGAGGCGTTTGTTTTTCCAGCCGTGATCCATGAACTCGGCGGCCAACCAATCCAAGAGTTCGGGATGACTCGGGCGTTCGCCCAGGGCCCCGAAGTCTCCGGGTGTGGCGACCAAGCCCATTCCAAAATGCTCATGCCACAGTCGGTTGACCCACACCCGGGCGGTGAGGGGATTGTTTCGATCCGTGAGGCGACGGGCCAGTTCGAGGCGACGACCGCTGGTGCGACGGCCCGGAGTGGATTCCGGGATCTCGGTCTCCAAACCACCGAGGCCCATGACCGACAACACCCCCGGCTTGAGCACCTCGCGCGGTTGCTGGGGATCGCCGCGATGGAATCGCACCGTGGTCACGGCTTCGGCCGGAGCCTCGACCAGGGCTTGCACCATGGGATCGGACGGCTTCAAGGCCCGATCAGCCGTGGCCCGCTTGCGGATTTCATCCACCTTGTTGGCTCCTTCCCGATCGATCTCGCCCAGGATGATGTGGTCCTGGAACATGGGAAACTCCCGGAGCAGTTGGAGCTGTTCGGGGCTGCGCTTGGCCGCCGGTGTCCGTCGCGCACCGATCACCGCTTCACGGCGGGACTCCGGAACCAGCAGCAATTGCTTCTGCACGAATTTCTCGATGAGTTCATCGTGCAAGCGGGTGGCCTCGGCGTCATGGACCTTCGCGGCCTGTTCGACGCAGTCGGCCAGGGATCGATCCACCGAGGGCATGAGCGAAACCAGCCGTTGCGCGGGATTCTTCCACCGCTTCCAGTCGAAGGCCGGTTCAAACACGGCCCGCAACCGGTAGTAATCGGCCTGAGGGATCGGATCGTAGCGGTGATCATGGCACTGGGCGCAGTGGACCGTCAGACCGAGCAGCGACGAGGAAACAATCTGGAGGGTGTCGGCGATGACCTGGTTGCGCGCCAGTTCCGGCTCTGGCGGCCCATCGCCGGTCGGATCGGGCGCCATGCGCAAGAAACCCGTGGCCACCAGACGATCCAAATCGCGACCGGACAGATCGTTGGAGACGGCCGGCAGGAGTTCGTCACCGGCCAATTGCTCGGTGATGAACTCATCGAAAGGGCGATCGTCATTGAAGGCCCGGATCACGTAGTCGCGGTATCGCCAAGCCCACGGGCGCTCGGAATCGGCCTCCACACCGCCGTTGGAATCGGCGTATCCGGCCACATCGAGCCAGTGACGTCCCCAGCGCTCACCGTAGGCGGGCGAATCCAGGAGCCGGTCCACCCAGCGCTCGTAAGCGGCATCGGAAGGGTCCGCCACGAAGGCATCGACCTCTTCAGGGGTGGGCGGAAGCCCGGTGAGGTCGAGGGTCAACCGACGGATCAGCTGCTCCGGCTTCGCGGGCTTGGCAAACCCGAGACCTTCCTTCTTCAAGCGAGCCAGCAAGAAGGCATCGATGGGAGTCCGGACCGTCTTGTCCATGCGGACCCGGGGAGGCTCCGGGCACCCCACCGGCTGGAACGCCCAGAACTGGCGCTCCTCTTCGGTGATGACCCAACGCGGCACCTCCACCGGTTCAGGACGCAACGTTGGAGCACCCTGCGCAATCCACCGCTCGATGAGCGTCACCTGCTCCGGCGACAACGGCTTGCCGCCTTTGGGCATCTCTCCGGATTTCACCACCGACAGCAGGTGACTTTGGCCCGGCTTTCCCGGCACCAGCACCGGGCCGGATTCCGAAGCTTTCAGCAGCAATCGCCGTTGCCTCAAATCCACCCCGCCCTTGGGTTTTTCCTCCTCGCCGTGGCAGTGAAAGCAATGGGCCTTGAAAATCGGTCGGATATCGCGCTCGAAGACAGGCCGTGACGGGAGCTTTGGAGCGGCCGATCCCGCCGCCAATATCGAACCGACCAGAGAGCACAAACCGGCCATCCACATTCCCCAAACGATCACTCTGCCCGTGGGGCGAGGGGGCAATCGTTGCAAGTCAGGGGACATCGATGAATCCAAACCCGAATGGCGTGGTCACGCAAGCCACGTCACTCCTCCTGTCACTCCGTCTGTGGTCCTCCGGATCCCCCCTGTTTTGGCTGGTTCCAGCATTGCCGGCATTGGCGGGAGGATTAACCTACCGCCTCGATCCCGATGTTCCCCCCTCTGTCACGAGCGATTCGCCTGTGGACGGCCCTCTGCATGATGGTCGTGACTGCTTTGGCTTCCGCTCAGACGGCGTCCCGGCCTGAGACTCCGATCGGCTTTTCGCGAGAAATCCTTCCCCTGCTTTCCGACCACTGTTTCGCCTGCCACGGTCCCGATGAAAAGGCCCGCAAGGGTGGACTCCGACTGGACACGCTCGCCGGAGCCCGGGGTTCCGGAAAAAGCGGGAAGAGCGCCATCAGACCAGGGCGTCCGGACGAGAGCGAAATCCTGCGCCGGATCCACAGCAGTGATCCCGACGAGGTCATGCCGCCCCGCGATTCCGGCAAGGCGCTCAAGCCCGAAGAGGCACGCCTCCTGCGCCAGTGGATCGAACAGGGAGCCCCTTGGGGACAGCACTGGGCCTTCGAACCACCGCAGCGAGCCCCCGTTCCCGTCGTCCGCGGAGCCTCCCATGCCATCGATGCCTGGGTGCGGCACTCCTTGGACCGCGACGGACTGGAGCCCGCACCCGAGGCTTCGAGACCCACCCTCCTCCGCCGACTCACCCTCGACCTGACGGGCCTGCCCCCGACTCCGTCCGAGATCGACGCCTTCGTGGCGGACACCTCACCCCAGGCTTACGAGCGGCAGGTGGATCGTCTGCTGGCTTCCCCGCGCTATGGCGAGCGGATGGCGTGGGAATGGATGGAAGCGGCCCGCTACGCCGATTCCAACGGATACCAAGGCGATGGCGAGCGCACCATGTGGCCGTGGCGCGACTGGGTGGTCGACGCCTTCAATCGCAACCTGCCGTTCGACCAGTTCACCGTCTGGCAAATCGCCGGTGATCGGCTTCCGGGGGCCACCGATGAACAGCGCCTCGCCACGGGGTTTCTGCGCAATCACGCCATCAATGGCGAGGGTGGCCGCATCGCGGAAGAGAACCGAATCGATTACCTCTTCGACCAGACCGAGACAGTGGCCACGGTCTGGCTCGGGGCCACCTTCAACTGCACCCGTTGCCACGACCACAAGTTCGATCCCTACACTCAGAGGGACTACTTCGGCCTGATGGCGTTCTTCAACCAGACCTCGGTGGACGGCAGTGGCGGAAACCCCCGGACGCCTCCGGTGCTGGCGGTTCCCGACCGGGAACTCAAGGCCCGGTTGGCCGATGCGGAGGGCGGACTGGCCCACTTCATCAGAGATACCGAAGCCATCGAGCAGCGGCGATTCCAGCCCGAAGCCGGCCAAACCTTGGACCAGACACCGCTGGCCCAAGACTTCTCCGCGGCCCACCGCGAACAACTCAAAGTCTCCGCGAAGGACCGGGACGCCGGCCGACTCCAGAAAATGGCCGACCTCTGGCGGGATTTCGATCCCCAGTACGTGGCGGTGCTCGAACGCCAACGGACCTCCCGGATCCACTGGGACAACGTCCAGAACCAAATCCCGAAAGTCATGGTCATGGAAGACCTGCCGAAGGTGCGACCGACCCATCAATTGGTCCGGGGCAATTATCAGAATCTCGGGCCCGAGGTCCCTCCGTCGCTGCCCGGCCACCTCACTCCGGGTCATCGGGTGCTTCGCCCCGACCGCCTGGAACTGGCCCGATGGCTGGTGTCACCGACCAATCCCCTGCCCGCCCGGGTCACGGTCAATCGGTTGTGGCAGCAATTCTTCGGGCTCGGTCTGGTGAAGACCTCCGAAGACTTCGGTCTCCAAGGGGAACGGCCCTCGCACCCCGAGTTGCTCGACGGGTTGGCGCTCGAGTTCATCGAGTCGGGCTGGGATGTCAAAGCCCTCGTCCGCTCCATTGTGATGAGCGGCACCTACCGGCAATCATCGCAAACCTCGCCGGAGAACCGCGAACGCGATCCGGAAAACCGCCGACTGAGCCGAGGCCCTCGATTCCGGATGCCCTCGCCCATGATCCGCGACATGACCCTCGCGTCCGCGGGCCTGCTCACCGAGCGTGTCGGTGGGGCTGCGGTCAACCCTTACCAACCCGCCGGCGTCTGGGAAGAAACCACCTTCGGCAACAAGCGCTACACGCAAGACCATGGCGAGGCGCTGTACCGCCGCAGCCTGTACGTGTTCTGGAGGCGCATCATCGGTCCGACCCTCTTCTTCGACGTGGCCAACCGCCAAACCTGCACCGTCAAGACGCCGCGAACCAATGTCCCCCTGCATGCCCTGCTGACCCTGAACGACACCGGATACGTCGAAGCGGCGCGGGTACTGGCCCAGCAAGCCATGACCCGCGACACCCGCGACTCCGAGCGCCTGGTCCGCACCTTCCGCCAGGTGCTGGCTCGTCGTCCGAGCGCCGCCGAAAGCCGCATCCTCCTCGAGGGGCTTCAGCGCCACCGGGCCACCTACGCCCGACAGCCCGAACTGGCGGCCCAGTGGATCCGCACCGGCGAACTCGCACCGCCATCGGGCCTGGACCCCGTTGAACTGGCCGCCTGGACGGTCGTCTGCAGCACGGTGTTGAACCTCGATGAAGCCCTGACCAAGGAATGAACCCGTCGATGCCCGCCCACGAATTCCTGCTTCGTGAAACCCGCCGCCAGTTTCTCGGTCGCACGGGCACAGGCCTGGGTCTTGCGGCTCTGAGCCAACTGCTCGGATCGGGCCGCGCCGCCGCCGACCCGAGTGCAACGTCCGGGACCCAGGTTCGGCCTCATCATCCGGCCAAGGCCAAACACGCCATCTACCTCTTCCAAAACGGCGCGCCCACCCATGTCGATCTCTTCGACTACAAGCCGGAGCTGCTCAAGCGCCATGGAAAGCCCCTGCCCGATTCCTACATCGGCGGCAAGCGCTTCAGCACCATGACCGGCAAGGCCGACGGCAAGCTCATGCTCGCGCCGGTCGAACCCTTCCGTCAGCACGGACAGAGCGGGGCCTGGGTGAGTGACTTCCTGCCCCACACCGGCCGCGTCGCCGACGAGCTCTGTTTCATCAAGAGCCTCCACACCGACGCCGTGAACCACGCCCCGGCCATCTCGTTGATGCTGAGCGGGGCCCAGATCCCCGGACGCCCGACCCTCGGAGCCTGGCTCACCTACGGCCTGGGCAGCGAAACGGAGAACCTGCCGGCCTTCGCCGTCATGACCTCGGTGAGCAAGGGCACCAGCTGCGGCCAGATTTTCTACGATTTCTACTGGGGCTCCGGTTTCCTGCCGTCGCGTTATCAGGGCGTGAAATTCCGGGGCGGCAACGAGCCGGTGCTGTACCTCGGCAATCCGGCCGGCCTGCCCTCGGCGACCCGCCGCTCCATGCTCGACGATCTGGGCGCGCTGAACCGCCTGAAGTTCGAGGCGCATGGCGACCCGGAAATCGCGACCCGCATCGCCCAATACGAAATGGCCTTCCGCATGCAGACGAGCGTACCGGAACTGGCCGACCTGTCGAAGGAACCGGAGTCGGTACTGGCCCTCTATGGACCCTCCGTGCGGGAACCGGGCACCTTCGCCTACAACTGTCTCATGGCCCGACGCCTCATCGAACGAGGCGTGCGGTGTGTGCAGCTGATGCATGCCGGTTGGGATCAGCACAACAGCCTCACCACCGAACTCTACACCCAGTGCCGCGACACCGACCAACCGTCCGCCGGCTTGGTCATGGACCTCAAGCAACGGGGCTTGCTCGATGAAACCCTGGTGGTCTGGGGCGGTGAATTCGGACGGACCCCGTTTATTCAGGGCAACCTCGACGACCGCAAACGCTGGGGTCGTGACCATCACCCCTACGCCTTCACCACCTGGATGGCCGGCGGCGGGGTGCGTCCGGGAATTTCCTATGGCGAGACCGATGACCTCGGGATGAACGCGGTGCACAAGCCGGTGCATGTGCATGACCTTCAGGCGACCTTGCTGCACCAGATGGGCATCCACCACGAGAGGTTGACCTATCGGTTCCAGGGGCGTGATTTCCGACTCACCGACGTCCATGGCTCGGTGGTGAAGGAGATCCTTCAGGAGGCCTGATCGGCTCTGTCCGGAGGAATTTCCGGCGCCGACACCTACGAACCAAAGGTGATCACGCCCTTGGCCAATCGACCGGCCAACAGATCGTCGAAGGCCTCGCCCAGCTGTTCGAGTCGGTAGGTTCGGGTGACCAGTTCGTCGAGCAGCAGGCGACCCTCGGCGTGCAGGTTGAAAATCCTCGGGAAATCGCGACTCGGAACGCACCCACCGTAGAGCGGTGTCACATAGGTTTTGTCCCACATGAAAAGGGGCATGGGCACGGTGACCGGATCATTGATACCGCTCACCTGCAAAGCCATGCCTCCGTCGCGGATGAGTTTCAGCGGTGCAAACGCCAGTCGCGGAACCGAGGTGGCCTCGAAGGCATAGTCAGCCCCCGCCCCACCGCAACGCCGGCGCACCTCGGCCGCCGCTGCATCGAGTTCACGATCAGACGCATCCACTTGGATCACCTCGGTCGCGCCGAAACGTCGGGCCCGCTCGAGAGGCCCGGGCTGGAGGTCGAGGGCGATGATCCGGGAGGCTCCGGCGTGGCGCGCTCCCTGGATCACATTCAAGCCCACACCGCCACAGCCGATCACCGCGACGGAGCTGCCGGGGGCGACCCGGGCGACATTCACCGCGGAACCAAAGCCCGTCATCACCCCGCAACCGACGATGCAGGCCGATTCAAAGGACACGTTCGTCTCCAGCCGGGTGACCGCCGCCTGCCTCACCAGGGCCAATCCGCACAAGGTGCCGAGATTGAAGGACCGATCCACCGGAAGACCGCGAAGCCGGGTCCCGGCCGCGTGGGCATGGGCCGCGGAGGGTTCCATGACATGGGCCGGCCGACTGCTCTGGCAATGGACGGCCGACCCGCGATGGCAGGGCGGACAAGTGCCACACGGAATGACCCAGTTCAGCACCACTCGATCCCCGGGACGGACACCGCTGACCTCCGGACCGACCTCCAGTACGACGCCGGCGCCCTCATGGCCCATGACCAACGGACGCTTCCACCCCAGAGAGGCGTGATCGGTATGGCAGAGGCCGGAGGCCCGGATCTCGACGAGAACCTCGTCTCCCCGCGGCGAGGCCACCTCGATGGACTCGAGGGTGAAACGGCCGTCTCCGGATGCGATGGCGGCCTGGGTGGTTCGGGTCATGTCAGGGTCGGTACGGAACGGAGGGCCGGTTCAGCGGGACTG
>JAIXXC010000340.1 GCA_027490985.1 Verrucomicrobiales bacterium
GGCCGTGTTTGCCCACATAACCCGATCCGCGGGCCACGGGCAGATCGATGTTCATCCGCTGGCCATGGATGTTCCCGATGATGAGGTTGTTGCGGTACTGGGCCGGCCAACTGGTGCCCAGGTAGCAGAGCATGCCGGCGTGGGCATGGCCGCCACCCATGGCGTCGCTGCGGCCGTTGGCGGCATGGGGTCCGGCCGCACCGGCCCAGTGCACGTGATCGGCATGGGTGCCGATGTCTTCATACACGTAGGGGAAGATCGGCTTGCGGCTGCGGCTGTCGCGGTGCTTGGCGTTCCGCAGGGCCTCGTCGGCGTTGTAGGCGTAGTGCTCGCCGCCCTGGCGCAGGATACGGGCTCCCTGGATCATGTGGAACAGGTGGGGGATGACGCACATCTCGGACCACAGGTTGCCGTGCTCATCGAAGTCGATGCCCCACGGATTGCTGCCGCCCTCGGTGAAGATCTCGAAGCGGTGCGTCACCGGATGGTAGCGCCACACGCCGGCATCGACCCACTGGCGGTCCTTCTCGGCCGCTCCCGGTTTGCCGACATGGGACGGGCAGAACACGCCGTGGCAGCCGTAGAGCCAACCGTCGGGACCCCAGTTGAAGGTGTTGAGTGTTTCGTGGGTGTCGGCCGTGTAGTTCCAGCCATCGAGGAGGAGTTGCGGATCTCCGGCCGGTTTGGGCGCATCGCCATCGGCGATGGGGATGAACATCAGGTACGGCGCCGCGCCGACCCAGAGTCCACCGAAGCCGAACTCCATACCCGAGATGAGGTTCACGTTCTCGAGGAACACCGTGCGCTTGTCGGCCTTGTGGTCGCCGTCGGTGTCCTCGAACACCAGGATGCGGTCCTTGCCGCTAAAGATGTCTTTGCGGATCTCCTCGGGCGTACCCTGGGCCGGCGGATGGCCGACGCGCTTGGGGTAGCTCAGCCCCTCGGCCACCCAGAGGCGGCCGCGGTGATCTTCGCAGAAGGCGATCGGGTTGCGGATGTCGGGCTCGGAGGCGAAGACGTGCATCGCGAAGCCCGAGGGTAGGGTGGCCTTCGCGGCGGCATCGGCGGCGGAGAGGCCTGCGAAGAGCACCTGGTCGGCCGGAGGGGGCGTGTTCTTGGCCGTGTCCTTGAGCGACAGTTCGTTGGGCAACACGGGGCGCTCGGAATGGAATCGGAAGTGGTCGAAGTTCAGGTGTCCCCAGTGGCCCGAGCGGTCATCGACCAGGCGGATGAGGATCTGCTTGCCCATGAGCCCCTTCAGTTCGACCACCACGGGCCTGAGGGTTTCGCTTTCGTGGCCCGAGATCTTGAAGAACACCTGCCCGGTCGCCGAATCCACCAATTCCACCCGGGTTTCGGGCCAGGGGCCGCCGGCGACGAGGAAGCTGGCCCACGGGTGGGTCACCTTGAAGGGCACCGAGGTCAGCGTGCCCTTGGGGTCATCGCCCACGCGCTCGAAACCGCCGATCCAGAACTCGCCGTCGTGGTTCGACTTCATGTCGGACCGGCGCTTCGACACGACATCGCCCCGGATCAGGGCCTGATCGAACGCCGCACCCGACGCCTGCCAATCCCGGAGGTCTCCAGACTCGAATCCCAGGTTGAGCGCGCGTCCGTCGGCGGCCTTGGGAATCACGGCGTCGGCCAAGACCAGGGGTAGGGTGGTGGCCGCGAGGAGAGCCGCACGGAAGAGCTTCATGGGCCCGAGTTTGCGAAGCGCCCCTCACAAGACCAGCGGAATTGCGGGCCGTGACCCATCGGGACTTTCAAGCCTGCGGGTCGATCGGAGCCCCACCCGTGTTTCGGGCGACAGGGCCTGGTCTTCCCACAAGCCAATGCCAACGAGACACGACTCTCTTGAAACAACGGGCCCGGGATAAAAATCCGAGAAAAGCCTTGTTCCCAAGGCTGTCATGACGGATTTTGTCGCCGGTGTCGCCCACGTGGCGGAATTGGCAGACGCGCTAGATTCAGGTTCTAGTGAGTAACATCGTACAGGTTCAAGTCCTGTCGTGGGCACCATTCCTCTGAAAACCCCAGTAATCACTGGGGTTTTTTAGTGCCTACACGGGGTCGTTGCCCGCAGGCGTCTTCGGGTCTTAGGCCAACGCCTCGTGCACGATTCGGGCTCCGCCGGCGATCCCAGTCAGGCGCTCAAGGCGGCCCTGGACCTCGTAGTTCAGGGCTTCATGTTCCAGACCCAACAGGTGCAGGATGGTGGCATGGAGGTCCTTCATCTGGAGGGGCTTGTCCACCGCCATCAGGCCGAGGTCGTCGGTGGCCCCGATGCGGGCTCCGGGGCGCACACCGCCGCCGGCCATCCAAATCGTGAAGCCGGCGGCATTGTGCTGCCGCCCGAGGTTGCCTTGCATCATGGGGGTGCGGCCGAATTCGCTGGCCCACACGACCAGGGTTTCGTCCAACAAGCCCCGTTGCTTGAGGTCGGCCAGCAGCGCGGCCACCGGTTGGTCGGTCCAGCGGGCGCGGGGTTCGTGGTTCTTGACCAGTTGGTCGTGGGCGTCCCAGCCGTCCTTGTCGGGCATGTCGTACACCTGCACGAATCGGACGCCGCGTTCGACCAACCTCCGGGCCAGCAGGCATTTGCGACCGAAGGCCTGGGTGCGCGGGTCGGCGTGCTCCAAGCCGTAGCTCCGCCGCAGACCCACCGGCTCGCGGTCGGCCTCACCGACCTCGAGTGCCGCCGATTGCATCCGGTAGGCCAATTCGTAGCTGGCGATGCGCGCCTCGAATTCGGCGAAAGCCGGTCGGGCATCGCGGTGCTGCAGATTCAGGTCGCGGATCAGGTCGAGGGAATCCCGCTGGCCCGGGGCGAACTCCGGCGGCGGCAGCAGGTCCAACACCGGCACTCCCCGATCGCGCAGTCGGGTCGGTTGGAAGGCCGCCGGCAGGAACCCGTTGGAGTAGTTCGCCGCACCCCCGAGAGGGCCGGCATCGAAGAGGGTCACGTAGCCCGGCAGGTCGCGGTTCTCCGAGCCCAGCCCATAGGTGACCCATGACCCGAGGCTCGCCTTGCCCGGTCGGATGTCGCCCGTGTGGAGCTGGTAGCTCGCCGGTGCATGGTTGTTGGAATCGGCCTGCAGCGAATGCAGCACGCACAAGTCGTCGGCATGCCGGGCGATCTCGGGCATCAGGTTGCTGACCCAGAGCCCGGATTGGCCGTGTTGCGACCACGTGAACGGGCTGGCCATCAACTCGTCTTTGCAGCCGTGGAACACGTTGGCGAAGCGGGTGGATGCCACCGCTTTGCGGAAGGAGTCGGGCACCGGTTGGCCGTGGAGCGTCTGGAGCAGCGGCTTGTGGTCGAAGGTGTCGATCTGGGAGGGGCCCCCGACGAGGAACAGGAAGATTACCGACTTGGCCTTTGGAGGCCGCGGGGCCGGCCTGGGGGCGAAGGGGTTCAGCGGATCGGGCGTCGTCCGTGCGCCCGCGGCCCGCGCCTCCAGGCCCGCCAACGCTTGGAAGGCCAGGGCACCGAAACCAGTGCCCATCGCGCCGAGGAAGCGCCGCCGCGTTCCCATCTGGGGCGTCACGAACATGCCCCACCATGGGCACGGCATCGGTCGGCCCGCAAGGGGTGGGCTTTGACTTGGACAATCGGACGCTCGGGAAGCGAGACTAGCGAGCGTGATTTCCCTCCGGTGCATCCTCCCGATCTGGGGTTGCCTGGTGTCGCTGTGGGCCTGGGCCGACGCGGCACCCACCGATCGTGTGGGCAAGGCCTGGGAAGACCCGCGGAATCCCATCGTGCGGCTCTTCGGCGGGCAGCGTTTGGATCTCTGGTCACTGCGGCCCGTGCGGGATCCCGCCGCACCTCCGACGGCCGCGGGGCCTTCAACGGTCGGTGAAGCCACCTCGCCTCTCGACGCCTGGCTCCGCTCGGGTCTGTCTTCGGGCACTCGCACCGCACCGCCTCCGGCCGATCCTCGGACCCTGATCCGTCGCCTGAGCCTGGACCTGACCGGGCTTCCCCCCACGGTGGAAGCCGTGGAGGCCTTCGAGCGGGAATGCCAGCAGGAGACCCAGGGACGGCCGGGCTCGCCCTCGCAGGCCTATGAGCGCCTGGTCGATCGTCTGCTCGCCTCGCCCCGCTATGGCGAGCATCAGGCGCGCCAATGGCTCGATGTGGTCCGCTATAGCGACAGCAATGGCTTCGACTGGGATGAGTTCCGCCCCAAGGCCTGGCGGTTCCGCGATTACGTGGTGCGATCCTTCAATGCCGACAAGCCCCTCGATCGGTTCATCGTGGAGCAGTTGGCGGGCGATGAGTTGCTCGAGGGTCCTCCTCGGACTCCGGCGGAACAGGACGCCTTGATTGCCACGGGTTACCTGCGACTGGGCCCGCACGACAATGCCGCCGGGCTCTTCAATGAGCAGGATCGTAGCCGGGCCGAGCTCTTGGCCGACCTCACCGAGACCACCGGCAGCGCCTTCCTGGGGCTCACGCTGTCCTGCTGCCGCTGTCACGATCACAAGTTCGACCCCTTGTCGCAGGCCGATCATTTCCGGATGCGGGCATTCTTCGAGGGTGTGACATTCGCCGACGAACTCCCGATCGATCTGGCTGACGATCAGACGGCGATCCGCGAGCACAATGCGGTGTTGGAGGGCGAGCAACTCCGCCTGGAGCAGGCGCAGCAGGCGTTGCTGGAGCCCCATCGGCCGCGCCTTCGGGCCGAGCGATTGGCGAAACTCTCCGAGGAGGAACGCGGTTGGCTGGACATCCCGGACGAGCGTCATCCCGAAGCGCTCCGACCCCGCGTGGTGGCTCTGCGCAAGCTGGTGGAGCCCAAGGATTCGGACCTGAAGGCCCGGCTGGAGGGTGAGGCCAAGAGCCGCCAGGCCGAGCTCGATCGGCAGAAGGCCCAATTGGCCGGCCGGCGCCGTGAGTTCACCACCGGCCTGCTGATGACCGATCAGGAAGGGGCTCCCCGCGAAACGCGGATCCTCGTGGCGGGAGACCACAAACGCCCCGGTGCGCCCGTGGGGCCGGGGTTCCTGTCGGTCCTCGATCCCAATCCCGTCGAGATCACCCGACCAACCCATCCGAAGACCCTGGGTCGCCGTCTGGCCCTGGCCCGTTGGATCGCTTCGCCGGACAACCCGCTCACCGCCCGGGTCTTCGTGAACCGCATCTGGCAACAGCACTTCGGCCAGGGGCTCGTGGAGACGCCGAATGATTTCGGCCTGGCCGGAAGTCGGCCCAGTCATCCGGAGTTGCTCGACGGACTGGCCGCGGAGTTCATGCGTGGCGGGTGGTCGGTCAAACGCCTGCATCGACTCATCGTGCTCAGCACGGCCTACCGTCAACCGGTCACGCCGAACGACCTCTCGGCCACGGAGGGCGTTTTCGCGAGGACGCCGCGCCGCCTCTCGGCCGAACAGTTGCGGGATGCGATCCTCGCGGCGTCGGGTTCGCTGCAACTCATCCCCGGAGGGCCTCCGGTGTGGCCCGACCTGCCGGCCGAGATCCTTCAGGCCAATCCGGCCTTTCTCGATGACAACGCCACCCGGACCAAGGGCTGGTATCCGTCGGCTCAGGAGCGCCAATCGGTGCGCAGCGTGTTCCTGGTCCAGAAGCGCACGGTCCGGGTGCCCTTCATGGAGACGTTCGATCTGCCGGAGAACTCCACGTCGTGCGCCCGGCGCACCGGATCGACCGTGGCGCCGCAGGCCTTGTCGTTGCTGCATTCGCCCCTGGCGGTGGAGGCGGCTCAAGACCTGGCCCGGCGCGTGCGCCAGTCGGTCGGGGGCGAGCCCCGGGCGCAGGTGCGCGAGGTGTTCCGCATCACCCTGCAACGGGAGCCGAGACCCGCGGAACGCGATGCCTGCCTGAAATTGCTCGAGCGGCGCAGCCTGCCCGAGTTGTGTCGGGCGATGCTCAATTTGAATGAATTCGCCTATGTGGATTGACGGCCCGGTCAGCGAGTATCCGGTGCGGTTCGTGCACTGCGCCCAGGTCTGGGTTCAGCGGGGTATCGACCGACTGCTCCGCATGAAGACCCTGCTTCCGCTGTTCGTGGTCGGCTCTCTCGTGGGTGCGGCCCGGATCACGGCCGCCGAGGTGATGCCGGACTTCGAGGCGTGGCGACAAGCCTGTGCCCGCCTCCTCCAGAACCGCGTGCTCGGTGGCCGCATGGCGCCGCGCGAACGGCTCCCGTTGCCCCGGTTCGAATCGATCTCCGCGGTGCTCGACGCCCATTTCGCCAGCGCCACGAATGGGCCGATGAGTCGGGCCTCCGCTTGGGTCGGGGCGCCTCCGAGTCCGGGCTTTTTCGACATCACTCGCAGTTGGCATGGCCGCTCACGGACGCCGTTCGAGCCCTTCGTGCAGAAGCACCTGGTACCGCCTGGATCCAAGGTGCTGCTCCAGGGCGATCTTCATGGCGACATCCATTCCCTCTTGGCGGTGATCGGTCGCCTCCAGGAGAAGGGCCTCATGCAGGGGTTCCGGATCACCGATCCTCGATTTTACATGGTTTTTCTGGGGGATTACACCGACCGGGGAGTCCACGGGATCGAGGTGATCTACACGCTGCTGCGCTTGCAGGTGGCCAACCCCGAGCGGGTCTTGCTGGTGCGAGGCAATCACGAGGACGTCTCGCTGGTGGCCCGCTACGGATTCCTGGCGGAGGGACAGGCCAAATACGGCGCCGACTTCGATGCGGCCAAGGTGGTTCGATTCCACGATTTCCTTCCGGCGGCGCTGTATCTGGGCTCGGGGAGCAATGTGGTGCAACTCTGCCACGGCGGCATGGAACCCGGATTCGATCCGAGGCCGTTGCTCCAGTCGGAGCGGACGAATGCTTTCCACCGTATTGTCGAATTGCGCCAAAAGGCCTACCTGGCCACCCAGCCGGCCTGGGCTCAGAGCGATGCCGCGGCCGGGGCTGAGGCGGCGAAGTGGTTCCGTGATTTCCAGCCTCAATCGCCCATCAGCCCGTCGGTGATCGGCTTCATGTGGAACGACTTCACGGTGTTCTCGGGCGAGACCGCCTTCGCCAACAATCCCGAGCGGGCCAGCATCTACGGGAAGGCGGCGGTCACTCAGATCCTGCAAACGCAGAGTGCCTCGACCATGCGGGTTCGGGGCGTGATCCGCGCACACCAGCACTCGGGCATGCCCAACCCCATCATGCGTCGGTTGGTGGCCAGTCGGGGTGCCTTCCGCCATTGGCAGGAAGCGGCCGAACCACCCGGCGATCGTTTCGATGTTGCGGCGCTGGAGACCGGGGCTTCGCGGGCCATTCCCGAGGGCTCGGTGTGGACCCTCAATGTGTCGCCCGACAGCGTGTATGGTCAGGGCAATGGATTCACCTTCGCCACCGTGGTCGTGTTGCAAACCGCTGCCGACTTCGCCGAGTGGCGCTTGTCGGTGGAGACCGTGGATGTGCCGGTGAAGTGATCGGTCGATTCCATTTTTTGAGATCTTCATGAATGCCTCAAGTCCCCATCACTCCGCCACGACAGGCCTGAAGACGCTGAACCGGTTCGTGGTGATCTGGGGGTTCGCCGCGTGGGTGGCGTGCCTCTCGGTCGCAGGGCAAACCCCAGGCCGGCCTGTAGATCCGACTTCGGCCAGTGCGTCATCGCCGCCGGTTTCAACCGGCTACCAGACCGAGGCCGGGGTGTCGTATCGACCGGAATCCGAGCCCGATGCCTACGCCCGGGAACGGTGCAAACTCGATGTGTATCACCCGGTGGGCGGAGCCTCGAGTGCGACAGTGGTCTGGTTCCATGGCGGCGGCCTGACCGGAGGCAATCGGTCCATCCCATCGGCCCTGAAGGGGCAGGGGATCACCGTGGTGGCGGTGGACTATCGCCTGAGCCCCAAGGCCAAGGCCCCGGCCTACATCGAAGACGCCGCGGCGGCCGTGGCGTGGACCTTCAAGAACATCACCCGCTTCGGAGGCGACACGAACCGGATCTTCCTCTCCGGGCACTCGGCCGGCGGCTACTTGGCCAGCCTGGTGACGTTGGATCGTCGGTGGTTGGCCGTCCACGGGGTGGACCCCGATCGCCTCGCCGGACTGGTGCCCTTCAGCGGCCAATCCATCACCCACTTCACCATCCGTGAAGAGCGGGGTATGGCCCGCACCCGGCCCCTGATCGACGACCTCGCGCCGGTGTACCATGTGCGCAAGGACGCCCCGCCGATGCTCTTGATCAGCGGCGACCGCAATCGCGAGCTTCTTGGCCGCTACGAAGAGAGCGCCTACTTCTGGCGCATGCTCAAGGAAGTGGGACACCCCTCTGTGGACTTGCTCGAGCTCCAAGGCTACGACCACGGCCAAATGGCCGATCCGGCGTTCCCCCTGCTCCTGCGGTTCATCCGCCAGCAGGGACGGTGAGGAGGGACTGATGGGGATGGCGCGTTCCCCAAAAGCACCCGTGCTCCGAGGTGGCTCGGAGATCCAGTCCTCACAACATGCGCGGAAGATTCAACGAGATCCGGAGGCGGCGGGCAGTTCCCAACAGGTGGCCTCGCGGTCGTTGCGCACCAGAAGGTATCGGCCGGCCACTGTGGGGTGGTTCCAAGTCTTGGACGACAAGGCTGCAATCCGCCCGGATTCACGGAAGCCCTCGGGGCTTGCGGCGCAGGCGTGTACCGTGCCGTTTTCGTTCTGCACCACGATCACGTCGCCCACGATCAGGGTTTGGCCGGAACCGAACCGGCCGTCCTTCCACACGCGCCGACCGGTGTTGGCATCGACGCAGGCCAGCAGTCCGTCGTCGAGACCGTACAGGAATCCATCCTTCAATCCGGGGCTGTTGAACTGGGTTTTCAGGGTGAGGCCCTTCCACGCCGTTTCGGCCCGCAGCGTTCCGCTACCGCCGGTAGTCCCGGGCTCACCCGCCGTCACCTGGATGATCTGGCAACCCATGCCATAGCCGGCCGATACGAACACCCGGTCGCCTGGTAGCACCACGGGTTGCGAGGCTTTCGGCCATTTGGCACCACCCCAGGGGTGCTCGAAGAGCAGGCGTCCGGTCGCTGGATCGTGCGCCGTGAGGCTGACCGCGTTGTTGGAGAGGATCACGCGACGGCCCGCGAGGGTGGCGAGGATCGGGGAGGCATAACTCGCATCGCCCGAGCCCGCTTTCCAGGCCGGGGCGCCGTCGGCCTTCCGATACGCGAACACGACCGCTCCGGAACCCCGCCCGCCGGTCACCACCACGAGGTCGTCCACGAGAAGCGGTGAGGCGCTGGTGCCCCAGGTGATGTTGCCCAAGCCGTTCTCCTCGAGCACCGAGCGTCGCCAGACGAGTCGCCCGGTTGCCGCCTCGAGACAGACCAGGATTCCGGTCCCGCCCATCGCATATACTCGCCCTCCCTGCAGCGTCGGGGTGGCCCGGGGACCGTCGCCGCCCTGCCATTCCGAGAAGCGCGTGCGTTCGGAATGGGTCCACAGGGTCTTGCCCGTGGCCACGTCGAGGCAGGTGACCCGTTCGTTGTCGCCGAGTTGCTCCTGGGTCCAGGCACGTCCGCCCACCACGGCGAAGGCCGACCACCCGAGCCCGATGGGTCGCCGCCAGAGTTCGCGGGGGGCTTGGGTATTCCAGTCGGTCGAGAAGCGGGACGTGGGGAGGATTCCGGATCGATCGGGGCCCAGGAACTGCGGCGTGTCTTCGAGTCCGGGCAGTTGGGCCGATCGAGGATCCCGGGCGGAGGTTGTCGGCGTTGCAGCGGTTGGGGTGTTCGTACCTTCGGACTGGGCCGTGGCTGCAGCGCTGCGGACGCTCCCGCGCCACACCCATCGGGGGAGGCCTGTGCCGTCGAGGGTGCCGTCCAACCGCAGCGACCACTTCAGGGCCAGTCCGCAAACGA
>JAIXXC010000012.1 GCA_027490985.1 Verrucomicrobiales bacterium
GGTGATCGCGATCAACGCGAGGACGATCAGTTTCCAGTCCTGAGGATTCATGGGCTTGGAGGCCGAGGCTGTCAGGGAATGGGGACCGCGGGCAAGGGGGCGATGGGGGATTGTCGGTCGGCCGCCCGCTCGGGCCGACTCCCGGCTTCGGTGACCAGAGGGGGCGGCCCGCCGATCGGGTCCCCGGTACGGTCGGGATGGGGTCTTGGTTCGGGTCTTGGTTTTGCCCCTTGGTTCTGTCCTTGGTTCTGCCCCTTGTCATCGCCCGGTCTGCCGGTAGTCTGTCGCCCGACGTGCCGGACCGATTCCAACAACTCTACCCGTGGTTTTTCGCCCTCGTGGTGGCGCTGAGCCGTTGGCCGGGTCTGTTCCCGCCCAACTTCAGCGTCGTCTACTCGCTGTGCCTGTGCAGCGGGTTGTTCTTTCCCGGGCGTCTGGCCGTCGTGCTGCCGCTGGGGACGCTGGTGGTGAGCGATGTCGCCCTCAACCTCTGGTACCAGTTCGGCAAGGGCTACGACGTGTGGGACCCGGCCTCGTTGCTCTACATGGCGGGCAATTACTCCGGTTATGTGGCGCTGTGGATTCTGGGGCGGGGTCTCAAGCCCCTGGCCGGCGGCACGCGCTGGTTCCGATTGCCTCCGGCGATCCTGGGCAGCCTGCTGGGGGTGCTGCTCTTCTACGGAGTCACCAACACGCTTTCGTGGCTGAGGGATCCGGCCTACGCCAAGACCCTCGCCGGTTGGTGGACCGCGTTGACCACCGGTTCGGCCGGTTGGCCCGAGACCTGGAAATTCCTGCGCAACAGCCTGTTGAGCAGCGCCCTGTTCAGCGCGCTGTTCGCGGTGACGTGGCAGCACGCCCCGTCGGAGTCGCCGTTGGAGAAGGGTGAATGCACCCCGCCGGCCGAGGCGGAGGGCGAGGCCGAAGAGCAGGCGGCTTGATGGGCCAGGCCATGACCGTGGGCCTCATCTCCGATACCCATGGATTCTGGGACGACCGGATTCCCGAGCTGTTCTCCGGGGTCGAGCACATCGTGCATGCCGGCGACATCGGTGCGACCTCGATCCTGGTCGGACTCGAACGCATCGCTCCCGTCACGGCTGTGATGGGCAATTGTGACGGGCCGCCCCTCGACGCCCGTGAGACCGAGGTGGTGGTGGTGTCGGGGCACCGATTTCTCGTGCACCACATCGTGGATCCGCGCCAACCGCATGAGCGCCTGGCCCGCAGCATCGCCCATCACCGCCCGTCCTTCGTGGTGTTCGGTCACACCCATCGCCCCCACGACTCGACCGTGGGGGGCGTCCGCTACCTCAATCCGGGCTACGCCGGGCGGGTCCGCTTCCGTCAGCCCCGCAGCCTGGCGATCCTCGATCTGGCCGATCCGGCCTGCCCGATGCGGCTCATCGATCTGGGAACGGATCGAAGTCCGGAGGGGCTCCCGGATCCGGCGTGAGTGAATCGCTTTGACGACCCCGGCGTCCGCTTGCACGTTGAAGGCAGTTCAACTCTCCGATCTATGAGCCTGAAAATCGCTTCCGCCGTGTGTCTGTCCGCCGTCCTGGGTGTTTCGGCCGCCGACTTCGACGCCGGCAAATTGCCCCCGGTTGCCGCCAAGCAAGGCGTGACCTACGAGAAGGACATCAAGCCGCTCTTCGAGCGTTCGTGCTTCAAGTGCCATGGCGCCGAGAAGCAGAAGGGCAAGCTGCGCCTCGATTCGCTGGAGGCGACCCTCAAGGGGGGCTCCAACGGCGCGGGTTTCGAGAAGGGGGCCAGCGCCAAGAGCACCTTCGTGGCGAGCGTCGCCCGCCTCCTGGCCGACGACGAGAACATGCCGCCGGAAGGCAAGGGCAAGCCCTTCACCGCCGAAGAGGTCGGATTGCTCCGCGCCTGGATCGATCAGGGCACGAAGTGAGTCGATCGCCGTTCGGGCTTCGGGTCGCCGGTGACCGGGTTCAACCCCGGACACCGGTGCTTCGGGGCATTGTCGGCACCGCCTGAATCCGTCCTGAAATCCCGTCTCCGCTGTTCCGTCGCCGGACCGCCCCGGTTGTCCATCCTCGACTCAGTACCCCATGCTTGCCCTCCGGGAATTCCACGCACAACAGGGAGCCGTCTTCACCGAGCTCGATTCGATGGAAGCGGTGGCCGGCTATGGCGATGGCGTCGCCGAATATGCGGCCTTGCAGGGCTCGGCCGGGTTGATCGATCTCAGTTTCCGGGGTCGGTTGTGCCTGCTGGGCGCCGACCGCGTGCGACTCCTGCACGGACAGGTCACCAATGACATCCAAGCCCTCAAGACGGGGCAGGGGTGCTACGCGGCCTTCACCTCTCCCAAGGGGCGGATGCAGGCCGATGTCCACGTGTACGCCCTGGCGGACGAGCTGCTCCTCGATGTCGAACCGGGACTGACTCCGTCGCTCATCCAGCGCCTCGATCACTACATCGTCGCCGATGATGTGCAGGCCGTGGATGTCGCGGAGCACTACGGGTTGTTCTCCCTCCAGGGGCCCCGGGCCCTGGAGGTTCCGGGCCTGTTGGATCCCGGCCTGACCCTGCCGCCTCAGGGCCACGGGCTCGTCCAACGTCCGGATCCGGCCCTGGGCGATCTCTACTGGGTCAACCACGCCCGCACGGGCAGTCAGGGCGTGGATGTGTTCGTTCCGGTCGCCGCCATGGCCATGGTCTGGGACAAGCTTTGTCAGGCGGTGCGATCGGTGGAGGGCAGGCCTGTGGGGTGGTCGGCGTTCGACCTGTCGCGCATCGAGGCGGGGATTCCGCGCTTCGGCGTCGACATCGATGAAAGCCACCTGCCGCCCGAGGCCGGACTCGACCGCAACGGCATCAGCTACACCAAGGGGTGCTACATCGGTCAGGAAACCATCGCCCGCATCCGCACCTATGGTCAGGTGACCAAGGCCTTGCGGGGGCTGCGCTTCGAGCCCGATGCCCCGATGCCCGCCCGAGGCGACAAGATCGTCCACAACGGTCGTGAGGTGGGTTCCCTCACCAGTGTGATCCGCTCTCCGCGGCTCGGATGCCCGGTCGCTCTGGGCTATGTCCGCAAGGAGTGCAACGCCCCGGGCACGGCCCTGCAGGTGCGCTCGGCCTCCGGTGCCGAGACTCCCGCGGTGATCGTGCCCTTGCCGTTCTCGGCCTGAGTCGCCGATGGGGCTTTGTGCCTTGGGCCTTGGGCTTTGGGGAAAAACTTGGGGCCTTGCTTGCCGCTTCGCTTGACCGGGCGGCCGGTTCTGGCGGAAATCTTGCCCGATGCCTACTCGTTCCCTCCTCCGTGCCGGTGCTGTCGCCCTCGCGGTCGCCTCTCTGGCTTTCACCGGCTGCAAGGCCACGATCAAAGACCCGAAGACCGAAGGCTATGTGCCGATCTTCGACGGCAAGACCTTGGCCGGTTGGTCCGGACGTTCGGATCTGTGGACCGTCCAGGAGGGGACCATCACCGGCACCACCCACCGCGATCATCCGATCGCCGGGAACACCTTCCTCGTGTGGACCAATGCCACGGTGGCCAATTTCGAACTGCGCCTCCAATACCGCATCTTCAACGGCAACTCCGGCATCCAGTACCGCAGCAAGCTCGTCGACGCCGACAAGTTCGTGGTGGGTGGCTATCAGGCCGATTTCGAGGCCGGCAAGACCTACAGCGGCATCCTCTATGAAGAGCGCGGCCGTGGCATCCTGGCCGAGCGCGGTCAGCGCACCGTCATCACCGACGAGGGTGGCAAGACCAAGGTCTCCGTGGTGGGCAAGTTGGCCGATTCCAAAGACCTGCAGGCCAGCATCCGCGACGAGCAGTGGAACGACTACCTCATCGTCGCCGACGGCAATCATCTCATGCACTTCATCAATGGCCGCATGACGGTCGATGTGGTCGATCAGCAGGCCGCCAAGGCCGCCAAGGAGGGCATCTTGGCCCTGCAGATCCATGCCGGACCGCCGATGGTGGTGCAGTTCCGGGATGTGAAGATCAAGAAGCTGCCTTAAAAAAGGCATCGACACGGGAACTCCCCGTGCCATCCGGATTTCAGTCATCGGGGCGAGGGAAACCTCGCTCCGATTTTTTTTGGCCGCGGGTTGTTGAAGAAGGAAGCGTGGTGGGCCCAACAGGATTTGAACCTGTAACCAAGGGATTATGAGTCCCCTGCTCTAACCGTTGAGCTATGGGCCCGACCGTGAAGCGTCCCGTCCGGGCGGCGCGGGGTGTGCCACGCTGGACCGTTCTGCGGTCGGCATAGGTAGCCCGATCTCCAGTGCCCCCGCAAGCATCCCGTCTGATCGGATCGCCTGATCGGGAATGGATTATGGATTCGTGGAGGGCTCGTTCGACCGAGTGTCGGGGCTGCCGGTCTGGAGCAGGCGATTCAGCAGGGCTCCGGCGCCCAGGGTGCCCAGGGCGGCCAGCAACACGGCCGGCCGTTGGACGATGACGAAGACGATCATCCAGCAACTCAAGGCCGCGAAGAGCAGCGGGGTGGCCGGGTAGAAGGGAACC
>JAIXXC010000117.1 GCA_027490985.1 Verrucomicrobiales bacterium
CACCTCGGGCAACACGCAGTTGAAGAGCTTGGCCACCACGGTGGTCACGCCCCGAAAGTGGGTCGGACGAGAAGCCCCCTCCAACCCCCGGGTCAACCCCTCCTCCACGACGTAGGTGGAGTAGGTGCCCTCGTCCCGGCCGGCGTACATGTCGGCGTCGGTGGGGGCGAAAATCACGTCCACCCCGGCCTCGCGACACAGGCGCGAGTCCCGGGCGAAATCGCGCGGGTACTTGGCCAGGTCTTCGGTGGGGGCGAACTGGGTGGGGTTGACGTAGATGCTCACGACCACGATGCCCTCGGGTCCCACCCGACGTCGCGCCTCATGCACCAGACTCAGGTGCCCGGCATGCAGGTAGCCCATCGTGGGCACGAAGCCGACTCGGAGCCCCTGAGCTCTCCATTGCAGCGCCTGACGCTGCATGGATTTCGGCGAGCGGATGATTCGCATGAAGAAAGCCTGCGCGCGGATTGACGAAGTTCAAGCCCGCTGCGGTCGGCGCCTCGTGCGCTTGCTCGGGCCGGGATTCCCGACCTGCCCCGACTCTTGTCGCGGCGGCGCTTCGGCCTATGATGGGCCTCCGACATGACTCTGGAGTTCCTCAAGATGAGCGGGGCCGGCAACGACTTCATCCTGCTCGACAACCGCAATGCCCGCATCGTGCTGACTCCGGAACAGGTGGCCCGATTGTGCCACCGGCAATTCGGCATCGGAGCCGATGGCCTGATGCTTCTGGTGCCCAGCCTCACCGGAAAGGCCGATTGGGCTTGGCGCTTCTACAACTCCGACGGTTCGGACGCCGCCATGTGCGGCAACGGGGCCCGCTGTTTCGCCCGCTACATCCAGCGCGTCACCGGCTGGACCAAGCCCACCGTCACCTTCGAGACGGCCGCCGGCGTGATCACCGCCGAGTTCCAGGGGGAGCGCGTGACCATCAACCTCACGGCGCCGCACGATCTCCGCCTTTCGGAGACGGTGAACACCCAGGCCGGGGTCCTCGAGGTGAGTTCGATCAACACCGGGGTGCCGCACGCGGTGGTCTTCGTGGCCGATGCCGACAAGGCCATGGTCCAGCCTCTGGGATCGGAACTGCGCTGGCACGAGCACTTCAAACCGCGCGGCACCAACGTGAACTTCGTCCAGGTCGTCGGACCCAATCAACTCCGGGTGCGGACCTACGAACGGGGGGTCGAGGGAGAAACCCTCGCCTGCGGCACCGGAGTCACGGCCAGCGCGCTCGTCGCCTCGCGACTCCACGGGTTTTCGTCGCCCATCCGCATCCAGGTCCAGAGCGGTGACGAACTCACCGTGGCCTTCCAGTCCGACAGTCAGGGCACCTTCAGCGATGTCCGTCTCGGAGGCCCGGCCTCGTTCGTCTTCGAGGGCCGGATTCTGGTCTAGCACCGGCGGTCCAGAGCCTGTCCCCAAGCCTCTGTCCCCGGCCACCAACGGGCGAATCCCCATGGCCGGGGTGTTGTTTTTTGCCGATCCGGAGTAGGCTGTCGCGCAACCACATGAGCCATCCGAAGAAATCCACGGCCGCCCCTGCGCTGGTGGTGGGCATTTTCCTGTTCATCCTGGGGATCGCGGCGACGGCCTGGTGGTTCCAGCGAGCCTCCAATGACGACTCCCGGTTCGCCGCCCAGATGAATGCGGGTCGGGGGTTCCATGCCGCGGGAGAAGCCCGCCGGGCCATCGAGTCGTTCCAGGTGGCCCTGTCGATGAATCCGGCCAATCCGGACGTCCACCTCAACTTGGCCAACGCCTACCTGCTGGCGAGCCAACCCTCGCAGGCTCTGGTCCACGCCCGGGCGGCGCTGCAGGTGGAGCCGGGTCGAGGAGCGGCCCATTATCTGGCCGGTTGCGCCCATCTGCGCTTAGGTGCCTTCTCCAACGCGGTCCAATCGCTGACCGAGGCCAAGCAGGCCGACCGGACCCTCAACACCGTGAGCTTCCAACTCGGACTGGCCTACGCCGGGTGGGGGCGATTCCCCGATGCGGCCGAGCAGTTCGTGGAGGTGATCGAATTCGACAAAGACCATCCCTCGGCCCATTACCAGCTCAGTCAGGCCTACCTGCGACAAGGGGCTCGGGAGCAGGCCGCGGCCGAATTGGCCGAGCACCAGCGGATCTCGGCCGGCAAGTCGCAGGCGGCGGACAACCCGGCGCTGTTCGAGAAATGCAAGTACACCGAGATCCTCGCGCCATTCGCCCTGGAACAGCCCGAATCCGACCCCGTGGCGGTGCGGTTCGTGGACGACACCGCCCGGGCTCTGGGGCCCGAGGCGGGCCAACTGCGGGGACCGTTCGGCTTGTTCGACCTCAACCGCCGGGGCTGGAACGATGTCCTGCTGAGCGATGACAAAGGCTCGATCCGCCTGCTGTGGAACTCCAACGCCACCTTCACCGCGCGGGCCGAACCGATGACCTCGACCGTGGGCACCCTCCGCGAGATCGTCGTCGGAGACCTGAACAACGACCGTTACGATGATGCCGTCCTCGTGGGCACCGACGGCTCGCAGTTGCTCAAGTTCGCCACCAACGGGTTCATCACCGACGGGTCGGCTCTCGGGGGAATCCGAACCGTCAAAGGAACGACCGCCGCACTCGGAGACATCGACATCACCGGCAAACTCGCGCTCCTGACGGTCACCCCGGAGGGCCGTCTGCGCGCCTTCACCAATTTCGGCACGGCGATCTTCCGCGAGCGCAAGTCGAGCCCCGGAGACGGTTTCGATGTCTCGGGGGTGACCTCGGTGACTCTCGAAGACTGGAACAACGACGACCTCACGGACGTGCTGCTCACGCGCCGCGGAGAACCGCCCTGGATCCTGTCCAACCAACGCCGCGACGGGCTCTCGGTCGGCCCGCAGCCCACCGACTGGCCCGTCACCCGCTGCCTGGCCGTGGGTGATTTCAACAACGACCTCCGTGCCGATGTGGCCTTGGTGACCGAGGCGGCCGTGGCCCTGTATTTCGGCGGACTCAAGGAGCCGGTGCGCATCCCGGCCAAGAAGAACGGGATCCAGACGGTGCGGGCCCTCGACTACGACAATGACGGCTGGCTGGACCTGGTCGGCTGGGGAACCGACGGGCTCCGGGTCTGGCGCAATCGGGGCCGGCGGGGCTTCCACGAGATGACCGAGGCGCTGGGACTCCAAACGTTGGCTTCTTCAGGGGTGAGTCACGCGGCCTTCGCCGATTTCGACCAGGACGGCGACATCGACTGCCTCGTCGAGAGCCCGGGAAGCGGGGTCCGGTTCCTCCGCAACGACGGTGCCGACGCCAACGGCCTGGTGAAGTTCCGCCCGATCGGAAACCGATCGAACTTCAGCGGCATCGGCCTGCGCATCGAGCTCAATGCCGGCAATTGGCGGGCCCTGCGGAGCGTGCAGCGCAAGCCGGTGGAGATCGGCGTGGGCCGGCACAAAGACATCGAGACGGTCATCGCGCGCTGGGCCGACACCCAGCCCCTGTTCGGGGTGAGCGCCAACCCCAGACAGGTCGTGGATCTGATCGAACCGAAGAATCCCACCGGATCCTGCCCGTATCTGTATGCCTGGGACGGCACCCGATTCCGCTTCCTGACCGACATCCTCAGCTCGGCACCGGTGGGCCTGCCCTCCCGGCCCGGTCACAACATCGTGGCCGATCCGCGGGAATGGGTCTCTCTGGGCGGTCCGAGCGAGTTCGTGCCCAAGGACGGGCACTACACCGTGCAACTCACCGAGGAATTGCGCGAGATCCTCTACCTCGACGAAGCCCGGCTCGGCTGGGTCGATGTCCCGACCGGCGCCGAGGCGCATTCCACCAGCAAACTGGTGCCCGGCCCTCCGTTCCCCAAACACGAACTGCGGATCCTGTCCGGTCGTATCCCGCTGCGATCGGCCCACTCGGGCGAGGGCTCCGACCTCACCACCACCCTCGATCAGGAAGACGGCCAGCGGTTTTCCCCGCGCCTGCGTTCACCCCAATTGCGGGGATTGGCGGAGAGCACCTCGATCATCCTGGATTTCGGGCCGCTGTCCGACCGACCCGGCTTGACCCTGGCCTTGAGCGGATGGCTGCGCTTCGGTGGCGGCATGGCCAACATCGCCGGCAGCCACGATCCGGAGTTGCCCTTCCCCTTCCCCCGGCTCGAGGCGGAAACCGCCCCGGACCAGTGGCAACCGCTCAATCAGGTGGTCGTGGGTGTGCCCGCCGGGCGCACCAAGACCATCGTGGTGCCTCTGGGGGGGCATCTTCCTCCGAACACCCGACGACTGCGCCTGACCCATGCCTTCGAATTGCATTGGGATCGCATCGCGTTGTTCCAGGACAACCAGGCGGCCGAAGTCGGCACCCTGCGTCCTTCGGCCACCGACTTGCACTGGCATGGCTATGGCGAGTTCGCGGCCATGGGCCCATCGGACCCGCTGACGCCGCTGCACGACACGGTCCGCCAGCGTCCGGCGTGGCGGATCACCCCCAGCGGATGGGCCACCCGTTATGGGCCCGTCGATGAACTCGTCGCGGCCGAAGACAATGGCGTGGTCACCGTGGCCGCCGGCGACGAACTGACCCTCGAGTTCGCCGCCAAGGCCCTGCCCGGAGTGGCCGCCGGACTTCAGCGGCGCTTCTTCCTGTGGACCGTCGGATGGAACAAGGACGCCGACTACCACGTCGCTGCCGGCGACCGCATCGATCCCCTGCCCTGGCACGGCATGGACGATGCCCGTCATGGCCAGGAACCCCGCCCCGCCTTCGCCAGCGACGCCTTGCACCAGCGCTTCAACACCCGTTGGGTGGGCCCCTTCAACTACGAACGCGCCACCGCGAACCGGGTCGAAACGAAGACAGGCCGATGAACCCGAAGGGACATCGGCCTGTGGGATACAAAGCCTGTTGAACAGGTGGCGCGGGAGAAGCGATCTGGGATTCGATCCCAATCCCAATCCCAATCCGAACCCGAACCCCGAAATCGGCAACCGACACTCGGCAACGCCCGGGATCACTCAGCCCCGATCCTGAAACCGGGGACCGCCTAGGTTTCTCAGGATTCCACCGCGCTCAGCTCCACCGGCTCGACGCGCACGCCCTGCTTCTTGAGCCACTGGACGCCTGCGGTGATCTCCGAGGCGGCCCCTTCGATCTCCAGACAGACGATGCCGACCACATCGGTCACGCTGGCCTGCCGGATGCTGGTCACCAGTTTGAACTCATGGCCGAGCTTCCAGATGACCGGCGCCTTGATGCGCTGGGGCGGATACGTCAGCCAGAAGCGGGCGGTGGTGTTGGCCGAATCGGCCTGTTTCCGGATCGCCTTGGAAGCCTTGGCCGCCTTGGGAGCCCGGGCGCTGCTCTTGCCGGAGGCCTTGGCCTTGGCCGGTTTGGAGGGTTGGGTCGGCATGGTGACGGGTGGAACGCGGTGACTGGAGAAGCCGATCAGCCCCCGGCGATGGCCGGAATGATGCTGATCTCGTCACCGTCTTTGATGACGGTGGCCTGGTTGTCGAGGAAGCGGATGTCCTCTTCGTTGACGTACACGTTCACGAAGCGACGCACCTCGCCCTTCTCGTCGATGAGGCGCTCGGCAATGCCCGGGAACTGCTTCTGCAACTCGGCGATCGCCCCGGCAACGGTGCCCGGATTGACCTCAACGAGTTCGACGTCGTGGGTGAGTTTTCGCAGCGGCGTGGGAATGCGGACTTGGACGGCCATAAGATCGGTTTCTAAAGTCCCAGAGAATCCGCGAATCCCGCCCGAAGGCAAGACCGCTGTCAGGCCCGTGCGTGTCGGAGCCGCCCCCTCAGGCGACCACCGCAACCGAGGGTCTCGGAGCTCCGTAGGGCAGTTCGTCGGGGATCTCGGTGAACCGGGAGAAGGCCTCGAACATTTCCGAGAAGTCCTTGTTCACGTCGCCCGAGAGGCAATCGGTGAGGGCATCGGCCAGATCCGGGCGCCCTTCGGTGACGGTCTTGAAGCTGACGTTCGGATCGTAGAACGCGTACACCAGCTTGCGCATGTTCTCGATGCTTTGGCGGGTGCTGCGACCGTAGTCGACGAACCGCTCCGGGGAGACATCCCCCGCCTGCAGCGCGGCGTGGATCGCATCGGCGGCCGCCACGCCCGTCTTGAGGGCGATCATCATGCCGCTGGAGAAGACCGGGTCGAGGAACCCCACGGCGTCCCCCACGAGCACCAGACCGCGGTCGGCGCAGTATTCGGAGCGGAAGGTGTACTCGGCCGTGAGCCAGTACTGATCGCACACCCGACCGGTGGCCAAGTGGTCCTGGATCCATTGGTTCTGACCGATCTCGCGTTGAAAGATCGCCTCCGGATCCTTGATGCCGCCGCGGGTCAGGTACTTGCCATCGGCCACGATGCCCACACTCACCCGGTTGTTGTGCTGGGGGATGTACCAGAACCAGCCCTTGTCGGGCACGAAGGCCACCGTGGTGCCGCCTTCATCGATTCCGGGGTCGCGCTTGGCGCCCTCGTAGTAGGTCCAGACGGCGACTTTGTTGAGCTTGGGATCGCCCCGTCGCCAGGCGTTGCGGGTGGCCGCGATGGCCTCGCGACCGGTGGCGTCCACCGTGATGGGCGCGCGCACTTCGACCTCGCCGTGCTCTCGGGACATCACCCGGACGCCACAGTAGGCACCGGACGCATCCTGGATCAGCTCGGTGACCTCCGATTCCTCCCAGACCGTCACGCCGTGTTCCCGGGCGTTGTCGAGCATCATCTGGTCGAACTCGCTGCGCAGCACCTGCCACGATTGGGCCACGGTCTCGCGATCGTACCGGTTGAAAAAGTAGAACGGCTGCGAGGCGCGGCCGGAAGGCGCCACGAACTGCACCGAGTACTTCTTCATGAAGCACGATTGGCGCAACCGGGGAATCATTCCGATACGCTCCAACGGCGGATAGGTGAAGGGGATCATCGATTCGCCGATGTGGTATCGCGGGAATTTCTCGCGCTCCACGATCAGAACCTTGCGCCCATGCATGGCCAGAGCCGTGGCCGTCGAGCACCCGGCTGGACCCGCCCCGATGATCACCGAATCGTAGTTCTCCACCGTTTTCATACGCAGACGTATTATTCTTTGAGCAACTGGTACTCCACTCCCGGGCACATGCAAGTGGCGGCTTTGCCCAAAACCACTCTCCCTGGGGTGAAGCACCCCTGAACGCAAAAGCGCCGCCGTGATCACGGCGGCGCTTGGGCTGAAGAAACCTCGAGAAACCCTTACTTCTTGGGGGCCTCGGACTTTTTCTTCTGCTCGGCGGCTTCCTTCTGGAGGCGCTCCGCATCGTTGGACTTGATCACCTCGATCTGGGCCCCCTTCTTCAAATCATCGGCGCTCGGGACCTTGATGATATCGCTGGTGACGCCGCCACCGGGCAGCGGCGGGGCGACCTGCGGCTTCACCGAAAGCAGGTCCACCTCGAAGATGAGGGTGGAGTGAGGCGGGATCTTCGGGGGGGAACCGTTCTGTCCGTAGGCGAGCTCGGAGGGGATGACGAACTGGTACTTGGAGCCCACGGTCATGAGCTGGAGGCCTTCGGTCCACCCCTTGATGACCCGGTTCAGTCCGAAGCTGGCCGGCTGACCGCGCGAGTAGGAGCTGTCGAACTCGGTGCCGTCGACCAACGTGCCGCGGTAGTGGACCTCGACGATGTCTTCGGCCTTGGCCTTGGCTCCCTCGGCCGCCTTGAGGACCTTGTACTGGAGACCACTGGTCGTGACCTTGACGCCTTCCTTGGCCTTGTTGGCCGTCAGGAACGCCTCACCCACCACCTTGGCCTTCTCGCCGTCTTCCTTGCGCTTCTCTTCGGCCTTCTTGCGGATCTCGGTGCTGTAGTTGCGCAGGATGACATTGGCCTCGCCATCGGTGATCACCGTCGGCTTGCCACGGAGAGCCTCCGAGAAGGCCTTGATGACGACTTCGGCATCATGCTCGTAGTTGCCCCGGGACAACTGGCGCTTGATGTCGCCCGCCAGCAGTACGCCCATGGCGTAGCTGTGCTTCTCGAGGTCGTTCTTGAACTTGCCGGCACCGGGGTCGGCCGGAGCGTTGGTGGAAGCGGCTCCCGGCGCGGCGGCCGGAGACACCTTGACGGCGTTGTTTTGCCCCAGTGCCGAACCGGCCAGAACACCGGACAATAGGAAGATCGGAAGTGTTTTCATTGTCAGCCTGCGTGCTCCACCCCGTGCTCAACGGCAGGGTTCGGGGCGGTCATGTCCGGAAGGTTTACCAGCCATGGGGCCCAAAGTCGAGAGCCACCCACCGCAGTGTAACGGCGCGGAACCCGCAGCCAATCCCTGCTTCCCTTTCCCCAACCCCTTTCCCCAATGCTTGCCTTGGGGTCTGGAGGGGCGAGGCTGTGGGTCCATGCGACGCGTTGCCGGATCTCGATCGGGAACCCGCAGTGACTCCGGCAACGGGCACTGGGCTGCGGGTTTTCTGGCGCTGCTCTGCCTCATCGGGGCACACCCGATCCTGGCGGCGCCCATCGAGGTGCTCTCGGGCCGAAACCAGACCTTCCGGGCGGGATCCACCTACCTGATCGGAGGCCCGGTCCGGCTCGATGGGGCCGTGCGCTTCGAGGCGGGGTGCGTGATCAAGTTCCTGCCGGGGCGATCGGCCGGATTGGAGTTGGGCAACGAGGCCCGGGTTGCATGGCTGGCCACGCCCGAGGCGCCCATCGTATTCACCGCCTCCGACGACGATTCCGTGGGAGAACCGGTGCCCGGATCGAAGGGAACACCCCAGGCCATTCCCTACGCCGACGTCGCCCTGGCCGTGAGAGGCGCACGCCTGGATGCAGACCGCCCCCGCTGGACTGATTTCCGGATCTCCCACGCCCGGGTGGCCTTGCGGTGGACCGGGATGACCGCCGCCCTGTGGCACTTCCAGGTGCAGCACAGCCAGGTCGGCATCGAATCGACCCGAAGCACCCTCACGCTGCGCAACGGGTTGTTCCACCGGGTCCAAGCGCCCTTCAGCGATCTCCATTCGAGCCGGGTCGACGGCCAACAACTCACCCTCGCCCGGGCCGAGACCCTCAACCGCCGCCCCGTGGATTCCACCGTCGAGTTGCTGCGCTGTGTGATCGGAGAAGTGGCCGATCCCCAGGGCTTCACCCACGCCTCGCCCGAGGGAAACCCGAATGCGATCATCCCCCCCACGGTGACCGACGCCTTCGTCGAAGCGGCGGGCTCGCTCTACTTGCCACCGGGAAGCCGTCGGATCCGTGCCGGCTTCGGCCACACGCTCCTCGACCCCGAACTGGCCGCCGTGCTTCCCGGCATGACCGTTCTGCCTCCGGAAACCCTGCCGATGCAGGTCACCCAAGCGTTGTACCTGAAGCCCCGCCCCATCCGGGATCGGGCCCTGACCGAGGCTGGCGGCATCAACCCCATCAAACTCGGATTTCATCACTGGGCCGTCGACTACTGGGCCGAAGGAACGACCGTGAGCAACGTCGTGGTCACCGTGGCCCCGGGTACCGTGCTCCGGGAAGCCCCGCACCGCGGTTTTCGCTGGATCGGATCAGCCTCGCTCCGGCGCGAAACAGAGCCCGTGGACAAGATGGAGACACCGAAATCCCGCCGGGTTCCAGGTCGGGGTGACAGCGATGGCGATGGGCGCACCGATTTGCAGGAATATCTCGATGGCACCGATCCCGACAACGCCTTCAGCAGCATACCACTGACGTTGTCCACCTTCGGATTCGACACCGATCGCTTCGAGTCCGACCGCGGCGCGGCACCCCTGACCGGTTCCTCGGCCTCCCGAGAACCCTCCTTCGACCGGAGCTCCGCCGGATTCCATCGGGCCGGGCAGGTGCTCCGATACCCTCTGGTCTGGACCCGCGACGGAGTCACCCTCACCCACCTGCAACCGCTCCACGGATCGATCTCCCTCGACTACTCGCCCGACTGGTTCCATGGCGCCACCAACGACTCCCCCGGCGCCGAGTGCGTGCTCTTGGAAGCACCGGGGTTGCGCGTGGGTATCGAGGCCAGCGGTCGACGCTTGGGGCTCACTCGAATCTCCGACACGTTCCAGCAAACCCTTTGGTCTGCCCTGCCCCGATCGGCCATTGAATCCAGGCCCTTCCCGGGGCGGACCAACTGGACCTTCCACCTTTCATTCACGTCGGACACCTTCGAGAGGCTCCCACGGGAATCCCACACCCGCCCCCCCGGCCCGCTCGGCGACCGCAACACCTTCAGCCTGGGCAACGCGCTCGACGGTCAGTCACCCGCGCTGGGCCGATTGGATCGGGTCATCCTGCGCAATCACGTCGTGCCCGGCCAACTCGGCCACCCCGATCCTCCCCTCGGAGTGTCCCGGGGCGATCACCGACTGCTCGAGGCCGACGACACCGACACGATCTCGGGCGAGTCTCTGGGCTCCGGCGTCCGATTGACGTTCCGGCGCGACTGGGAAGGCGATGGCGACCAGGGGGCCTTCTACCCGATCGCGCGCAGAACCCTGGAGCCGAGCCCCGGACCCTGGGAGATCCTCGATCGCGACGCCCGCACCTCGATCTTCACCGACTCGACGGCGCGACCCGGACACACCTACGGATACCGGGTCGTGCGCAACGCACGCCCACCGCTCGAACTGTGCGTGGCCCATGATGCACTGCCGCCCGAGCATCGGGGCCGCGCGCTGCTGTTGGTGGACGAGACTCTCGCTGAACGCATCGCGGACAGTCTGGCCCGCTACACGGCCGACCTGATCGCCGAGGGGTGGGAAGTCGCCCAACACCGGGTACCGCGCCACGTGGACGCCGACCCGAGCGACTTCGACTGCCGACGCTACGACGTCGAGGCGCTCCCCCGGAACAAGGCCCATCTGCTGGCCATCAAGGCTCTCATCCGCCGCGAATACGAGACGCATCCAGGCATCCCCCAGGTCGCCGTGCTCATCGGCCATCCCACCATTCCCCAGAGCGGCTGGGCGGCCGAAGATGGCCATGTGGATTGCCAGGATCCGGCCGGCATCCATCTGGGC
>JAIXXC010000077.1 GCA_027490985.1 Verrucomicrobiales bacterium
CCGGCCAGGTCGCTCAGGCTGCGGACGATCAGGAATGGAGTGCGGTTGGCCCAACACACCTGGGCGATGGCCGTGGATTCCATGTCGAGGCAGTCGGCCTTCCAGACCCGGAACGCCCAGCGCCGGTATTCGCGGTTGTCGAGGAACACGGGACCGGAGATGCCGTTGCCCCCCACCGAGACTTCGGCTTGGCGGGTACCCAGTCGCAGGGGAGGCACTTGGGTCAGAGCCTTTCGGGCGACCGCCAGCAGTTGGGCATCGGCCTCGAAGGCCTCGTGCGACTCGGGTTTCTCGAGGCCTTCGCGGATGACTTCGACCGAATCGGGGAAGATGAATCCGAAATTCTCGTACCGGGGCTTGAAGTAGTCGGGCAAGACATAGCCCTGACCGTCGGGGCGGGGGTTCAGGTAGGCCGCTTCGCTGTGGTGATACCAGCGTTCCGGGATGACCACGTCGCCGATGTGGCGATCGGGGTTGATTCCGCCGGCGATGCCCGCGAAGAACACATGGCTGATCCGGAAATGATCGAGGGCTTTCTGGGTGTTCATCGCCGCGTTGACCATGCTCACGCCGCTGGGAAAGAGCAGCAGGTCGTGGCCGGCGAACCGCACGTGCTGGAAGACGATGCCGTCGATCTTCCATGTGGCCCCGCGGGAGCCTTGTTCGCCCAAGACCGATTGATTGGCCTCGATCTCGGGCGGGTAGGCGGCCATGACCGCGATGAAGGGGCCGGGTCGCCGCTCGTGCGTCGATCTCGGAGCGGTGGATGAACAGCCGATCCCAGTCCCGATTCCGGCACCGATTGCGATCCAGACCAGCAGAACCCGGATTCGATTCATCGGAAGATCAGGTGGGCCAGGAACAGGATGGCCAACCCATGGGCCAGCGGGGTCACCGATCGGGCGCGGCCGGTCAGGAGGCTGAAGCCCACATAGGCCACGAAACCCAGGGCGATGCCCTCGGCGATGCTGAAGGTGAGGGGCATGGCGATCATGGTGATCACCGCCGGGACGGCCTTGGAGAAGTCTTTGAGGTCCAACTCGGCGATGCTTTGCATCATGAAGATGCCCACGAGGACCAGCACGGGGGCGGTGGCCACATCCGGGATGATGGCGATGAGCGGCGACAGGAACAGGGCCAACAGGAAGCATCCGGCCGTGGTGATGGCGGTGAGCCCGGTGCGGCCACCGGCTTCGACGCCGGCCGCCGATTCGATGTAGCTGGTGACGGTGCTGGTGCCGAGGACGGAGCCGACCATCGCGGCCGAGGCGTCGGCCATGAGAGCCCGGCCGATCTTGGGCAGTTGCCCCTTCGAATCCAGCAGTCCGGCCCGGTGGCACACGCCGATCAGAGTGCCCATGTTGTCGAACAAATCCACGAAGAGCAGGGAGAGCAGGATCGGAAGGCATTGGCGCCAGTGGCTCCAGAAGTACCCGAGATCGAGTTTGAAGAAGCTCGGGGAGAGGGAGGCGGGCATGGAGATCCAGGCTTCAGGCAGGCGGGTGATGGGGCTGAGGCCTCCTTTGCCGTCGGGGGTCTGGGTGAAGAACCCGAGGATCGTGAGTCCGATGACGGTCAGGACGATGGCTCCGGGGACCTTCCGCCAAACCAGCGCCGCCGCGACCACGACGCCGGCCATCACCATGAGCGGGCTGGGTTGGTTGAAGGCGGCCAGACCGACCAGGGTGGCCGGGTTGTCGACGATGACTCCGCCATTCTTGAGGCCGATGAAGGCGATGAAGAGGCCGATGCCGCAGGTGATGGCGAGTTTGAGTTCCTGGGGAATGGCCTCGAGAAGGCGTTGACGGACGCCCGTGAGGCTCAGGATGAGGAAGAGCACACCGCCGTAGAACACCAGGCCGAGGGCCGCCTGCCAGGGGATCTTGGCACCGAGGCAAATGCCGAAAGTGAAGAAGGCGTTGAGGCCCATGCCGGGGGCGAGGGCGATGGGGTAGTTGGTGGCCAGGGCCATGGCCAAGGTCATGATGGCCGAGGCGAGCGCGGTGGCGGTGATGAGGGCCCCTTTGTCCATCCCGCTCATTCCGAGGATCGCCGGGTTGACCGCCAGGATGTAGGCCATGGCGGCGAAGGTGGTGATGCCGGCGATGAGTTCCTTGCGGAGCGTGGTGCCGTGGGCTGTCAGTTGAAACCAGCGTTCGATCATGAGTGGGCAGTGTCCCGATTGTGTCGGGACTTGTCACCGTCAAGGAAGCAGGAGCCAAGCCGTTTTCCGCTGCGGCCATTCCCCACGGGGAATCGGGGGGTGGCGGGCCGGGGCGTCTGGCGATCGGCAGTCAGGCCGATCAGAATGCGGCAGTCTGCGGGGGGCTCAGATGACGAAGTCGGCGTCTGAGAGGTCGGCCGCACGCAGTTTTTCGGCGCGGGTGACGAGGTCGGCCAAGGTGGTTTTTTCGAGGAGGTGGGCGATGGAGTCGCGCACTTCTTTCATGATGGAGCGCAGGGCGCAGCGCGCTTCATCGGGGCAGTTGCACTTCTCGTAGTAGTTCTCGGAAACACAGCCGATGGGAGCCAGCGCGCCTTCGATATGGCGGATGACTCCGGCGATGACGATTTTTTCGGGCGGTTTGGCCAACCGGTAGCCCCCGGCCACACCCCGCCGGCTTTCGACGAATCCGCCGGTGCGCAGGTCGTTGAGGATCTGCTCGAGGAAGCGTTTGGGGATGTTTTCGGCGGCGGAGATCGAGGAAATCTGGATGACCTTGGCCGAATGGCGGACCCCCAGATGGGTCAGAGCGCGCAGGGCGTATTCACCGCGGACGGTCAGCTTCATCGCGGGCACGGTAGAATCCAGACCGATTCAATCAAGTATTCGGTGCAGCTCTGCGATCTGGGGACAGGCTATGCAGGCCATGGGGACAGGCTATGGGACAGCCCGTGGGGACAGGGCTTGACCCGTGGGGTGAGCGCGGCGCTTGATCGGGCCGGGCTCCACTGAATCGATGAGTGCGTCTTCTGAACCGCTGTTTCTGTCGGGTGTGATCGAGGGTTTCTACGGTCCTCCGTGGACTCCTGCCGAGCGCCGCCAACTCTGGGACTGGATGGTGGAGGCCGGCCTGAACACCTACTTCTACGGGCCGAAGGATGACCTGCATCAGCGGGCGATCTGGCGGGTGCCCTATGATGCGGCGGGGTTGAACGAGGTGGGCGACGCGGTGCGAGGATGCCGGGAACGCGGGTTGCGGCTGATCTACGCCTGCAGCCCGGGCTTGGATGTGGGGTATTCCGATCCGGCGGACCTGAGGGCGATGGAAGCCCGGTTGACGCAGTTGATGGAGGCGGGTGTGACCGAGTTCTGCATCCTGCTCGACGACATTCCGGATGCCATGCGCCCCGAGGATCAGGCCCGCTGGGGATCCCTGGCGGCGGCTCAGGCGGACTGGGTCAATGCGGTGTATCGCTGGAGTCGGGCCCGGACCGGGGGGCGATTCCTGGTCTGCCCCACCCCCTATTGCGGCCGGATGGTGGCGGCACGCCACGGCGGCGAGGGCTATCTGGAGGTCCTGGGGCGCGAGTTGGCCCCGGAGATCGAGATCTTCTGGACCGGGCCGGAGATCATTTCGGAGAGACTCGACCTGGATCCGATCGCCCGCTTGACCCAAGTGCTGCGACGGCCGCCGCTGATCTGGGACAATCTCTTCGCCAACGATTACGATGGGCGACGGTTCTTCTGCGGTCCCTATGCGGGAAGGCCCCTGGAATTGAAGCGGGCGGTGCGCGGAATCCTGCTCAATCCCAACACCGAATTCCCGCTGAACTTCGTTCCGATCCAGTCGTTCGGGGCCTATCTGCGGGCGGAAAGCGGTTGGGACGCCCGGGCTTCATTCTTGAAGGGCCTCGAAGCCTGGTGGCCGCAGTGGGCCACGGTGGGGGCTCCGCTCGCGTTCGCGGATCTGGTCACCTTCGCCGATTGCTTCTATCTGCCCTATCACGACGGCCCCGAGGCCGACGCACTGGCTCGGGATGTCGCGCGCTGTCTGGGGGCACCCCGGCCTCCGGACGATCCGGAGTCGCTGGCCGTCCGGGCGCGGATGCTGCGGTTGAAGGACTTCTGTGCCCGGTTGGTGGATCTGACCGATCGCGGCCTGTTCCACGCATGCCACCGGCGGGTCTGGGAATTGCGCGAAGAATTGGACCTCATCGACCGTTGGTGGAGTCATCGCATCGACCCGGCTCGCGCGGGCACTCCGTTCGAATCCGACTTCCACCGGCCCAAGACCTACCGCGGAGGGTTCGTGGTGCGCCTGCAGTCCTTCCTCAAACCCCGGCCCGACGGTTCGATGGCCTTGGCTCCCGAGCTGGCCCACGAATCGCCCCCCATGAACCTGCGATCGGAATCGGCGACATGATCCAGACACTCCCAGTGCCCTTCCGCCTGCGGCCACCCCGCCCGGAAGATACGGCCGGTGCCTACGCGGTCTGCCTGAAGACCGGTGATTTCGGGCGCGATGGCGAGCCGTTCTATCGGGACGATCCGGAGGCGCTGGGCCGGGTGTTCGTGGGACCTTATCTGGCCTACGAGCCGGAATTGGCCCGGATTCTCGAAGACGAGGAGGGCGTCTGCGGCTACGTGCTCGCAGCGCGGGATTCGCGCTCGTTCTACGCCCGGTACGAGGTCGAGTGGCGGCCGGAGCTGTGCCGGCGGTTTCCGGCTCCGACCGGGGATCCGGCCGGCTGGAATCGGATTCAGCAAATCCACCATGTCTATCACCACCCGGACTACTTCTGCCCGGAGCCCTACGACCAATATCCCTCGCATGTGCACATCGACTTGCTGCCCCGAGCCCAAGGTCGCGGACTGGGTCGGGCGATGATGGCCGAAGTGCTCGGTTTGCTGCGCCAAGTCGGATCTCCAGGAGCGCACCTGGGGGTGAGCCTGCCCAATGTGTCGGCGCAGGGCTTTTACCGGAAGTTGGGATTCCAATCGCTCATCCAAGTGGGGGAGGGGGCCGACGGGTGTCTGTATCTGGGCTACCGCTTGTCGGGTTCGGTGGGTTCCGCCGGATCGCCCGCACAGCCTGGCCTGTCGATCTCCCCATGAACTCGCTCTCCCTTTTCCTCCAGCGCGGATTGATCCCGCGGATGACCGCGCTGAGCGAGAACACCTATCTGGCCTCCATCCGCGCCGGGATGGTCTCGGTGGTCCCGCTGACCATTTTGGGAGGGCTCTTCATGGTGGTGGCCTACCTGCCCATCGCGGGGTGGGAGGCGCGCATGGCACCGCATCTGCCGCTGTTGCAGATCCCCGTGACGGCCACCTTCGGGTTGCTGGGGCTCTTCGTCTGTCTGGCCATCGCCTACGATCTGGGGACGCGGCTCAAGCAGGAGGCGATCTTGAGCGCCTCGCAGGCGGCACTGGTCTTCCTGCTCATCCAGTTGGAGATGAAGGATCAGTCCCTGGTGATGGAGGGGTTGGGTTCGAAGGGGCTGTTCACGGCCATCCTGATCGCCATGATCACGGTGCGGATCCAGAAGGCCTTCACCGACGCCCACTGGGTGATCCGCCTGCCAGAATCGGTGCCCAAGGTGGTGTCCGACACCTTCGTCTCCCTGACGCCGACAGTGTTCCTCGTGGTGGCGTTCTGGGTCATTCGTTTCGTGCTGGGGCTGGATATCCATGCGGGGGTTCAGGCCCTGTTCAAGCCGCTGGTGTTCGCGTTGAACACGCTGCCGGGCATCCTGGTGTACGCCTTTCTGGTGACCTTGCTGTGGTCGGTGGGCATCAACGGCGACAACACCCTCGATGCCTTCGTGGCTCCGATCTTCCTGCAATTCCTGGCCGAAAATGTGGAGGCCGTGGGCCGCGGTCAGCCCATGCCGTATGTCACGGCCAACGGATTCTTTTCGACCTTCGTCAATGTGGGAGGCACCGGAGCCACGCTCGGATTGGCGTTGATCCTGGCCGTCTCCAAAGATCCGGCCTACCGCAAGATCAGCCGCCTGTCGCTGCCCACGCAGTGCTTCCAGATCAACGAGCCCATCTTCTTCGGCATCCCCATCGTGCTCAATCCGTGGTTCATGGTCCCCTACGTGGCCAATGCGTTGCTGCTGACGGCCTCGACCTACTGCCTGATGGACTGGGGTTGGATCCGCAAGCCCTTCGTCAACGTGCCTTGGACCACGCCCCCGGTCATCGGCCATTACCTGCTCACCGGCGGCGACTGGCGTGCTGCGGTTTGGGGCGTGGTTTCGCTGGGTTTGGCGATGGTCGTTTATTGGCCCTTTGCCAAAGCGGCCGAGAGACAACGATTGGCGGCGGCCCCGTCGCCCTCATCGACAGTCGTCGAGCCGCCCGAAGAAACCGCGCTCGGCCGCGAACAACAGCCATGATGACAACGATGCGAGGGACTCTGGGAGTTTGGGTTTTTCTGGCGATGATGGGGGGTGCCCTCCGGGCCGAGGAGACGAAGCCATCGGTGCCGCCCCAGAAAACGCTGCCGCTGCCGGGTGAGGTGATGTCGATCCGGGGACACACGGCCTTCGTGTTGTCGGCGCCGTCGAAGGGGAAGCCGATTCCTTGGGTGCTCTATGCGCCCACCTTGCCGGGACTGCCGGGCACCGAAGAGCAGTGGATGTTCGAGCGCTTTCTCGAGGCCGGCATCGCGGTGGCGGGCATCGATGTGGGCGAATCGTACGGCAACGCCGCGGGTCGGGTGCTCTATTCGGCACTCCATGAAGAACTCGTTTCGCGCCGCGGCTTCGCCCGGAAGGTGATGCTGCTGGGGCGCAGTCGGGGTGGGTTGATGACGTTGTCCTGGGCGGCCGAGAACGCCGACAAGGTGGCCGGTTTCGCCGGAATCTACCCGGTTTGCAATCTCGCCAGCTATCCCGGGCTCACCAACGCCGCGCCGGCCTTCGGATTGAAGCCCGCGGAGCTCGGGGCCGAGTTGTCCCGGCACAATCCGGTGGATCGACTGGAATCCTTGGCGCGGGCCCGAGTGCCGCTCTTCGTGATCCATGGCGATCAGGACCGATTGGTGCCGCTGGAGGCGAACTCCGGCCTGGTGCGCTCGCGGTATCAGGCGTTGAAGGGCCCCTTCGAATGGGTGGTCCCGGCGGGCCAGGGACACAGCATGTGGACGGGGTTTTTCCAATCCCCGGAACTCGTGGCGTTCGTGGTGCGCGAATGCCGCAAACAGGCCCCTTGATTCGCAGCTCGATCGGGACATGGAACTCTCCTGGGAATGGTATCCGGCTCTCTTCGCGACCGGGTTGGTGGCCGGATGGGTGGATGCCATCGCCGGCGGAGGCGGGCTCCTGACCGTGCCGATGCTCCTGGCTACGGGCATGGCCCCGCAGGACGCCTTGGGCACCAACAAGTTCCAGTCGTCGATGGGTACGACCATGGCCACGGTGCAGTATGCGCGGCATGGATTGTTGCGATGGCGCGACGTGTCCCAAGGCGTGGTGGCCACCGCCGCCGGAGCCCTGATCGGTGCGGCGTGTGTCACCCGGATGGATCCGCAACGGCTCAGGCCGGTGATTCCGGTGCTGCTGGTGGGCATCGCCGTGTATCTGGGATTCAAGCCTGATCTGGGGCGCGAGGCACGCCCCTCGGCCCTCGTGGGCGCATTGCTGCGGTGGCGGGCCTCAGGGTGGGGTGGCGGGTGGATTTCTCCCGAGGCGCAGCGGGAGGCACGATGGCTCTTCGCCGGGGGATGCGGGCTGCTGTTGGGGTTCTATGACGGCTTCTTCGGACCCGGTACCGGCAGCTTCTGGACCATCGCCGGTCTGTTGGGCATGGGGTGGCATCTGTTGGCCGCGACGGCCTATACGAAGGCCATGAACCTCTCGAGCAATCTGGCTTCATTGGCCTTGTTCCTCGCCACGGGTCACGTGCGTTTCGGCGTGGGGTGCGTGATGGCTGTCGGGCAGATGATCGGCGCCCGATTGGGGGCCGGTGTGGCGGTCAAGGGCGGGGCGCGATTCATCCGCCCGATCTTCCTGACCATGGTGACGCTGCTGGCGGTGAAGCTGCTGTGGGACGGGTGGATTCGTTCACGGTGAGTGGCCGGAGATGGGATCCCGGTGCGTGGTTCGCAGGTTTTCGCCCCGGTATCCGCACCCGGCTGGTGGACGGCATTCCTGAAGACATTGCGGGAGACATTGCGGGCCGCGCTCCCGAGGTGCGCCATGGGTCGCAAGGCCGATCTTGCCATGGGCGCCCCGGTTCATTATGCCCATGGAATCCCGATGAAGACTCTCCCCCTGCACGCACCGCGTTCCCGGCGATCACCGGGATTCACCCTGATCGAGCTCCTGGTGGTCATCGCCATCATCGCGATCCTGGCCGGGATGCTTCTGCCGGCGTTGGCGAAAGCGAAATCCAAGGCCACCGGCATCTCCTGCATGAACAACACCAAGCAGCTGATGCTCGCCTGGAAGCTCTATGCCGCCGACAACGGAGACCGCTTTCCCGGGGCGGCCAATTGGACGCCCCCAGGAGCCGGGCGGGATGTGCCCAACTGGACCGGCGGCAGTTGGTTGGACAACACCAAGGCCATGGAGCGGGATCCGAACAACTGGGATCACGAGGCCTACACCAAGAAGAGTGTCCTGTGGCCGTATTGCGGAGGCTCCATCGGCATCTGGCATTGCCCGGCCGACATGACGATGGCCTACAACACGCGCGACAAGAAGTTCGTGCCTCGCATCCGCAGCGTGTCCATGAACAACTGGGTGGGAGGTCCGGGCTGGGGCAATTCGGGTCCGCAATGGAAGGTCTATTCGAAGGAGTCCGATCTCAATCTGCCGGGCCCTTCCAACACCTGGGTGCTGCTCGACGAGCGCGAGGATTCGATCAACGACGGATACTTCGTGGTCGACATGGCGGGCTTCGTGGAGGGCAACCCCACTTCGACACGCCAGGTCGTGGATTTTCCGGCGTCCTACCACAACGGAGCGGCGGGCTTCGCCTTCGCCGACGGTCATTCCGAGATCCATCGCTGGCGTTCTTCCCAGTTCCTGCAGCCCATCAAAAAGGGACAGACCCTTCCGCTGAATGTGGCGGCCCGCGACAACCTGGCCCGTGCCGACGTGTATTGGATGGCCGAGCGCAGCACTCGGGCGCAGTGACCCGAGTTGTTCTCCGGGGGTGACTGGCCCGCACCACCGCGGTGTCGGGCCGGACTCTCGGGCGCGGAGGGTACCCGAAGGGCTTGCCGAATCCCGGAGGCGCGCGGATAGTTCGGACCGTGCATTCCACCGGTCCGTTCTACGCAGTGGCTTACCGTGGCCTCCTGAGCCTGTTGAGTCTGGGGATGGGGGCTGCCGTGTCCGCTGCGGCACCCACGCCCGAAGCCATCAGGAAACTGCCGCCGGCCGTCGGGCGGGCGGTCGATTTCCGCAAGGACGTCCAACCCATTCTTGAAGCCGGTTGTGTCAAATGCCACGGCCGCGGCAAGGCCAATGGCGACTGGAAACTCGATACGCGCGAAACCTTCTTGCAGCCCGGCGAATCGGGCCCCGCGGTGGTGGTGGGCGACAGCGCCCGCAGCTATTTCATCCACCTTGTGGCCGGAACCGATCCGGATTCGGCGATGCCCAAGAAGGGGTCCAAGCTGACTCCCGATCAAGTGGGTGTGTTGCGGGCCTGGGTGGATCAGGGGCTCCAGTGGGACCCGCAGGTTTCATTCGCCCAACCGCCGGCCAACAATCTCAAGCCGCGTCGCCCCGAACTGCCCGCCGGGCGTTCGACGCATCCGGTGGATCGATTCACCGAGGCGTATTTCGTCAAACACGGGGCCCAGTCTCCGAAGCCCGTCGATGATCGGATGTTCTTGCGGCGGGCTTCTCTGGACATCACCGGGTTGCTGCCGACGCCGGAGGTCCAAGAGGCCTTCTTGAAAGACCGCCGCAGCGACAAGCGCGCGCGCCATGTCCGGCAGTTGCTGGGCGACAAACCCCGCTATGCCCAGCACTGGCTGACCTTCTGGAACGACCTGCTGCGCAACGACTACGCGGGCACCGGTTACATCGACGGCGGGCGCAAGCAGATCAGCCCCTGGCTCTATCAGGCGCTGCTCGACAACAAACCCTACGATCAGTTCGTCCGGGAGTTGGTCAATCCGGTCAGCGGCAGCGAAGGATTCACCAAGGGCATCGTGTGGCGCGGTACGGTCAATGCCTCCATGACCCCGCCGCTGCAGGCGGCCCAAAACATTGGTCAGGTGTTCATGGGGGTGAATCTGAAGTGCGCTTCGTGCCACGATTCCTTCATCGACGACTGGAAGCTCAGCGATGCCTACGGTCTGGCGGGCATCTATGCCGATGGCCCGTTGGAGATGGTCCAGTGCGACAAACCGACCGGGAAGGTGGCTCCGCTCAAGTTCCTGTTCCCCGAACTGGGATCGGTGGACGCCAAGGCTGCGAAGACCAACCGCCTCGAGCAACTGGCCCGCCTGATCACCCAGCGTGAGAACGGCCGTTTGTCGCGCACCATCGTCAATCGGCTCTGGGCGCGGCTGATGGGCCGTGGCTTGGTGGAACCGCTGGATGTGATGCAGAACACCGCCTGGGATCCGGACCTGCTGGATTGGTTGGCCGAAGACCTGGTCGAGCATCACTGGGACCTCAAGCGCACGCTGGAGTTGATCCTCACCTCGCGGGCCTATCAGTCGCCTTCGGTGAACGTCTCCGAGAAGCCCGAGGCCGAATACACCTTCCGAGGCCCGGCGATCCGCCGGCTGACGGCCGAACAATTCCGCGATGCCCTCAGTTCGATCACCGGCATCTGGGCTGAAAAACCCTCGGGTGATCTCGACCGGTTGCTCGCCGAACCGGGCAATCCCCGTCAACCGCGTCCGGCAGCGGCCTTCTGGATCTGGAGCGATGCCCACGCCGGAACCACCGGAGTGCCGCCGGGCACCAACGTCTTCCGCAAGGACTGGGTGGTGTCGTCGATCCCCACCGAAGCCACGCTGTTCGTGCATGCCGACAACTCGGCGAAGGTTTTCCTGAACGGCAAGCGGGTGCGTGGCAGCGAGTCCGGCGACTGGTCCCAGTCGAGCGTGTACGATGTCCGCAGCCAAGTGCGGGTGGGCACCAATCAACTGGCCGTCGAGGCGATCAACGGGGGTGACGGGCCCAATCCGGCCGGCCTGCTCCTGTATGCGCGGGTGCGGCAGAGCGATCCGAAGCCGCGCAACACGGCCGGGGCTGCCGGGGAACGGGTGCTGGATTTCGGGACCGATGCCTCGTGGCGGGTGACCGCCAATCCGCCGAGCGAGTGGCTCCAGTCGCCGTCGACCCAGGGTTGGGCGGCCGCCGACATCCTGGGCGTTCCGGGTATGGCTCCGTGGAATGTCGAGGCCGCGCTGGCGCAGACCGTCTCGGGTCGCACGGGGTTCGGGGCGGTGCGCGCCTCGTTGATCACGGCCGATCCGCTCGCGCTGGCTCTGGGGCGTCCCAACCGCGAGCAGGTGATCACCACCCGGCAATCCACCGCGACCACGATCCAGGCCCTCGAGTTGACCAACGGTGACACCTTGGCCCGCCTGCTCAAGCGCGGATCCGAGAAGCTGGTGGCCGCCCACTCCGACGGGCGGTCCCTCGCCCAGCAGGTGTTCCGTCAGGGCTTGTCGCGACCGCCGACCCGACAGGAGTTGGCCTTGACCCTGGAGTTGGTGGGAGACAAGCCCCGGGCCGAAGGCGTTGAAGACCTCCTCTGGAGTCTGGCGCTGTTGCCCGAATTCCAGCTGACCTATTGACCCCGAAGCCGAAGCAGTCGATCGATTCCCTCCAGAAGCCATTCCGATGAAGACACCCGATTTCACCCGCCGCGAGTTCGTCAAGGGACTCAGCGCCGCCACCCTCGGGGCCCTGGGCGCCGGCTATCCCCGGGCGTTGGCCGCCGCCGAAGACGCGGCTCTGCGCCCCCCGGCCACGGCCGACACCATCATCGTCCTGTGGATGGGCGGCGGCATGGCCTCCACCGAGACCTTCGACCCGAAGCGATACACGCCCTACGAGAAGGGCATGAACCCCAACACGGTGCTCTCGACCTTCCCGGCGATCCCGACGGCGGTCGACGGGCTCCGCATCAGCGAGGGACTCGAGAAGGTGGCCCGGGTGATGGATCGCGGCACGTTGATCCGCACCTACACGGCGGGCGACCTGGGGTTCATCCTCCATTCGCGGCACCAGTTCCACTGGCACACCGGCTATGCGCCGCCCCAGTCGGTCGCCTGCCCGCACATCGGAGCCGTGATGTCGCGGACCCTGGGCCCGAAGAACCCCGCGGTACCGGCCTTCATCAACATCGGCCAGCGCCTCGATGTGGGTGAGGGCGAAGAGCTCAAGGCCTTCACCTCGGCGGGATTCCTCGGCAGCGAGTTCGGGCCGTTCAATGTGCCGTTCCCCGATGCCGCCAAGGACGTGGTGACGCCGCCCCAGGGGATGAGCCCGTCGCGCTTCGAGAACCGCGACCGCTTCTATCGCCGGTTGGTGGAGGCCTCGCCGGTGGGGCAGTTGGGCAGCGGATACCAGAAGGAGTCGCTGCTGCGCTCGCTCGACAACGCCCATCGCCTGTTGGCCTCGCCCTCGGCCAAGGCCTTCGACCTGACCCTGGAATCTCCGGAGACCATCGCCAAATACGCCCCGGGCGGCTGGGATTTCAGTCGTCGTCTCGGGGGCGACATGAACCGCGAAGGGGTCTACGAAAAGGCCAACATCCAGCGATTCGGCCTGGGCTGCCTGCTGGCCCGTCGTCTCGCCGAGGCCGGGGCCCGATACATCGAGGTCACCACCGAATACATCCCGTTCCTCAATTGGGACACCCACGAGCGCGGCCACGAGAAGCTCGTCCACATGAAGAGGGCCATCGATGGCGCGATTTCGCAGCTGGTGCTCGATCTGGAGGAGCGCGGCATGCTCGACCGGACGCTGGTGGTGGTGGCCAGCGAGTTCAGCCGCGACATGATGCAGGAGGGCAAGCCCGACAAACCCATCCAGGATCAGGTGCCGGTGCCCCAGCGCATCGATTCGCCTGTCAACTACGGCATGCACCGTCACTTCACCGATGCGGGCAGCGTGTTGCTGTTCGGGGGTGGCCTGAAGCGGGGCCATGTGCACGGCGTGACGGCCGATGAGCGTCCGTGCAAGACGATCCGTGACCGGGTGGTCATCGAAGACCTCCACGCCACGCTGTATCGCGCGATGGGCATTTCGCCGAAGTTGTCGTACGAGATCGAAAAGCGTCCGTTCTACGTGACCCGCGACGGAGTCGGACAACCGATCGCCAGCCTGTTCAACAAGGCGATCTGAGCCACGGATCGAACGCCACCGATCCCCCCGCCACCGACCCCGTGCGGTGCCCGGCCTCGCTTCAACGCGAGACCGGGAATATCAGGCTGATGGTCGTGCCGCGCCCGGGGTTGGACCGGACACGCGCCTGTCCCCGGTGAGTTTCGACCACGCGCGCCACGATCGCCATGCCGAGCCCGTTGCCACGCGGTTTGGAACTCTGTAACAGGGACGAGAAGAGGTTCTGGGCCTGCTCCCGGGTCATCCCGACACCGCTGTCCTTGAAGCGCACCAGCACATGGGTCGCCGGCCCCTTCCGGACCAGGGGCAAGGCGCGCGATCGGATGCTCAGGCGTCCGCCCTCCGGCATGGCTTCGACGGCATTGAGGGTGAGGTTCAGGAAGGCCTGTTCCAACTGGGTGGCATCGGCCATGAGGGTCGGCAGTTGGGTGTCGAGTTCCCGATCGAGCTCGATGCCCGCCGAACGGAGTTTGACCCGAGTGAGCATCAGCAGGTCGTCCAGGACCTGGTTCACGTTGACCTCCTCGAGGCGCGGTTCGGCCCCGCGGGCGAAGTCGAGGACCCGATCGACGATGCGGTTCAGGTGATCCATTTTCTCGCCCATGATGCGCAGATCCGTCTGGCGCGGATCGCTGGTGCCGAAGTGCAGGTCCAGCGAGTGGTGCAGCATCTTCATCACGGTCAGCGGATTGCGGATCTCGTGGGCGATCTCGGCCGCGAGCAGGCCCAGCGCGCTGAGCCGTTCGCTCTGTCGCAGGGCCTCTTCGACCGAGACGATGCGGTCGTAAAGGCGGGCCTTCTCGAGCGCGAGCGCCGACAACTCGGCGTAGGCGGACAGGGTGCGCACCTCTTCGTCGGAGAAGAGGTGGGGCTCGCCCGAGTAGATGTTCAGGGTGCCGATGGCCTTTCCGGAGAAGAGCAGGGGCACGCTCAGGAGAGAGACCAATCCTTCGCGGCGCGCCATACCGACATTCTGGTAGCGCCCCGAGATCTGGACGTTCTCGATCTGCAGCGGTTTGCGGCGACGGGCCACGATACCCACCACGCTCTCGGACAGGCTCACCCGCGGTTTCGAGGCGTAGGCTTCGCCAGCGCCGTCGTGGGCCCGCAGATCAAGCCATTCTCCCGAGGTGTCGACCATCATGAGCGAGCACATCTTCGCGCGCATGAGCACCCGGGCCTCGCGGGTGATGACCGTGAGGGCGTCGTCGACCGACAGGGTGGAGTTGATCAATTGCCCCACCTTGAGCAGCGACTCGAGCAGCCCGGCCCGTTGGCGGGCCGACTCGTACAGCCAGGTGTTGCGGATGGCCGGCGAGGCCAGCGTCGCGAGGTCTTCGAGCAGGCACTGGCCCTCGGCGGAAAAGGCGTCGAGCCGGTCCGAATCGACATTGATCACGCCGCGGACCTCTCCGCCCACCCGCAGCGGTACGGCCAACTCGGAGACGACGCCGTCGCGCAGCGGCACATAGCGGCGCTCTTTGGAGACGTCGTTGATGCGCAGCGAGCGCCCCGAGCGGGCCACTTCGCCGGTGATGCCCTCACCGAGCCGGAGGCGCAGTCGCTGGGCATGGCCGGGCAGGCCGCTCGTGGCCTCGATCTCCAGAAAACCGCTGGTCGGGTTGATCAGGCAGATGGAGCCGGAGTTGGCGTCCATCAGGCGCACGGCCTCTTCGAGCAGGATCTGGAGCGATTCCCGCAGATCGAGTGTCGAATACACCCGCTGTGCGGTCCGGTGGAGCGACTCCAGCCGGTTCAGGCGCGCCTGGAGGTCCTGGGTGGTGTCGGGCGGGTTCACAGGAGATTGAAGGGGGTCAGCGGACCCGTGCGATGAGGGTCAGGCCGGTGAGGCTGAACATCAGGTTCGGCAACCAGGCGCCCAGCCACGCCGGGACGAGGCCGTTCTGCCCGAGGGCGAATCCCACGCGTTGGACCACGAAGAAGATGAACGCGAGCCCGATGCTCCCGGCGACTCCAAAGAAGAGGTTCCGGCGTCCGGACGGCGCCGCGAACGGCACCGCGATGATGACCACCACCAGGCAGGTCCAGGGGGCCGCGAGGCGGGCATGGAGCTGGGTCTCCAGCCAGGATTTGAGGTCGGGTTTGAGCACCGGATGCAGGTGCTGGTAGTCGAGGATCTCCTGGATGGTGAGCTCGGGGCGCTGGAGCGCCTTGGCCCGGTTGAAGTCGGCGATGCGCAATTCGCTGCGGATGATTTCCGGGGTTTCGTTGAGCTCCTGCAACGATTCGACCCCGGGGAGCCAGAGGGGTTCGCGGTCTTGATGGTTGCGGAAGAGGTATTCGTTGCCGTTGGTGAAGCGCCACTGGGAGCCCGTCCAAGTGGCTCCTTCGGCCAGGAACTGGCGTTGGGCACCGGGGCGGATGGGTTCGCGGACCACCAGGCCCGTGAGCTCGCCGTTGCGCGAGTCGAACGCGTCGGCCGACCAGTCGATCTGTTTGGCCTCTTCGCGGAACACGAGGTTCGACTTCAAGACCCCGTTGGTGAAGGTCTGGAGCGGACCCGCCGTGGCCAGCCAGAGGTTGGTGCCGGGCAGGGGAGGGATCGGTGTGAATCGGGTCTCACGGCGAGCGGGCTCGGCATCATCGGGGGTGCGCCACAGGCGTTCGCTGGCCGTGGTGTAGACCCAGGCGCCGTTGGTCCACACGGCCGAAGGAATGCGGACCTCACGATGGGCCCCGGGACCGAGCGGCATCAGCAGGCGGACCGCCACCATGTCGCCCGAGGCGGGTTGGAAACGACCGATGCTCCACGAGCGGCGGTCGGTCTGGTTTTCGAAGTGGAACTGGGAACGCCAGAGCTCGGCCGGTTTTTGGGAGGCCGATTTTCCTGAGAGGAGGTGTTCCTGGCGTCGCTTGCCTTCGGGAATCAGGTGTTCGCCACTCCAATACAGGCCGAGCGACAGCAGCAACCCCACCGCCAGGTACGGCACGATCGTGCGCCATAGGCTGATCCCCGCCGCGCGGATGGCCGTCAGTTCATGATGCCGGGCATGGTGGGTGAGCGTGTAGAGCAACGACAGCAGGAGTCCGATCGGCAGGGTCGTGTTGAGCAGGTCGGGCAGGCCGCGGAGATAGAACTCGAGGACCCCGATCGGGCCCAACCCGGCCTTTTGGAAGCGGGTCATGTCGCCGAGGAGGTCGAAGGCGATCCAAAACAGCGTGAAGCCGCTGAGGCAGACGCCCAGCGGCAGCAGGAGTTCCCGGAGCAGATAGCGGTCGAGGAGTCGCATCGGACACCGCGATCCTAGGGCTTCACCCGCAGAATTCACGCAGGATCGGTGCCCGGACTCCGGCATCGCTCGGCCAGAGGTTCGGGTGAGGGGCCAAGCCATGGGTCGGATTCTGCAGCCCGCCGTGGCGTTGATCCCGGCTCGGGGCCCCTGTCGGGCCGCGTTGACGCCGGGGAACGGCCTCCGTAGTTTGCCACCCCATGTCCGCGTTGCTTGATTCGCTGGTTGAATTGATCCGCCGCACCTCCGCCGAGATCCCGGATGATGTGAACGCGGCTTTGGTGCGGTCGCTCGAGTCCGAGAAGAAGGGCACCATCGCCGAGAGCGCCCTGAAGATCATCGAGCAGAACATCGAGTTGGCGAAACGGAAGTCGCAGCCGCTCTGCCAGGATACCGGCAGCGTGCTCTTCTATGTGGACTGCCCGGTGGGCTTCGACCAGATCACCTTCGAGGAGACCGCTCGGGAGGCGGTGACGTTGGCCACCCGCAAAGGCTACCTGCGCCAGAACTCGGTGGATTCGGTGACCGGCAAGAACGACGGCACCAACGTGGGTCCGGGCTCGCCGTCGGTGCATTTCCACCAGCA
>JAIXXC010000160.1 GCA_027490985.1 Verrucomicrobiales bacterium
CCCCTTCAGAAATGGGGCATGCGCAGGAGGATTTGCAGGATCGCGAACCCGGTGGACCACCATCCCTGTGACGACGCGCTCGAGGCGCCCTGCAACTGTCGCCAGAGATCGGACTCGGCCGCAGGGAGCGACGGGGGCATTCGATCGCCGTAGTAATCCGGCTTGGAGGGGTCGGTCTTGAGCAGGAGTTCCTCGTAATCGGTGAGGCCGTCCTCATCGGTGTCGTAGGTGTTCACCGTCAAGGTCACCTCATCACTCCAGACCGATCCATACGGATTGGAGACCTGCACGCGATAACGCCCATCGGCATGCGGCCGCACATGACGGAGGGTCAGTCGCTCGCGGGTCGCCGAGGGAAGGCTCTTTCCGTTGCACTGCCACTGATACAGCAGCCCCCCGGAGCCCGTCGCCGCCACCTCGAAGACCACCTCGGGCTCACCCTCGGCCACCACCACCGGAACGGGTTGCGATCGGATGCTCGGAGGCATCAATGGAAACACCGTCAGCAGGGCCGACTCGCTGAAAACGGCACCCGAAGCATTCTGGACGAGCACCCGGTAACGCCCGCCATCCAACGCCGGAGGCACATTGCTGAGGGTCAACTCGGCTCGTTGCGCTCCGGGGAGATTGGTCTGGTTCAACTGCCACTGAAAGGTGCAGTCGGCCGACTCCTGCACCGACACCGCGAAGGTCACATCGCGCCCTTTTTCAACCGACTGGGCCTGAGGTTGGCGGACGAGGATCGGGGCCACCCCCAACCCTTCGGTGTCATGGGCATGCAAGCTCATGATCGCTTCCACCGACAGCGCTTTCCCATAGAGGCGCAGGCTGTCGATCTGCCCCTGCAGTCGTCCGCGGGCCGTCCCGGAAAGGCCACCCACGGTCAGGGGCGTCCGCAAGTGGCTCGGATTCACCTCGATCGGACGGGCGCCGACCGATCGGCCATCGATCCAGAGTCGGACTTCCATGGCGATTTCGTTGGTCGGTTGAGGACGATCGAAGACCACCACCACGTGACGCCAGTCACCCGGATTCCGGGGAACCGCGAAGCCCACTTCCCCGCCGACGCCCCCGGAGACCCACAACCGATCGTCATCGATCCGGAGATGGAATCCCGACTGACCGGGATCCGATTCCCGGGCGCACCCCAGAAGGAACCCGCGAGCCGGCGTGTGCATCCAGAACGACACGGTCGTGCCGCGATGACCATTGGGACCGAACCCCGCCAGCGAGGGGATCGTGATGCCGGCACACCCCTCCTCGAGTCCGAGCACCTGATTGGGAAAGGCTCTGCGGGTGGATGGAAACCGCGGGAGGGCTCCGACCGGATCGCTGAGCGCATGACGCCCGAAGCCACTGCGATCCTGAAGGTCGCCATCGAAGGGATAATACCCCACCAGACCGGCATCCGGGGCCGGGGCGGCCCGCCCCCGAAGCATCAGGACTCCGATCAGAAGCCCCCACCCGAGCGCCACCCACCACCGGAGGGGTTCGGATCGAATGGAAGTCGGCTCGGCCTGCATCGCGTGAGGTGAAAACTCTGTATGCGACCCGATCCGGAAGCGCAACCCTCCAGACTCCCGACCGCGGAGGATTCCCCGGACACCCCTCCGGTCGGCGATGCAACCCCACAGGCCGATCACATGCCGAACTGGCGTCGGGCGAACTCCAAGAATTTCACCCAGTCGTACAGGTCCACCGAATGGCCACCGGGTCGGTTGTGGTAGGCGATGTCGCCGTCGGTGAGTGCGACCCCGACCGGAGGCGGCGTCGGCGAGTCGAGGCCCTTCTTGCCCAGGAGCCGATACACCTCGGAGGCGTGGTGGGCCGAGAGGTATTCCCCCACCGGATCGGCCCAGAGATCGTCGGCCCCGCTGGCCACGTAGAGGGGCCTCGGGGCGATGCACGCCAGCAACTCGTGCTGATCGATCGGCAGATCGTCTTCGTTGCGGGCGTAGCGGGCGGCGTTCCGGCACAACCAATAGGGGAATCGCGTCACCATCTTCTCCATGTTCTCGCCGAAATCGCGCTTCCACAACGCGGCGCCGCCACAACCCGATTGGGCCGAGATCACCAACGCGAACCGGGTGTCCTGGGCCGCGGTCCAAAGAGCCGTCTTGCCCATCTTGGAATGCCCCATGATCGCCACCCTCCGGGCGTCCACATCGGCATCGGTCTCTAGGTAGTCCATCGCCCGCGATCCGCCCCAGGCCACGGCCGAGATCACCCCCCATTCGTAGGCTTTGGGGAAACTCTGCCGCTGCCGGTAGAACAACGGGTGGATGCCCTTGAGGAATTCCACCTCGTTGTGGCGCGTCAGATCCGATTGGGGCACCACCACCAACCCGAAACCCCGCTGGAGCAACTCGCCGAGTGGCACCCCGTTGCGCAGGTGGCCCGGTCGCCCCGGATCCGCATCGTGGCCGTCATCGCGGGTGCCCGAGAAACTGTGGAGCAGGAACACCGGCGACGGCTTGCCGGCCGTCTGGGGGGTGAAGACCAGGATGCGCAACTCGGCCTCTCCCTGGGTGTTGTGGAACCGGAGCCGGACGTCTTTCCGGATGGCCTTGCCCCCCAAGAAAGACCGGTCGGTCTTCAGAAGTTCCACCGAGGTCTGGACCGGCGTTTCGGGGGTCGGAACCACACCGTAGATCAGGTTGCCGAAGAGCGAGATGAGTTGCGGGCGTCGGATCCGGAACCACTCCTCCGGGGTGGTGATGGGCCGCCCCTCGGCGGAGACCAGGGCCGCCGGCAGTTGGTAGGCGGGCACTTTCGATTCCTCCCGGATGACATCGAAGTCGTGATTCTTGGGCTCATCGGCCCGCAGAACCACCGAGCCCAATCCCAGCAACCAACCGCCATGGAAGCACACCGATCGCCACAGGTTCATGATCGGGGTTGGTCTACACGACCTCCCCCCGCGTGTCGTGGGCAATCCCGACCCGGAACCGGGTCCAGCACCCCGCGATCACCGCTCCGTCAACGACCAGTCCCAGAGCACCACATCCCAGACCAGGCCTTGGCATTCGATCTCGTGGATCACCTCGAAACCCACCCGCTGATGGGCCTTGAGGGAACGCCGGTTGGCCCGCGCGATGTCGGTGACCCCGCACCGGTATCGCCCCTGCAACAACTCGCGGAACCCGCCGTACAACCGCTCCACCAACCCCTGACCCCGGTGATCGCGGTCCACGCACAATTGCCCCACCACCACATACTCGGTGTCGGCCAGGGCGATGCCCCGATGCGACAGCCCGTCGATCGCATCGAACAACGAGGCCACGAAGGGATGTCCGTTGCGGACCTCGCGCGTGATCACGAGGGCATACCCGACCACGCGACCGTCCTCCACGGCGATCACCGAGGGGTGCTGGCGGTGCATTTGTTCGAGGTAGGCCAGGTCGTATTCGGCGATGAGGAACCCCTGCTCGGCCGCCTCGGCTTCGGCGAGATGGCGGCGCAGATTGCGCCGCTGCAATTCGAGGATGCCCTCGAGTTGCGAACTCGTCTCGACCGGCTGGATGGTCACCATTGCGGGAAGTCGTCGCCCGCGGAACTCGCCGCCGGCGCTCGACGCGGAGACCTTGCACGGTGCCGGCCCGAATGCCTAGCGTCGGTCCATGCCTCTTGGACGAACCGCCTGGCTCGGGGCTCTGATCGGCCTGCTGACCGCCTGCCATTCCCCGAGGCCCGCGGTGTCGCCTTCGGCTTCGACTTCCCCCATGCGACTGCTCTTCGTGGGCAACAGCCTCACCTATTACAACGGCGGCCTGGAGAACCACGTGCGGCTCTTGGCCGCTTCGGCCACCCCAGCGCGCCTTGTGGAGGCCGATCGCGCCACCCAAGGCGGCGCCACCCTGCGCACCCTGCACGGCCTGGCTCGGGTGCATGAACGGATCCGAACCGGACGGTACGATCGGGTGATTCTGCAGGATGACATCCCGGAGTTCCCCGAGCACCGCATCGATCCCTTCGACGAGTTCGTGCGGCTCTTCGATTCCGAGATCCGTGCGACCGGCGCACGAACGGTGCTCTTCATGGCCTGGCCTTACGAGCGCCTCGGCTGGATCTCCCTGAAATCCATCGCCGAGGCCCATCACCGCATCGGAGCCGAACTCGGATTGCCGGTGGCTCCCGTCGGCCTGGCCTTCAGGCGATCGCTCGAAGCCCGCCCCGGGCTCCCCATGCTGGGCCCTGACGGGGAACACGAAAGCCTGCACGGCACCTATCTGGCCGCCTGCGTGATCTATTCGACGGTCTTCGAAGCCAACCCCGTGGGCCTGCCGTACCACCCGGAGGGTGTCTCGGCCGAGGAGGCCGCCTTCCTGCAAACCATCGCGTGGCAGAGCCGCTCGAAGCGCCCACGACCATGAACCCTTTCCAGACGTGGAGTTGGACGCTCGGGATCGTGCTCGGCCTGGCCGGCTGCGGTGCGCGTGAGACTCCTGCGGGCCCGACCGGCGCTGCCCCGGTCGCCACGCAATCCCAGAGCCCGGAACCGGTCATCCTGGTCTCCCTCGACAACGGCTTCCATCCGGTGCCCATTCCCATGACCACCGACCACGGATTCCTCGTCGCCAATGTCGGCAATGACGACCATCCGGATCCCCGGGTGAGCGTGGGGTCTCGCCCCGATCGCCGGGTCCGGGCCTGTCGTTCTCTGGCCGAATTCGAGAAGGCCATCGCCGAGATTCCCGCGGGCACCCTCATCCACCGCTACGAACGCTGCCTGAGGCCGGCCTCAAGCGGCCTGGACGAGGGATTCATCCAAGGCGTCGAAGCGATTCTGGTGCAGGCCCGCACGCGGGGCATCCATGTGCCTGCGGAACCGGTGGTCACTTGCCTCTGCGGAAAATAGCCGCACCCACCCGATCAGCCCCCGGCCAAAAGCATCAACCGATCGCGCCTTCGATCAGTTCGCCGTGCACATCGGTGAGCCGGTGATCGCGCCCTCCGGAACGGAAGGTCAACCGCCGATGGTCGACCCCCAACTGATGCAGCACCGTGGCATGGAGATCATGCACCCGGCACACCTGGTCCACCGCCCGGTACCCGAACTCGTCGGTGGCGCCGATGACCGTTCCGCCGCGGATCCCACCCCCGGCCATCCACACCGAAAAGGCGAAGGGATTGTGATCACGCCCATTGGAGCCCTGCGCGAAGGGGGTTCGACCGAACTCGCCCGCCCACACCAGCAGAGTGGACTCCAGCAGACCGCGCCGTTTGAGATCGAGGATCAGCGCCGTGATCGGCTGGTCCACGGCCCGGGCATTGGCCTCGTGGCCGGCCTTGAGATCGCTATGCTGATCCCAACGGTCGCCGATGGTGCGCGGACAGGTCACCTCGATGAAGCGGACTCCCCGTTCGACCAGTCGCCGGGCCAGACAGCATTCGCGGGCGTAGATGCGCGTGGGTTCGAAGGGACTGTCGAATCCGTACAAAGCCTTCGTCTCGGCGCTCTCGCCGTCGAGGGCCGACAATTCGGGCACGGCCGACTGCATGCGATAGGCCAGTTCGTGGTTGGCGATGGCGCTGTCGACGGCCTCGGCGCCGGTCTCGTGGGCGAAGGCGGAATCCAGACGCCCGATGAGCTGGCGTTTGCGTCGCTGCACCGACTCCGGGTCGCGGGGCGTCGCATCGGCGATGGTCTCCCCCCGCGGCCGGAGGATGGATCCCTGATGCCGGGCCGGCAGGAATCCCGCGGAGAAGCAATCCAAGCCTCCCGGCGGCACCAGCCCTCCTTCCACGACCACGAAACCCGGCAGATTGTCGTTCTCGGTCCCCAAGCCATACGACATCCAGGCCCCCATGGACGGCCGGCCGGGAATACCCAACCCCGTGTGCAGGAAATAATTGGCATTGGTGTGCTCGCTGAACTCGCTGGTCATCGAGCGGATCACACACAACTCGTCGGCCACCCGTCCGAGATTCGGGAAGAGCTCCGAAATGGGAATGCCGGACTGCCCGTGCTGGCTGAACTTCCACGGCGAGGCCAGCGTGTTGCCGTTGTTGTTGAACTGCGTCGGAGCCATCGGCAACGGAAAGGGTTTGCCGTGGTAATCGGCCAACCGCGGCTTCGGATCGAAGGTGTCCATCTGGGCCGGCCCCCCATCCTGATACAGGAAGATCACACTGCGGGCCCGGGCCGGAGCATGGGTCGTGGCCAGGGCGCGGGCATCCCGCGTCGAACCCGCACCGGCCGCCCGAGCCGATTCGGCCGAGCCCATCAACCCCGCCAGAGCCCACAGGCCCAGTCCGCTGCCCGAGAGGGACAGCATCTCACGTCGGCTGAAAGGACCGGGTCGAGTCCGTCCGCAGGGATGGCTGGAATGGGGGTTCATCGGAGGAATACGAATTCTTTGGAGGCGAAGAGGGCGTGGGTGAGTGCCGTGTAGGCGGCCCGTTCACGGATCAGCCCCCCGGTGTCGGAAGCGGCGGTTCGCTCCGACTCCAGGAACTCCAGAGCCAAACGAACCTCATCGGGTCGCGGAGCGCGGGAGAACGCCGAACGCCAGAGGTGTTCGATCCGGGACCGATCCTGTTCGGCCGAGGGCGCGATCGTCGAAACACCGAGATCCGGCAGGAGCGTCTCGGCCCACCGGGCGGCCATCAGGTGCACCAACTCGCTGTTCATGAGGGCCAGGGCCTGCGCCGGCACATTGGAGGCATGGCGGCGTCCGCACGTCGTGGCCGGGGCGGGTTGGTCGAACGATTGGAGGAACGGATCGAGGAAATTGCGGCGCGTCTCGAGATACACACTGCGTCGACGGGCTCCGTCCACGGGGCCCGATTTCCCGGGACGACCCCGGCCCTGCATGTGCTCGGTCAGGCGAGCCGGTACACTGGCCCCGCCCGCCGTGCGATCGAGAGTGCCCGAGGCCGCCAGCATCGCATCCCGGATCTCTTCGGCATCCAAGCGCCGGACGGGCAACGGTGCCCAGACTTCGGCCGGAGCCTCTCCGGGATCGGCCGCCGCCTGATAGGCATGCGACACCGCGATTTGGCGGATCACCTGTTTGACGGTGTCACCCCGGGCCAATCGCACCGCCAGATGGTCCAGCAATTCCGGACTCCAGGGGGTGCCACCCAGTTGCCCGAAATCGTCGGGGGTCTCGACGATCCCCCGCCCGAAGAGCTTGAGCCAGATGCGGTTGGCGGTGGTGCGCCAGAGGAACGGCCGGCGTGGATCGGTGAGTGCGGCCACCAACTCGCGACGACCGCTGCCCCTGACCGGGTCTTGGGCGGTCTTGCCCAACAACGACAACCGGGCCAACGGGGCCGCGTCGCCATACCGGTGGGCCGCCCCCCGCAGATGGACAGGCTCATCCAAAGCCCCGCCCTCGTCGGCCATCAGGACGCGCACCGGCGGCGAACACTCCAACAGCGCCTTCCGCGCCGCGACCGCCTGCAGGCGGGCCTCGGCCAATCCCGGTGCGGTCGGGTTCAGCCCCGTGGCCAGACCGTCGGCATCCCACTGCTCGAGCGGAGGCGGCGTGGGACTGTCGCTCGTGAGAATCGCATCCACTTCGACCCATCCGGGACCATCATCCTGGACCTCGAAATGGACCCGTTCGCCCTGGTAGCGGGCGAAATCGAAGGTTTCGATGCGCCAGGGTGTGTCGCGAGGATCCCGGGCGGCCTCGGCCCCCTCGACCCGGCCCAGGCGTCGACGGAACCCTTCGAAGAGCAGGCCCACATGCTTGTCGAGCCAGTAGTTGTCGATCACGGCACGGAACGCCGCATCGCTGCCCCGGATCCGCAGATGGAAATACCGCTTCTCGATGGTGAAATCGGCCGATCGAGCACTGCCCGACAGCGGCACCGCCCCGCGCGCACTGTCGAGCGTACCGGTCTCGGCGGCCCGCCACTGGCCGCCGGCGTCGAGGGCGAGCAACGAACCCGAGGCGTCGAAGGCGTGTCCCGATCGGGACCAGGCCGCACCCCCGCGGGCCAGATCATCCAACACCGTGGCTGGGCCGCTCGTCACGGGCCGGGTCACCCCCACCACCCCGGAGATCCGGGTCGCCGCCTCCAGAGCGGTGCGAAGCGCGTCGGCCCGTTCGGGCATCCGCGCGTCGGTGTCGACGAAGCCCTCGATGCGCCGGGTGTTTCGGGCCACGCCGAAGAGCGCGTAGAAATCGCGGGTGGGAATCGGATCGAACTTGTGGTCGTGGCACCGGGCGCAGGCGATGGACAGACCAAAGAAACTCCGACCGGCGACATCGACCGCACCGGCCAGTCGATCGGCCTCATCCTGCCGGACATCCACGGGGGCATGGGTGGCCGGTCCCAGGAACCACCAGGCCGTGCCGAGGGGGGCGGCATTGGGAAGCCCCAACGCGGGACGGGGCGGCATCAGGTCTCCGGCCACCTGCTCGGCCACGAACCGGGCCAACGGCACATCGGCATTGAAGGCCTCGACCACGTAGTCGCGGTAGCGCCAGGCGTAGGGGATCTCGAAATCGAATTCATGCGCCATGGTTTCGGCGAAGCGGGCGAGGTCGAGCCAGTGACGTCCCCAACGTTCACCGAAGGCCGGGTCGGCCAGATAACGGTCCACCTGGCGCGCATACCGCTCGACGGAGGGATCGACCAAAAAGTTGTTCAACTCGTCCGGCGTGGGGGGCAATCCACGGAGGTCGAACGACACGCGTCGCAGGAGCGCCGCCGGATCGACATCCCGAGCCGGAGCCCGCAGCCGAGCGGCCTCTCGATGGGCGAGCACGAAGGCATCGATGTCGGTGCGGCACCAGGCGGCCTCCTGCACCCGGGGGACCGGCGGATCCTGAAGGGGCCGAAAAGCCCATGGCTCGGCGTAGGCCGCCCCGGCGGCGATCCACTGCTCCAGAGTCCGCACCTCTTCGGCCGTCAACGGCTCACCCTTGGGGGGCATGCGTTCTTCCGGATCGGAATGCACGACCCGCGACAACAGCGCACTCGACGCGGGTTTTCCCGGCACCAAGGCCGGGGTCCCCGATTTCAGCACCGTGGTGGCCCCCTCGAAGGAGTCGAGCCGAAGTCCGGACTTGCGCGCCTCGGCATCGGGCCCGTGGCAGGAGTAGCACTTGGCCGCCAGAATCGGACGCACGGAACGGCTGAAATCAGGGCCCGCGGCCGCCATCCGACCTGTTCCCAGAATGAATCCCCCGAGCGCAAGGAAGGTGCTCAGCCAGCAACCCATCGATGGAAATACAGTGGACACCCTGAAAGCCTATCATCGGATACCGGCATTGGAAATGCCCATCCTCCTCGGACGGGGGGTCCTGCTCGCTCGCCGAGGGGCCGGGCCAAACAGGGCCTCGAACACGGGGGCGAACCGGGGATTTGCGTTCACGGCGGTGCCGGCGTTCGTCACCCTTCGGTCACCCACCTCCATGACCTTCACGCTGTCGAGCAGGATCCGCCAAGGAGCCCACCGCTGCGGGTTCGTAACCGGCCCGGTTCGCAACCTTCTCGTCGGACTCGGTCTGACGACCGTGGGC
>JAIXXC010000082.1 GCA_027490985.1 Verrucomicrobiales bacterium
ACCCCCGCGGCCTGGGCCATCGGCTCGATCTGGGCCACCAGGTCCGATTTCACGCTGCCCACATCGGTCACCAGGCAGCCCGGCGTCAGATGTAGGGACATCTCTTGGAACAGCTCGGGCATCTGGCCGACCGGAGAACACAAGACCACCAGATCGGCCTCGGTCACCGCCTCGACCAGGCTTCGCGAACAGCGGTCGACAACCCCCAGAGCCAGGCATTCGGCCACCGATGAGGCACGCCGGACGAAGCCCTGGACTTCATCCGCCAAGCCTCTGCGCCGGAGCGCCAGACCCAGCGAACCGCCCAGCAGGCCCACGCCCACCAACGTCACCTTTCGGAAATGCACACGCCCAACCTACCGAAGCCGGGAGGCGCGAGGGAAGCATTGAACCGCGGGCCCACCGGCTGCGACGACTCGTCTCCGGCTCGCCCCTCCCCAACCGCCACGGGGTGCCTCCGTAATCCGGGGGGAGGATCGGCGCCACTGGATCGCCCCTCCGAATAACCTCAGACGATCTCCATCGGGCACGGGGGAACCGACTCCAGGAAGGCCTTGCCGTAGCGCTTGGTGAGAACCCGATTGTCGAGGATCACCACAATCCCGGTGTCGGTCTTCGTGCGGATCAGGCGCCCCACCCCCTGCCGGAACTTGAGGATCGCCTCCGGCAGGCTGAAATCGCCGAACGCATTGCCCCCCTCCGCCTCGATCCGCTCGATCCGGGCTTCCACCAACGGGTGATCGGGCACCGCGAAGGGCAGGCGGGTGATGATGACATTGCTCAGGGCCTCGCCCGGCACATCGACCCCCTGCCAGAAACTGTCGGTCCCGAAGAGCACCGAGTCGCGGTTCTCGCGGAATTTCTCCAGCATGGTCGACCGGGGCATCCCGGTGTTCTGCACATAGCATTCGACCCCCAGGCGCGCGAAGAACGACTCCATGCGCCCGGCCACCTGGAGCATCAGGCGATGGCTGGTGAACAACACGAAGGCCTTGCCATGGGTGCGCGTGATGAAGTGCTCGATCCAGTGGACCAAGGCGTCTTCGTAACCGGCGTCCCGCGGATCGGGCATCTTGCCGGCCACGAAGAGCGTCATCTGGCGGCGGTAGTCGAAGGGCGAGCCCACCTGAAGTCCCTGAGCCTCTTCGCCCCCCACCCTTCCGGCCACATACCGGAGGGCCGGAATGGCACCGGCCCGCTGGAGGAACGATCCCGGCGCAGGCAGGCCCGCCATCGCCGCCCTCGGCGACGGCTGGGGTGCGCCCGGCGTCGCCGAAGGCCCCGCCGTGCCCAAGGTGGCGCTGGTGAGGATCACCGAGGTTCCCGACTCGAAGAGCCGTTGGCGCAGGAACTCGGACACCTCGACCGGGGCCGCGTTCAGCGAGAGGTTCTTCTGGGTCTTGCCGGTGCGCTCCACCCAATAGACATGGTCGTCGGCGGTCTGGCTCAGGAACGTGGACACGGCCATCTTGAGATCGGCCAGACGCCGGTTGCATTCCATGAGTTCCTCGCCTGTCTCCTTGTCTTCGGAGGTCTGGATGAGTTCATGGATCTGCTCCCTCAGGCGCTGCAGCGGCAAGGTCAGGCTGTCCTGGACGAGGTCGGGTCTGCGGATCCGCAATTCCTTCCACGCTCGGGCCGGAGCCTCGGCCGACACGGTCCGCTCCGTTTCGGCCGGGGTCGCCGACCGGGCCAATTCCTGGCACGAATCCTCCACCCGCACGAAGAAGTCGTCGGTTTCCTTGAGCACATCGGCCACCAATCGCACGTTGGAGGCCGACCGCAGGGTGGAGAGCAGCCCTTTTTCGGTCCGCGGGTTCCACAGCCGTTGCAAGGCATAGCGCACCTGCCCACTGCTCACGCTGACACCGATATGACGGGCGGCGACCGATTCCACCGTGTGGGCCTCATCGAAGATCACGAAGTCGTTCTTGAAGAGGACGCCTCCCTCGGGATCGGCCTCCACCCCGTTGAGCAGGGTGAAGAACAGCGTGTGGTTGAGGACGAGCACATCGGCCCCGAGAATCTTCTGACGGGCCCGTTGGAAGAAGCACACGGGACCCATCTTGGCCTGATCACTCTGGAAACCGCATTTCTTGGGCGTGCACAATCCCCGCTCCGAACACACATGCTCCCAAACCTTGGGATCGGGCTCGATCGAGAAGTCGCTCAAGGAACCATCCTGGGTGGTGCGACTCCACTCCTCGATCCGGCGCAACTCGGCCGCCTCGGGCGACGTGAACAACGAATCGCTCTGCTGCAGGGCTTTGCGCAGGCGTCGAGTGCACAGGTAGTTCGACCGTCCCTTGAGCATCGCGAAGCTGAACTCGGCCGGCAGCACTTGCTTGAGCACCGGAAGATCCTTCTCCACCAACTGCTCCTGCAGGTTGATGGTGTGGGTCGAGATCACGGCCTTCTTCTTGCGGGCCACCGCGAACAGGATCGCAGGAATGAGGTAGGCGAAGCTCTTGCCCACCCCGGTGCCCGCCTCGACCAGCAGGTGACGGCGATCCTGAAGCGCCGCCGCCACGGCCACGGCCATCTGCTGTTGCTCGGGGCGGTATTCGAAGTTGCTGGCCCGGGACAACAGCCCGCTCTCGGAGAAGATCTGACGGACCGGCTCCACCAGATCGGTGGGTTCCTGCCCTGCAGAGGTGTCGACGAGCGAAATCACCGGCAGACGCTACGACCCGCCCCCCGTTTGAGGAAGGAAGCTTTGCGCATCAATCGGGCATCGAGACCGACACGGGGGTCTTGGCCTCTTCGGCACCGGCCTGCAAGTCCTCGGCATTGAAGGCATGGACCAGGGTACGCATGAACCGCTCGTTCTCCTGTTCCAACATCTCCAACTCGATGGTCACGCCCTTGATGTCGGCTCTCCTCAACTGGGTTTCGACCCGGGTGATGGCCACCGAAAGCCGTTCATCGCCCACCATCTGGATCGATCCGCTCAAGGCGTTGACCCGGATGGTCGCCGCCTGCCAGCGATCACGACTGATGGAGGAGCGCACGAAGGTGATCGACTCGCTGATGGCCCGGGAGAAGCCCGCCGACAGTTCGAAATAGGCCTTGTCGTCCAGGCAAAGCCGTTGCTGGGCCTTGAAGAGCGTCGATTCCTTGCTGCTGACCTCCTTGAGCGCGGCCTCGATGGCATCGTTCAGATCCTTGCGCTCGAGGGGCTTTCGGAGGAAGCGGTTGACCTTGAGGGTCGCGGCCTTGGTGACGTTGTCCTTGAAGGCATTGGCCGAGATCATCACCACCGGGGTGTTTGAAAAACGCGGCAGGTCGCGCAATCGGGTCACGAACTCCAAGCCGTCCATGTTGGGCATCAGCACGTCGCAGATGATGATGTCGGGATAGGGCGGTTTCTCCATCAGGCGCAGTGCCGCCTGGCCATCTTCGGCCTCCGATAGTGTGATCTTGAGATCTTTGGGCAGCAGGGCGCGGATGAGCCGCCGGCTGGTGAGGTCGTCTTCGACCAACAGGATCCGCGTCGAATTGTCGCCCCCGTGGGCCTCCATGATCTCTTCGACCTGAGGTCGGGCCAGTTTGCGACCCAGGGTGTCGAGCATGGATTGCACCCCGTCGACTTCCTCTTTCGACAAGGTCAGTCCCACCTCCAATTGAGACCCTCCGGTCAGAGTGGTGGTCACCCGCTCGCCGGCTTTGTCGATGACCGACTTCAACCCGTCGATGATGCCGGTGGGTTTCGGGCCCTCTTCGACCGCGGCCGCCGACTCGAGCTCACGCACACGCTGCTCCAGCGAGACCGCGCGATCTTGAAGCCGTTCGTTCTGAGACTCGAGGCTCTTGGACTTCTCCTCGGCCGCAGCCAAGGCTTTGGAAGCCTCTTGAATCGCCTTGGCCTGGGCGTCGGCGGCGTCCCCGGAAGGGTTTTTCTCGAACTCGATCAACGCCGATCGGGTCAGCGAACCCAAGGCGATCTGGACCGGAATGGCCACCAGAGCGATCCACAGGCTCGAATATTTGCCAACCCCTTCGCCCAGCATCCACCGGACCGAGACGGCGAGCAGCGGAGCCGCCGCCGCTGTGACGGTGAGGGTGAGAATCCGGGTGTAGACGGTTTTGATCTGCATGGTTCGGCAAGCCTGGAAGGCGCGGGATCCGCGCAAAAAGGGAACTTCCTGCGCCAGAACACGGCCTTGAGAAGATATCGCCGTTTGAGTGAAAAACTTTAGGCGCGAAGACCCTGCCCCCTCCTGCCCTCCCGCCCCACGGGATCCCGGAATGGAATCACGGGGCTCAACCCTGCGATTGTGAAACCGGGACCGCGGTTCCCGCAGAGGGTTCAGCCAGAGGCTTCCAGCGAAGGGGCCAACGGGCCGGTAGAACTCCCTGATTCACCCA
>JAIXXC010000120.1 GCA_027490985.1 Verrucomicrobiales bacterium
CTGAACCGTTTGCTTCCGGAGAGGACCTCTTTAAGGTTCACCTCATCTCACCTATGCAGAACGACTCGACCGGAACGGATCTGAATCGCCGCACCTTCTTCAAGGGCGCTTCCATGGCCAGCATGCTCGCGTTGATGGGGGCGGTGCCCATCACCGCCGACGAGGCCGCCAAAGCCGCCGGTGACAAGACGCTGCCGCCGCCCAAGGCCGACCCGGGCTACAAGGAGAAGCCGGTGGGCCCGCCGGTGAAGTTCGGTGTCATCGGCCTAGGGCCGCAGGGGCGCGAGATCATCACCCACTTGGGCAAGCTGCCCAATGCACCGGTGGTGGCGATCTGCGACCACTACAAGTCAACGCTCAAGCGCGCCGCGGACGCCGCCCCCAATGCCAAGGCCTACAACACCGCCGAGGAACTCCTGGCCGACGCGAACGTGCAGGCCGTGGTGATCGCCACGCCCACGCACCAGCACCGCGATCTGGCCCTCGCCGCCATGAAGGCCGGCAAGCATGTGTACCTCGAGGCCCCCATCGCCCACACCATCGACGACGCCCGGGCCATCGCCCAGGCCGCCGCCGCCTTGCCGGCCAAGCAGATCTTCCAGGCCGGCATGCAGTTCCGCGAAAACCCCCAGCACCACCACGTGCTGAAATTCATCCGCACCGGAGCCACCGGAAAGCCGTCGATGAGCCGGGGCCAATGGAACAAGAAGACCAGCTGGCGCAAAGCTTCCCCGAATCCCGACCGCGAGAAGGCCCTCAACTGGCGCCTGTACAAGGAGACCTCCCTGGGCCTGGTCGGCGAGATCGGCATCCACAGCCTCGACACGGCCGGATGGTACCTCGGCAGCGTTCCCGTCTCGGTGACCGGTTTCGGCGGCATCACCCAATGGCAGGATGACCGCGAGGTGGCCGACACCGTGCAGGTGATCATGGAGTTCGCCAACGGCGTCCGCCATTCCTGGAGCGCCACGCTGGCCAACTCGTTCGAAGGCGAACACGACATTTATTTCGGCGCCTCCGCCGCAGTGCTCATCCGCGACAACCGGGCCTGGATGTTCAAGGAATCCGACGCCGAGCTGCTCGGCTGGGAGGTCTATGCGCGCAAGGAAGACTTCCTCACCGACTCCGGCATCGCCCTGGTGGCCAACGCCACCAAGATCCTGGCCCAGGGCAAGAAGCCCGCCGAGGCAGCCTCAGAGACTGATTCCCCGGTCCGCTATGCCCTCGAAAAATTCGTCGAACACGTCAACGACGGCACCGCGCCCGAGGCCAATGCCGAGGTCGGCTACCGGGCCGTGGTCATGGCGGTCAAGGCTCAGGAGGCCGTGCTCAAGGGCGGCCGGGTCGAGATCCCCAAAGACCTGCTCAAGGTCTGAGCGATTCCCCCTCCTCGGGAATACTCCCCGGGACCGTTTCTGCCGGATTGCGCTCCCAGGGCGGGTCCGTAGCGTCGGGCCATGTCCCGTGCTTCTGGAAAACGTCCCTTGTGGCAACGCCTGCTCCAAGGGGGCCTGATATTCGTGGTGCTGGTGGCCATCGCGGTGTTTGCCCGCTTCGCGTGGGTCACACAAGATCGCCAACCGGGATACTCCGTCGAACTGCATCATCCTCACGCGGCCGCTTCCTCTGAGGCCGGCTCGCTGAAGGTCGGATTTGGCCGACGCGATCTGAACCCAGACCTCAAGAACCCGGCCGAACCGGTGTGGATGGCGGGGTTCAGCCAAGGACGCTCCGCCACGAACATCCACGACAACCTCGAGGCCGTGGGCGTGGTGATCGACAACGGAACACGCCGCATCGCCCTGGTGTCGATCGACGCCATCGGGTTCTTCCATGACGACGTGGTGGCCGTGCGCAAGCGCATCGCCTCCGCGCTGAAGGTCGATTACACGATCGTCTGCTCGACCCACAACCATTCGACGCCCGACCTGCTGGGGCTCTGGGGCCCCGACGCGCTGCATTCGGGAGTGAATCCGCGCTACCGCGAGCAGGTCATCGCCGCCTGTGTGGGCGTGGTCGAGGACGCCGTGCGCTCGCTCCAACCGGCGCGGATGGCCGCCCACGAACTCACCGTGTCACCCGCAGGGTTGGTGGCCGACACTCGCAAGCCCGAGGTCTACGACCCCGATGTGCGCGTGCTGCACTTCCTCGAGGCCTCCAGCGGGCGAACCCTCGGAACGGTCGTCGGCTGGGCCAATCATCCGGAGACTCCCTGGTCCAACAATCGCGACATCACGGCCGATTTCCCGGGGATCATCCGGGAGTCCCTGGAAAAGGGTATCCGCTACGGGAACACCCTGCACAAGCCCGGGCTGGGTGGCGTGCATGTGTATGTGAACGGAGCCGTCGGTGGCCTCATGACCACCCACCCCTCGGTGACCGTGAACGACCCGTTCCTCAAGACCGACTTCAAGGAACCATCGCACGACAAGACCCGGGCCGTGGGCAACCAGATCGCCTCCCGCATCCTCGATCGGATCGCCTCGGCCAAGGATCCCGGAGTCGGTGCGCTCCCGATCGGCATCGAGGCCCGCACCCTCGACCTGCCGCTGCGCAACCCCGGCTTCATGCTGGCCTCGATGCTGGGCCTGCTGGAGCGGGGTCATAGCCGTTGGCTGCACTTCCGCACCGAGGTGGGCGTCCTGCGGTTGGGCGACGTGTCCCTGGCCTGCATTCCCGGCGAGGTGTATCCGGAGATCGTCAACGGCGGCATCGTGCGGGCCCCCGGCGGCGACTACGACATCGAGCCCCTCGAGGTGCCCCCGCTGCGCGAGCTGATGCCCGGACGGATCAAGTTCGTGCTCGGCCTGGCCAACGACGAGATCGGCTACATCCTGCCGAAGTCGGAATGGGACACCGAGCCTCCCCATCTCTTCGGAGCCCAGGGTGCGCCGTATGGCGAGGTCAATTCGGTGGGCCCCGATACCGCGTGGATCCTGCACCAGGCCCTGCGCCGTCAATGCGAGGCCCTGAAATAGGGGTTCGAACCCGCATCCGGGCTTGAGATGCGTCACGCGGTCTGGGCTCATTGCGTGATCCCGCCATGAGCGCCCCGACCGAAGCCGCCTCGTTCCGTGACCTGACCTCCCAACAGAAGAAGTCCGGTCTGGCCGCCTGGCTGGGCTGGATGTTCGACGGGCTGGACATGCACATCTACACGCTGGTCGCGACCCCGTTCGTCGCCCAGCTGCTGGCCCTGCCCCGCACCGACAAGCAGGTGGGAGAAAAAGGTGCGCTCATCAATGCCGCCTTCCTGGTGGGTTGGGCCCTGGGCGGTGCCTTCTTCGGTCGCGTGGGCGACCTGCTCGGGCGCAGCCGGGCTCTCTGCCTGACCATCCTGTGTTATGCGGGCTTCACCGGATTGTCGGCCATCTCCACCGAGTGGTGGCACCTGCTGGTGTTCCGGTTCCTCTCGGCCTTGGGCATCGGCGGCGAGTGGGCCGTGGGCGCCTCGCTGCTGTCCGAGACCTGGCCCAAACGCTGGCGGCCCTGGATCGCCGCCACGCTGCAGACGGCCGTCAACGTCGGCGTGCTGCTGGCCTGCTTCTTCGGCTACCTCTTCGAGAACACCGAACCGCGCTACATCTTCCTCGTGGGGGTCCTGCCCGCGCTGATCGTGCTGTGGATCCGAAGGGCCGTGCCGGAAACCGAGGAATGGCACACCGCGCGGGCCGGTTC
>JAIXXC010000006.1 GCA_027490985.1 Verrucomicrobiales bacterium
CGCCCATTGAAAAATACCAACCGAGCCTGCTGGGACTCCTTCTTGAGATTGGCGAAGCTCACGAACCCGCCGATGGCCGACTCGGCCAAACCGAAGCCCGCGTCGGAATCCACGTTCTTCGAGCGATTGAAGGCCGCGACCATGCCCCAGTAATGGGCCTGCTTGATCTCGCGGGCCACCATGTGGTCGTGGCATTGGGCGCACCCGATTTGCAGGCCGAAGACCAGCGGGGCCACCGCCTCGGCCATGGCCTGCGGATTGTTCTGCCGCTCGTAGAGGAATTGCACCAGGCCGCGCTGCTCCGGCTTCGCGGGCCGGGCCACGATGAGATCGCGCACCATTGCATCCCACGGGCGATTCTCGCGGAACGAGGTTTCGAGGAACTCGTACCAATGGTGATCGCGACGCTGGGCCTCGGCGTTGCCCGTCGGGCGTCCCATCCACAGCACATCGAACATCTCCCGGAGATGCCGCGGATGCTCGGGATGAGCCAGCAATCCATCGACCGTGGTTTCACGCCGCTTCCGAGCGGGCAGTCGTTGAAAACGAGCCACCTCCTCTTCGGTGGGAATCCGCCCCACGAGATCCAAATGGATGCGCCGCAGCCAAGTGGCATCGTCCGCGCGAGCCGCAGGCCGCACCTTGCGGGCCTTCCAACCCCGCTCCAGAAATCCATCGATCACCGCCGATGGGGCCATATCGGCCGGCGGCACCCACACGGGTTTGCGCACTACCGATGCGCCCGTGGCCAATGAGGTCGATGAATTCGACGCCGATTCGGAGGACGCGGCCGCGGCGGGCTTGGCCTCCAGTTTTTCAATACCGGTGCGGATCAGGGCGAGTTGCTCGTCCGAAAGCTGTTTCTTCGGCGGCATGTGCGGGTCGGCTCCCGGCTTGAGCAGCAAATACAGGCTGCTCTCCTCCGGACGGCCCGGAACGAACCCCGCCCCTCGGTCACCCCCGCGGAGGGCGTTCTGGAAGGTCGAGAGGTCCAGCCGGCTCTTGGAGCGGGTGGGGCTGTGGCATTCGACACAATGCTCTTTGAGAATGGGCTCGACATGATCGGCCCAGAAATCCGCCGCCGAGAGCCGCATCCCGATAAACCCCAGCGCCACCGCCCCGCGCAGCAGCAGCGAGGAAGACCAGCGAGACCAGCGACTCGATTGGAGGCGGAACAGGGGCACGGCGATGGCGTAAGGCTAGGCCCCCGAAGAGACCGATCGCAAGCTCCGCCGACTCTCTGGACCGTCGGCGGAGTTCCATTCCGGCAGTCGCAGGGACAGGCTGATTTGCGGGAAGCGACTCCGGGTTTAGCGTGCCGATCTAAAATGAGTACCCCTGCGTCTCCCGGCCCACGAACCTGGTTCATCACCGGCTGCTCCTCCGGCTTCGGTCGGGCCATTGCCGAAGCGGCCCTTCAGGCGGGGGATCGCGTGGTGCTGACCGCCCGGGATATCTCACGCATCGAATCCCTCGCAGCGGTCGCGCCCGAGCAGGCGCTGGCCGTGGCGCTGGATGTCACGAAGGAAGACCAGATCCAGGCGGCCCTCGAGGCGGCCATCGCCCACTTCGGCCCCTTGGACGTCGTGGTCAACAACGCCGGCTACGGCCTGATCGGGGCCATCGAAGAATGCCAACCCGACCAGATCCGACGGTGCGTGGAGACCAATCTGTTCGGCACGCTGAATGTCATCCGGGCCGTGCTCCCGCACCTGCGGACGCAACGCTCCGGGCACATCGTCAACATCAGCGCAGCGGCGGCCATCTCCAATTACGCCGGGTTCGGCGTCTACGGCGCGGCCAAAGCGGCGGTCGAAGCCCTGTCGGAAAGCCTGCGTGCCGAGACCGCCCATCTCGGCCTCCGCGTCACCCTCGTGGAACCCGGCCCCTTCCGCACCGACTTCATCGGGCGTTCCCTGGAGCCGGTTCCCCAACGCCTGCCCGACTACGACCGGACTTCCGGCAAATTCGCCCAATTCCTCAAGGTCATCGACGGCAAGCAACCGGGCGATCCGGCCCGGGCTGCCCAGGCGATCGTCGCCATGGTGCATGCGGGCAATCCCCCGTTCCGGATGCCGCTGGGACGCTACGTGGTGAAGAAACTGCGGGACCGTGCGGCCGAGATGACCCGCCTGGCCGACGAGCAGGAATCCGCCGCCATCGCCGCCGATTTCCCCACCGGCGGATGAAGGCCACACCCGCCACCCTGGTTTCACACGGCTGCCGCCGCCTGATCGTCGTTCTGGGCGACCAGTTGGATGCCCAGTCGGCGGTCTTCGACGACTTCGATCCGGAGCACGACCGAATCTGGATGGCCGAGGTGGCCGACGAATCCATACAAGTGTGGAATTCGAAGGCACGCATCGCGATGTTCCTGGCGGCGATGCGGCATTTCCGGGACCGGCTTCGGGATCAGGGTTGGCCCGTGATGTATCGCGAGCTGCAACCCACAGGCGCCCGCTGGGAGTTCGCGAATGCCGCCCCGCCGCTGAAATTGCCCGACGGTGGTGAAAGCCTCGCCGATCAACTGTCCCACTCGCTGGCCGCGCTGCATCCCCAGGAAGTTCATGCCGTCGACCCGGGCGAATGGCGGCTGCGACAGGCACTCACAGAAGCGGTCCGGAAGGCCGGAGTGCCCTGGGTGTCCCGGCCCGATCGTCATTTTCTCTGCACCCCGGAGGAGTTCGCCCGACACGCCGGAGGCCGCAAACAACTGCGGTTGGAGTTTTTTTATCGGGAGATGCGGCAACGGACGGGCTTCCTGATGGACGGAAGCGAACCCGTCGGGGGCGAGTGGAATTACGACGCCGACAACCGGGAGTCGTTCGGTCGCGCAGGTCCGGGCTTTGTGCCGGCACCGCGGCGATTCCCCCCGGATGCGGTGACGCTCGGGGTCCTCGAACTGGTGCGAAGCCGTTTCGCCTCCCATCCCGGCTCGGCGGACGCCTTCGACTGGCCCCTCACCGCCGACGATGCCGCGCTGGCCCTCGCCGAGTTCATCGAGCACCGGTTGCCCGAGTTTGGTCGACTGCAAGACGCCATGTGGTCGGGAGAACCCTGGTTGTACCACTCCCGCCTGAGCGCGGCCCTGAACCTCAAGTTGCTCCACCCCCGAACCGTGCTGCAGGCCACCGAAGCGGCGTATCGCGCGGGCCGGGTGCCGTTGGCCGCCGCCGAAGGATTCATCCGGCAGATCCTCGGATGGCGCGAATACGTGCGGGGCGTGTACTGGCACCTGATGCCGGGCTACCTCGAGCGGAACGCCCTCGGGGCCGACCAGCCGCTGCCGGGCTTCTACTGGACCGGCGACACCGAGTTCAACTGCCTGCGCCATGCCCTGAGGCAGACGCTCGACCTGGGATACGCCCACCACATCCAGCGCCTCATGGTCACCGGCCTGTTTTCGTTGCTGGTCGGGGTGCACCCCAAGGAAATCCACGCCTGGTATCTCGCGGTGTATGTGGACGCGGTGGAATGGGTGGAATTGCCCAACACTCTAGGCATGTCGCAGTACGCCGACGGCGGGGTGATGGCCTCGAAGCCTTACATCGCGACCGGCAAGTACATCCAGCGGATGTCGAACTACTGCCAGGGATGCCGATTCGACCCGGCCCAGGCCACGGGCCCCAAGGCCTGCCCCTTCACGACGCTCTACTGGGATTTCCTGCAACGCCATCAGGCCCTGCTGGCCAAAAATCCGCGCATGAGCCTTCAGGTCCGCAATTGGACGCGGCTCTCGGCCGAGGCGCTGGCCGCCATCGGGCAGGAGGCCGGCCAACTGCGGGCGAGATTGGCAATGCCAACCTCGACCCCATCGACCCCATCGACCCCATCGACCCCATCGACCCCATCGACCCCATCGACCCCACCGGCCCACTCCGGGACCGCGGCGCGGTTGCAGGGCCCCAACGCAGAGCCCCGATAGGGAGCCCAGATCGGGCGGACTGTGGTGCACCGAAGCGGGGCGACGCCCGAGTCTGAGGCGCCGCCCCGCCGGGCATGATCCGGCCTTGCGAATCAGCGTTCGGCCTTGTCCATCTTGGCCGTGGTCTTGCCGGTCTTGGCGACCGGCTTGTCGTACTTGCCCCCGGCGCTGGCCCTCACGAGCGCCTCGCCACCCGATTCGGTCTTCTGGAGCATGCCGCGGAGGTAATCGCCCGGCTTCACGTCTTCCAGCCGGATGACGGTTCCGTCGCGCTCCAGAAGGCTGTCGGCGCCGACTTCGATGGGCCGGGTTCCGGACTTCTTGGCCACCATGATCGCCTTGCCTTCGACGGCAGCCACCTCGCCCCGGAAGGGATAGGTGGATTTGCGGGCCGCGAGCCGTTGGGTCTCTCCCGCTTTGGCGGCCCCACCGGAGACGGTGGCTTCGGCGCCGGCGAGTCGGCCGGCGACGCCCAGGCAAACGAGGCTCAGGGCGAGGGTGCGGAGGATGGAGTTTTGGAGTGTCTTCATGTCGGTCTGTTGTTGTTGCTGTTGTTGGTTTTTGTTGTGTGTCGATCCACCCGACACCGGGTGGCTGTGGATGGATTCGCAGACCGATCGGCGGTTCTTTCAAAGAATCTGCGCCGGAATAGTTCCAGGCCGGGGGTGGGCGTCTTTCGGCTCACCGGTCGCCTGCCCGTGGAGGCGCGCCGGAACGCGTGAGGGGCGAGGGACGCCGGGAATCCGTCATCCCGATGACACCCACAGACCAAGTAGACCAAACAAGCCGTTGACAAGGCGGCCCGAGACACCGTATCAAGTTCGCCTTTTCTAGGAACCGATTATGCCGAATACGAAGTCCGCCGAGAAACGCGTCCGCAGCAGCGCCCGCAAGGCCGCGCGCAATCAGTCCGTGAAGTCGAGTGTGAAGACCTTCGAGAAGAAGTTTTTGACCCTTGCGACCGAAGGCAAGCTGGACGAGGCCAAGGCTGCTCTCTCCGTGGCGACCTCCGCCTATGCCCGTGCCGCCAAGGGTGGCGTGCTCAAGCGCGAAACCGCCAGCCGCAAGGCCTCCCGCCTGCAGCTGCACTTCAACCGCGCCGCTGCCGCCAAGACCGCCGCTCCGAAGGCCTGAGTCTCGGTTCGGGACTTCGTTCGGAACTCGTTACCGATCGTCCCCAATCCTCCGGCTCCCCTCGCGCGGCACGGCTGTCGGAATGCTCGGTTCTCTGGCCTGTCTTCACGGACGGGTCTGAATCCAAATCGACAACGGCTACCGACCTTCCCTTCAGCAATTCGAGGTCAAACGACAAAAACGGCACCCTTGGGTGCCGTTTTTGTCGTTGATGGGGTCGTATCCGTCAGGCCTTCCCCAGCCGAAGTTTCAACCCGATCAAGGCCCGATCAGGGGCCGATCACGATGAAACCGCTCTCCGCCTCAGGCCTTGCGAATGCAGGCGTAGGCGTTGTGGTTGTGGATGCTCTCCTGATTCTCCGCCTCCACCTGATACCAGAGGATGTCCGGATGCTCCTTGAGCCGCAGGGCCACGTTGCGGACCAGATCTTCCACAAACACCGGGTTCTCGTAGGCCCGCTCGGTCACGGCCTGCTCGTCGACCCGCTTGAGGAGCGAGTACATCTCGCTGGAACCGCACGATTCGATCCAGCGGATCAGGTCTTCGATCCAGATGAGTTTGGTGGAGCGGATCTGCACGGTGACCTCGCCGCGTTGATTGTGCGCTCCGTACCGGCTGATGGCCTTGGAACAGGGGCACAGGGTGGTGACGTTGGCTTTGACCGTCAGCACGAAGTCCAACTGGTCGCCCGTCAGAGAGGCATCGAACGCCACTTCGTAGTCCATGACCCCCTCCTTGCCGGACACCGGGGCTTTCTTGGTCAGAAAGAACGGAAACCGCATCTCGAGGTGGGCGGCATGCGCCTGGAGACGGGTCTGCATGGCCTTGAGGATGTCGGGAATGTTCTCCACATGGATGACCGAACCATGGGCATTGAGCACCTCGACAAACCGGCTCATGTGGGTGCCCTTGAACTCCTCGGGCAGATCCACGAACAGTCCCAGCGTGGCCACGGTGTTCTGCAACGCGTGGGCCTTGTCGCGGATCTGCACCGGGAACCGCAGGTTGCGGACGCCTACCTTGTCGATGCGCAGTTGCCGGTGATCACGCTCGCTCTGCTTGTCGGTCATGGCCGGCGCCGGGGTTGGAGCCGGACCTCCCGAAGGAACCGGAGCTTGGACTGTTTCGGAGTGTTCTTGAGTCAACGGCGCAGATCCTATCATCATGAAATCATCAGGCAAAAAAAGATTCAGGTGACTTTGTGCGAAGCGTGTTGTGTATGAAAACCATCCGACTGTTCGTCGCCGCCCTCTTGGGAAGCCTCCTCGGCCTCGCCGGCGACTCCCCGCGTTTCAAGGTCGTCACCTACAACGTGGAGAATTACCTCGTGGAACGATCGGGCACCCGGGCCCCGAAACCCGAGGCCGCCCGCCGCAAGGTCTCTGAAACCCTGGCCGCACTGCGGCCCGATGTGCTGGCGCTCCAGGAGATCGGCCCCACCAACGCCCTGTTCGAGCTCCAGGCCCGCCTCAAACAGGCCGGACTCGATCTGCCCCACTGGGAGCATGTCGCCGGCTACGACACCAACATCTTCGTGGCCGTCCTGAGCCGGTTCCCGATCGCCGAACGCCGCCCGCATCCGCAGGAGAGCTTTTTGCTCGAGGGGCGTCGTTTCCGCACCAGCCGCGGGTTGCTGGAGGTGGATCTGGAGGTGAGCCCCTCCTACCGTTTCACCCTCTTCACCGCGCACCTGAAATCCAAGCGGGTCATCGGTGCCGCCGATGAGGCCGAGATGCGCGAACAGGAGGCCCGGGCCCTGCGACGTCTGGTGGAAACCCAACTCGCCGCCGACCCCAAGGCCAATGTGCTCGTCTGCGGCGATTTCAACGACACCAAGGACAGCCCGGCTCTCAAGGCCCTGTTGGGCCGCTCCGGCCATCGTCATCTCTTCGACACCCGACCCGTCGAACGCAATGGCGATCAGGCCCCGCCCGAGAACCCGCGCTGGGATCCGCGCCATGTGAGCTGGACCCACTTCTACGGCAAGGAGGACACGTACAGTCGCATCGACTACATCCTGCTGAGCCAAGGCATGGCCCGGGAGTGGCGCCGTGAGGACAGCTACCTGCCCACGTTGCCCGACTGGGGAATCGCCTCGGACCACCGACCCGTGCTGTGCGAGTTCGACGCCGCCGACCGTTGAACGGGTCGCGGCGCGGGTCCACTTCGTCCCGGGCGGGCAGAAACCGCCGTTGTCGAGCGAACCCGGGTCGCTCAGACTCCCGGGCATGTCACACCGGGTCACGCGCTCTTGGGCGGAGCAGTTGCGCAACGCCGTGCCGTTGGGTTTGGGGCAGACCAAGCCCAAGCATTTCCGCGACATGGCCGACATCGTCTGGCGCAACCGCGACAACCTCGGCTATGCCTTCAAGGTGCTCACGCGCGGCGTGTGCGACGGCTGCGCCCTCGGCGTGGCGGGCCTGCACGATTGGACCATCGAGGGGCCCCATCTCTGCATGACGCGGCTCAATCTGCTGCGCCTCAACACCATGCCCGCCTTCGATCCGGGTCTCTTGGCCGACGTGTCGAAACTCCAGGGAAAGTCCAACGCCGAACTGCGCGAACTCGGTCGCCTCCCCTGCCCCATGATCCGCGAGGCCGGTGAGGCCGGCTTCAGGCCGATCACCTGGGAGGCGGCGCTGGATCGCCTCGGTTCCCGGATCCGGACCATCGACCCCCGACGTCTGGCCTTCTTCGTCACGGCCCGCGGGGTGACCAACGAGGTGTATTACATGGCCCAGAAGGCGGCGCGATTCCTGGGCACGCCCCACGTCGACAATGCCGCCCGGCTTTGTCACGCCCCCAGCTCGGGCGCCATGAAGCACGCGCTGGGCTACGCCGCGTCGACCTGCTCGTACAAGGACTGGTACGGCACCGACCTCATCGTCTTCTGGGGAGCCAACCCGGCCAACGACCAACCGGTCACCACCAAGTACCTCCACGAGGCCAAGGAACTCGGGACTCAGGTGGCCCTGGTCAACCCCTACCTGGAGCCGGGCATGAAGCGCTACTGGGTCCCCAGCACCGCGCAGTCGGCCCTGTTCGGCACCGCCATCGCCGACTGGTGGTTCCCGGTGACCCAGGGCGGCGACATCGCCTTCATCTCCGGTGTGCTGAAGATCCTCATCGAACGCGGGTGGGTGAACCGCGAGTTCATCGAACAGCACACCGGCGGATTCGAGGCGCTGAAGGCCTCGGTGGCCGCGATGGAGTTCGATGCTCTGGAGCGTTCGGCCGGGTTGCCCCGGGCCTCCATGGAAGAATTCGCCGAACTCCTGCACCGATCGCCGCGGGCGGTCTTCGTGTGGAGCATGGGCATCACCCAGCACAGCTACGGGGGCGACGCCGTCAGCGCGGTGCTGAACCTCGGTCTGGCGATGGGGTATGTGGGGCGTGAGAAAACCGGCCTGATGCCCATCCGCGGCCACAGCTCGGTCCAGGGCGGTGCCGAGATGGGGTGCTACTCCACGGCCCTGCCCGGCGGCAAGCCGCTGAACGAGGCCAACGCGGCCGAGTTGTCGCGGCGCTACGGATTCCCGGTGCCCTCGGAGCCGGGGATGACCGCCGTGGAGATGGTCGAGGCCTGTGAGCGCGGAGAGTTGGAGGTGTTCTACAACGTGGGGGGCAATTTCCTGCGGACCCTGCCCGACCCCGATCGCGTGGCCCGGGCGCTGGAGTCGGTTCCGATCCGGGTCCATCAAGACATCCTGCTGGCCGATCAGATGCTGCTGCCGGCCCGCGAGGCGGTGATCCTGTTGCCGGCCAAGACCCGCTACGAGCAGGACGACGGCGGTATCGAAACCACCACCGAACGTCGCATCGCCTTCAGCCCCGAGATTCCCCGTCAGGTGGGCGAAGCCCGCGCCGAATGGAAGATCCTCCGCGACGTGGCGGCGGCGGCCCGGCCCGAACAGGCGGCCCTGCTCGGGGGAGCCGACGGCTGGGCATTGCGCGACGAGATCGCCCGCGTGGTGCCCTTTTACGATGGTTGCCAGCACCTGCGCAAAACCGGGGATGCCATCCAGTATGGCGGGCCCCGACTGTGCGACGACGGCGCCTTCGCCACACCCGACGGCCGTGCCCAGTTCAAGGCCATCGCGGTGCCCACCGCGGCCGTGATCGATCCGGAGACCTCGTGCGGGACGCCCACCGGTTGCTCCGGCGGAGAGAGGCCTCGCTTCATGGTCAGCACCCGACGGGGCAAGCAGTTCAACTCGCTGATCTACGCCGAAATCGACCCCTTGACGGGAGCTCCGCGCGACGCCGTGTTCATGAGCGACGCCGATGCCGATCAGATGGGGCTGGTCACGGGCGACCGGATCCGCCTGAAGAACGAAACCGGTCACTACGATGGCCGCGTGTTCATCGCCCCCATCGCCTCGGGCAATCTCCAGATCCACTGGCCCGAGGGCAATGTGCTGCTGCGGGGCGGTCACACCGACCCCAACAGCGGCGTCCCCGAGTACAATGCCTGGGCCTCGGTCGAGCGGGCTCCCCGGTGAGGGGCCCGCGCCCCGAGCGGGATCGCCGCTTCGGAAAGCACCCGGCGGCGCGGCCGGCCGGACCGAGCCCATCGCGCCATTCCGGATCAGCGGGCGAGCGCCTCGGATTTCAGAATCAATCCCATCAACTCGTCCTTCAAGACCACGCGACGGCGCTTCAGTTGCTCGGTGCGCTCGTCCGAGGCCGGTTCCACCTCGGTTTCGATCCGGACAATCTCTTCGTCCACGATGTGATACTGGTCGAGCAGGTGCTTGAAGTGGGCGTTGATCGACTTCAGAGCCAGGATGGTCTCTTTGTGTTCGGGGAGATCGACGACGAGGGGGTGATTCAGGATGGATTGCATGAGGGGTGTGGATGGGCGAACCGTCTGGATCGCCCGAGGAGGGCTCCGGTGCTTGCAGGCCACCGGAGGCTCTTCTCTGAGCGGGTTCGTTGGATTCAGAATCGCGGAACCCGGTTGCGCGCGCTCGCCCCAGCTTGTCCTGAGACGGACAAAACTTGCCCGAAACGCCTGCGGCACGCGGTCACCCCGCCCCGCGCCGCGTTCATTTTCCCAGGCAGAACTGGCTGAAAATCGAGTCCAAGAGATCGTCGACGGAGGTCTTGCCCACCACCTCGCCCAGGGCGGTCAGCGCCACCCGGAGTTCGAAGGCCACCAACTCCAACGTCTGGTGCTGCTCGAGGCCCGAACGGGTCTGGAGCACCGCCTCACGGGCCCGCTCGAGCACGCGCTGGTGACGGACACCAATGGCCACGCCGTCGTCGCCCGGGCCCACACCGCCTGAGACCAGGCGCTCCTCGATGGCCTGTTCAAGGGCCTCCAATCCGGCCCCGGTCCGACAACTCACCGGGATCGCCCCCGGCACGGGGAGCGCTCCGGGCAGGTCGCATTTGTTGGCGACGCAGATGCGCCCCTTGCCGGACCAGGCCGTGGCCAACGCCTCCTCTTCGGCACACCACGGCACCGCGGCGTCCACCACATGCAAGATCAACTCGGCCTCGGCGGCGGCCTCGCGACTGCGCCGAATCCCCTCGCGCTCCACGAGGTCGTCGGATTCCCGCAGGCCGGCGGTGTCCACCAGCACCAGCGGAATGCCCCGCACCTGAGCGACCTCTTCGAGCGTGTCGCGGGTCGTTCCGGCCACCGGGGAGACGATGGCCCGATCGTGCCCCAACAGGCGATTGAGCAACGACGATTTGCCCGCGTTGGGCCGACCCACCAGGGCCGTGCGCACGCCGTGCCGCAAGAACCGCCCCTCGCGGGCCGTCCGCAGGAGCGCGTCGATCCCCTCCAGGGCCGTCGTCAGCCGCGCCGACAGCACATTGGTGGTGTCGGGAGTGATGTCTTCGTCTGGGAAATCGATATGGGCCTCGATGTGGGCGAGCACCGACATGAGGGCATCGCGCAAGGTCTCGATGCGCCGCGATAAGGCTCCGGCCAATTGGGCCCGGGCCGTACCCAGGGCCCGGTCGGTCTGGGCATGGATCACGTCGGCCACCGCCTCGGCCTGGGCGAGATCCATGCGCCCGTTCAGGAAGGCGCGACAGGTGAACTCCCCGGGTTCGGCCGGTCGGGCTCCCGAGACCAAGAGCGTCTCCAGCACGCGGCGCGTCACGAGCACGCCCCCATGACACGCGACCTCCACGGTGTCTTCGCCGGTGAACGACTTGGGCCCCCGAAACACCGTCACGACCACGTCATCCACGCGAACCCCATCCCGAACGACCTCACCGAAGACGGCCATCCGGGGCTGGAAACCGGAAGGCAGACGCCCGCCGGACGATCGGAGGCAGCGGTCGGCCACGCTCAGCGCCTGCCGCCCTGAAAGGCGCACGACAGCCAACCCACCGGCCCCGGGGGGAGTGGCCACGGCTGCAATCGTATCGGCGGGGTTCATCGAAGCCCTGGGAAAACCGGCAATCCTACACGTGTCCGCACGGGCCCTCGGCATTCTCCGCATCGCGCCCCTGAAGCCAGAATCGGGCCTTCTCATAGCTGCGTTTGTGCAGGTAATGCAACAGGTCGGGCGACGTCTCCGGAGGCAGGGTCCGGGTGAGTTCACTCAGGCGCTGCACGATCGGCAGCACGCTGGGCCGTTGACCGCCCGGAGGCAGGGTCGCCGCCGTTTCCAACCGGACCAACTCCTCGAGGATCTGCGATTCCAATGCGGTCATGCGTCCCGGAAAGTGGCGCCAAGGCCGCCTTGGGGTCAAATCACGACCGCGGGCTTCAGCGACCTCGACCGGTGCGAAGAGTGCCCACCGTGCCGCGAGAGGCCACGCCCCCGGTCACCCGCCGGAGACTCAGTCGGGAGACCCCACCGGACCCAGCGTCGCCCGATACACCCGGAGCCCGTCGGATCCGGATTCGGAGGGCTTGGGGACGGGGAACCACGTCAGACCGGCAAAGGAGCTCATGCGCTGAACCGAAGTCCAGGTCTTGAGATCTCCGGAAACGCGCAGCACCGCCTGGGTCTCCGGACTCCACGGACCACTGACTCGGATCCGGTCGCCGGCATCGCGCGAAATCCACTCGACACGGATCGGCGGCGGGGTGTCTTGGACACTGAGGCGGACCTCCTCTTCGGAGGGCACCACCCGCCAGTGAAGCCCCGCCTCCAGCGGCGGCAGCACCAACCGCTCGAACCAGCCATTGAGGCTGTCGGCCTGCACCAATCGCAAGGCCGCTCCGCGAGACAGCGTGACCCCGTCGGCCAGAAGCACTTCCAAGGTGCCCCGCAGCGTCAAGGGGCCTTGCACTTGCAGGGCCGTCTCGGCCTCGCCCGAGGTCTGGCGGACCCGCACCTGGAGGGTTCCGGCCGAGGTTTGGGTCCAATCCCCACGGACCCGGGCGGGCTGCGCCTGATCGACCACCGAAAGAGCTCCATTGGTGATGCTGCCGGACACGGTCCCGGCCACCGCGAGAGTCCCGCCGTCGATCATCAATCCGTCGGTCAAGCCCAACTCGCCGCCCTCGACCTGCAACGATCCACCGGCCTGAACCCATCGCGTCGAGGCTTGAAGCCGCCCGCCGCTCGGCACGCGGATCTTGCCCCAATTGGTGATCGACTCACCGGAGGTCGTCCACCGGGCCGAACCCTGGACATCCAGCAGCCCTTGGAGGGCCAGTCCACCCCGGATCTCGGCCAGGCCCGCCCCGGGCTTGACGCGCACCACCCCTCGGGGCGCCAAGACCGCCCGTGTTTCAGGCCATTGCACGACGACCCCCGGGCTGCCCGAGGTGGCCGTCAATTCCATCAGTCCCTCGATCGACGTGACGTTCGTCACCCACAGGCTGGCCGGACCCAGCGTGTCGTCCGAGGCGACCGCGACCGACAGATCTTCGGGAAACCGACCTTCGAACGACGAGCCTTGAGCCAAGAAGCGGAGTGAGAGTTCCTGGGTCGCATCGGCCTCCACCCGGGCCGACGAGGCCACCAGCAGGGGCTGCGCAAAGACCTTGCCCCCCTCGTAGACGAATCGGCTCTCGTTGTAGAACTCGAATCGGCAGGACGGATCCGCGACACGGATCTCTCCGGAGACCTGTCGGAACACCGCTCCCTTGCCGGTGACTCCGAGTCCCATGTAGGTGGCGGCCTCGATCGGACCGCGATTGACCCACTCCGCACCGTCGCGGCTGAACAGAAGCACCGATTTGAGAGAAACCAGTCCCTCGCTGAACACGTCACCGTTGATGAACCGCGAACCGCCCGGACCGTATTTCACCAGAATCTCGCCGGTGGGGCCCACCTCGATCCGCCCGGAACTGAGGTTGATCCCGACCGGTTGGGGCTCGTCGGGGGCTTCGATCCGCAACGTGCCATCGACCCGGAATCCACCGGTCGGCTGGTTCCCGTCATAACCCTGGACCCACCAAAGAGTCCCCTCAGGAATGTCGTCCAATGCGTGAACGGAGGCTCCGCCCGCCACCCACATCACAGCACTGAGCAATAAGAAAAAGCCTGACTGTTCATAAATCGAAAACTTATGAAAAGGTCGTGACATAGCGGATAGATAAAAACGATTTCAGGTGTCCTGAGCACAAATAACGGCATGTTGCAGTATGAGACACGAGTTGCCGATAAGGCATTCGGTTCAAGACGCACAGCGCCTCCGCTATTCCTAAACTTTTTTCAAAACTGTCCCAGATTCAACTGGCCCCCCTCGTCGGCCACAGCCGATCCGAGGTTGCTAGGCTTCGGAATCCGCCCCGCCGAGGAGTCTGTCTCCAGTCTGAGCAGCCCCCCTTCTTTTCGGAGGATCGCCCGCTTCCCTGAAGTGGCTTCAAACTCAATAACGATCGCGGTTGGGATTCCACATCACCTCGCCGAGGAACTTTTCCTCACGCCCGGGCGTCGGGTTCAACAAGTAGCTGCGTCGGAAGAACTGGGCATGGCCGTCCAAGAAGGCCAGGTTGGCCCCCCCTCGACTCCCCAATCCGTGTCGCAAGGCCAACCGCTCGCTCCGGGCCGCCGGAAACACCCCGTTCCGCGACGGATCGGGGGTGCAGGGTTCCAAGGTCGGACTGAAGGCCTGATCCAGCAGCGAGACCGTGGCCGCGGGGTTGGGCAGCGTGCTCAGCGGAGGCATCATGGGATAGTCGTAACTGTTGCCCTGAACCCCGTTCCGGATGGACGACTGCAGCTTGAGGTCGAGGTTCATGCCGTAACTGAAAAGCCCGAAGGCTCCCCGCTTCATGAAGGCGTCTCCACCGGCGGCACGGGCACCGGCACAATGGAAAAACCCACCTTGTTTGCCAGGAAACGGCCACAATTCGCGCGGATCGGTGGCCGTGGCGTTGGTGGAGAACCCGGCGAACGACCGCTGGCCCAGGAACGGCGGCAGCGCATTGAACCAGGCCATCGGATCCCGGGGACTGCCAGGCCCTTCCATGGCCCCGGTATCGACCCCGTACTGCCCCCCGCTGTCGGTCCCATCCCGCGGGATGGCATCGCGGGAGTCGGTGGCATACAACTGGATTCCGAGTCCCCATTGTCGCAGGTGGTTCAGGCATTGCACCGAAACCGCCTTGGATCGGGCCGAAGCCAGTCCGGGCAACAGCAAGCCGGCGAGGATGGCGATGATGGCGATCACCACCAGCAGCTCGACCAAGGTGAAGGCTTGAGCGGATTTCCAGATCGAAGTCTGCGGATTGCAGCCCTCTTCCGAGATGCGAGTGTAACGCCTGAGTCTCTGCCGATCTGGGGAAACGGCCCCTTTGAGACGAAATTCGACTGTTTTCAATCGTTTCAAATAATTCCTGAATTTACTGGTTCACATTGTTTTGTCTAGTTTTGTCTTTTTTATATTACTCGGGATCGAGTTGGTTTGTTCATATGACTTCTTCGTCGTTTTCATGAGTGCCCCATCACCGGGTATCACTGCATCAAGCCACGCTCCTTGGGCCTCTCACTGACCATCGTCAGTCCGGCTCAGAAAGATGAGGCTTTTTTTGAGACCATTCCGATTCCGCTGCTCGATATCCCATCAAACACTCGCAGCCCGAACTCCTGGAATCCGAACTCCAGAAACCGGTTTCCCCAACCGCGGAATCCATGAATCCTCCCCCGAGGCCTCCCTCATGCGGTCGGCGTAAAAAGGGGGCGAACCCCTCCAAGGAATACCGATAGACAAAAACCACCCCGAGATCCGTCGTGGTCTTTGAAAATCGCCAACCCCGTGAACTCGGATCCCTCAGGACTGGAAACCCTCTGCCGGCAGCATACGCCGGCGTTGTTCCCGTTCCTGCTGAATCTCACGCGCAACGAGGCCGATGCCCGCGACCTGCTCCAAGACCTCTTCATCTCGCTGGCGCGGATTCCACGGTCGGCTCTCCGATCCGGCCGATCCCGGAGCCCGCGGCCGCAACGCCCACACTCTCGTCGCTCTTCCCCCTCGCTTCCCGCGCTGGGTCACGGGCACCCGGCCCTTGTTCCCTTCACCAACACCCCCTTCACCAACACCCCCTGCCCCCCTCATCCCCATGCTCTCCCTGCCTGAATTCCTGCTCCGCTGGAACGAACGCCCCCTGCTGTGGGGATTCATCCGCCCCTGGGTGCCGCGGCCCGAGGCCCGGTATTCCTGGATCCGCGTCCTGGTGATCACGGCGGCGGGTGCCGGCCTCGCCGCGTTGGGTTCCTGGGGTGGATTCTGGTTGGCACTCAGCGGGGTCGCCTCGGCCGAGACCTCGGAGTTGCTGGCCTCCATGCAAGGCTGGATGACCGGGGCCGCGGCCGAATTCGGGGCGTTGGCCGGACTCTGCTGGAGCCTGCTGTCGAGGCGCTGTTGGAATCAGCGGGCCGAACGCCTGCAGGCCGCTTCGGAAATGGGGCCCTTGGA
>JAIXXC010000181.1 GCA_027490985.1 Verrucomicrobiales bacterium
ATCTCCGGGTTGATCGAAGGTGACGGCGGTCCGGGAGGCGGTCGCATCGGCAAAGGTCACCGCAGCCGGGCCACTCATTCCACTCCACTGGAACCCGGGAACTCCGGGCGGCAACGGCAACCCGTCGTCGCTGAAGAGGGCATCCAGCAAGAGCGTTCCCGGACCAGCCAGTTGGCGATCGGCTCCCAGGTCCACGGTCGGGGCTTGATTGATTGGCAACACGGTGGCTTGCAGAGACAAGTCGAAGCTCAAGTCACTGGAAGAAATCGAGTTCTGATGCACCTCAACGGCCAGCGTGTTCTCTCCTGCCTTCAAGGCGCTGGGATCCAAGCGGTAGTCGAAATAAGTGGTCTCGTCGGTGCCACCAATGGCGCTGTTGGCCAGCGTTTGATTCACCACATCTCCCTCGGGCAGGTTGTCCTTGGCCACTTGCACGCCATTGAGCCAAACCACCATGCCGTCGTCGCGCAGGACCTTGCACAGCAAAGCCGTGACCGAACCCGGATCAGCAACCTCGAATTTCAGGCGGAAGTAGGTGGTGATGTATTTGCCGCTGGAATTGGGCCCGAACCCGACAGTCGTGGCCTGATTGGCATCGCCATAACCCAAGATGCCCTTGCCGGTTTTCCAACTGGAATCATCGAAGGCTGGAGCCCGCCAAGCGGCACCCAAATCGACTCCGGTGTCCAGATAGCGCCAACTGGAACCGGCGGGAATCCAAGTCACATCGCTTCCGGACCGACCCGCGGTCAAGACCACGTCGTCGGCCGACGAGAGGGCTCCGTCAGAGACACTCAGGCGCAAACTGTAAGTGCCCTGCCCCGGCAAACGAACTGGGGTGAGACGCTGATCGGGGGATTCGATCACCACCGGGCCCGGGCCTCCCACTTGAGTCCACCGGAAGGTCAAGGCCTCCCCCGGCTTCCCGTCGTCGGAGACAACGCCTTCTAAGGACACGGATTGAGGAAACCGGGTCACCGCCGGAAATTCCTGATCGGGACCCGCATCGACACGAGGCGGGCGATTGCTGTCCGAGGTCAGCCCCGGGAGCGGGGGCCCCGCACTGGCCACCCATTGGGCGGGATCATCTCCCACGGCGGCTGGGATGCGACGTTCCAGAGAACGCCCCTTCCCCGCCGCCGCCCCAGGCCATGGCGACTGAGGGCTGTAGCGGACTGTATCCACCATCAGGTAGGGGACCCGCACGCGAACTTGCCCCAGTTGATTGGTTTCCAGATCCGGGGAATCCGGTCGTTGAAGTTCGATGCGTTCCCCGTTGTCCTGGAGGCTTCCAGGCCAGGGACCCAGCACTGGCACGGAATCAGGGATGCCATGGCGTTGGCGAAACCACGCGGGATCACCGGCAGACACGACCAACAGTCCCTTCGGGGGAATCATCAACCCCGTCGGAAATGAATAATCCACTCCCGACAAGCGCCAGGTGTTGGTGGGAAACAACGGATCGAACAGCGGCACGGGATTGTCGGTCAAGTTCTGGAGTTCGATGAACTCCACCGCTCCCGCGGCTGGTTGGTAGTCGATCTCGCTCAAGATGACCGGCCCAATCGCCGGCCGGCCATTGGGAGCACCCAGGGTCGGGGCGCTCTGCGAGACCCACTGCAACTCACTCACCGAATTGGTGTGGCGACCGAGACTCATTCCATTGGCGGTGGCCCCAAACGACAACCCGTCGCTGTAGCCCGTGAGGTTGCCGGCGGCGTCGGCCGAGTACAGCCAGAGCGAGTCACCTTGGGAATCGAGACGGAAGGCCTTGGTGCCCAACGACAACGCATTGAACCGCGTCTCATCCACCACCCAATAACCACCGGCGAGAATTCGCGTCCCGTCCGGAATTCGGTATTTCTTCGGCTCGCTCCGCTCATCCGTCAGAAACCACCCCCCGATTTCCACAGGTGCCGTCCCAGGATTGAACAATTCCACCGCATCCCACTGGGGTGGATCGGTATGCACCAAGACCTCGCTCACTTGAATGGCGGGCACCGAAAGCACGGGATCCTCCGCCCCGGGAGAGCCGCCCGTGCGCGCGCTCGTGCGCCACGCCGATGCCAGACTGGAGACCGGGCCATTGGGTTCGATCGGAACCAGCGAGAAGCCTTGGCCGTCCGCCGCCGGAGACCAGGGAGACTCGACCCCATAAGTCACCTCCACCAACGGGGCCCCCGTCGCATGGACTAGCGCCACCCGTTCACCCCCATTCGACAAACGCCCCTGGTAGACGCCGCTCACAGCCACACCGGGATATCTTCGCGCAAAGGCCTCCGCATCGGAAACCAGCACGACCCACCGTCCGGGTTCCAACCGGGTTCCGAGCGGGAACGTGTAATCGATGCCATCCACACACCGGACACCGCTGAGGTCCAACGTGTCCGCACCCACGTTCTTCAGTTCGATGAATTCGAAGGCGTCTCCATCGATGCTGCCCTCGGCAGCTGGATGGTAATGGATCTCCGTCACTCGAAGGGTGTCGAAGGTTTGAATGAGGGTGAATGACGCCTCGATCAACGGACTCCAACTACCCGCATTGACCACCCGGGCTCGGACGGTGGTGCTTTGGTTGAGGGTGATTTCGCCCGAGTAGGCACGGGCCCCGGCGGCCACCGCACCGCCGATTTCACGCGGATCCGATCCATCCAACGTGTAGCGGATTTCCCCAGCCGGGGCCGTGATCGCCAAGCGGAATCCACCGACCACATTGCCGCCGTGCTGCGAGAAGGCCGGCGCCACCGTGGTCGGATACAAATTCCGGGCCCTTAATTGAGTCAGGACGTTGGCAGTCCGTTGACCCATATAATTGGCCATGATGTCGTTGACCCGCGGCAACCAGTGCTGGTCCCGGTTGAACGGGGTCGCCACCTTCGAATCACCCCAGCGAGCCGACTCCGCCACGACAGCGGAGTAAATTTGATTGGTCCGCACCGCAAAGCGGTTTCGGGCGGCCGTCGGGGTCAGGGCTCCATTGTTGAAGAAATGCTTCTGGATGTGGTCTGCGACCCGAAGACGAAACTCCGGATTGGCGCTGAGTTGCTGCCACAAATACTGGGGATTGCTCTTGGTGAGACTCCAACTGGTGGC
>JAIXXC010000234.1 GCA_027490985.1 Verrucomicrobiales bacterium
AAGACCTCGGTCCGGACCAACGACGATCCGTCTCGGTTCCAACCTGGGATTGAACGGTCCGGATTTGTCTTCATGGGCCGGCCAGCCTAGAGTGGACGGACGTCGGTTCAAGACTTGGCCTTGCGAAGTTCTTCCCAAGATTTTGGGAACAACGGTCCAATGGAGGTCCAACTGAGACCCAACAACCCGGTTTCGGGGTTTGCGCCCGGGTTGTTCCCAAAACAACTCACCGCGCGAATGCCTTCCGAGAGGCCTGTTTGACGGGCTTTGAACCGGTTGTAGGGTTTGTTCACGGTCCTTACTAAGGACTTTCTCTTTGAAGACTCTCCATTGATAGTAAGCCGCACATGAAACTAACGATCGCCAAGGATCAGCTGCTCGTTGGCCTTCAGGCCGTTCAGAACATCGTCGGGTCGCGATCAACGCTCCCCATCCTGTCCAATGTTCTCCTCGAGGCCGGTGATCGACGCCTTTCGCTCACGGCCACCGATCTGGACGTCACGATCACCTGCTCGGTCAACGCCACGGTGGAGGTGCCGGGTCGGGCCACCTTGCCGGTGAAGAAGCTCGTCGACATCACCCGGGAGCTCATGGCGACGGACATCGAGATCGAGGTGGACGAGAAGTCCGTGGCGTCGATCCGGGCCGGCAGCGCGTTCTTCAAGGTCAACGGTTTGGCCGCCGAGGAGTTTCCCCCCTTGCCGGTGTTCGCTCAGAACCGCACCGTGGTGGTCCCTCAGGACAAGCTCAAGGGGATGCTGCGCAAGACGAGCTTCGCGGTCTCCACCGACGAGAGTCGCTTCGTGCTCAACGGCATCTACTTCAGCCTCAAGGAGAACAAGTTGATCCTGGTGGCCACCGACGGCCGCCGTCTGGCACTCTGCGAAGAAGAGCTGGAGATTTCGGCCGACAATCAGGCCGATTTCATTCTGCCGACCAAGGCGATCAACGAATTGACGCGCCTGCTTCAGGGCGGCGGCAACGTGGAGGTCAAGTTCACCGAGAATCAGGCTTCCTTCGCGACCTTGCCGGCCACCGAGGGCGCCGTGTCGGCGGTGCTGGTGACCAAGCTCGTCGACGGGGTTTATCCGAATTACCGCCAGGTCATCCCGGCCGAGCCGCTGGAGCGGGTGCCTCTGAATCGTGAGGAGTTCCTCAAGTCGCTCCGGTTGGCGGAGATCATGACGACCGACAAGCAGAACTCGGTCAAACTGACCTTCAGCCGCAATCAGCTGGCCATCACGGCCAATGCGCCCGAGGTGGGTGAGGCCCGACAGACCGTGGCCATCAAGTACCAGGGCAAGGACTTCGCCATCGCCTTCAACCCGGGATACCTCATGGATCCGTTGAAGGCCTTGGACACCGATGAGGTCTTCTTCGAGCTGATCGATGAGCTCAGCCCCGGCGTGCTCAAGACCAATGAACCATTCCTGTACGTGATCATGCCGATGCGCATGAGCTGAACCGGGCCCGATACGGCGCCCCCGAATTCGAGGATCCCAGGGTTCGATTGATTCGAATCCTGGGATTTTCGTTTCCTGAGGCTGCAGGAGTTTTCGGAAGGCGTCGTCGCGTGGGCTTCCAGGCCATTCGCCGGTTGCGTCTCCGGGCTCCCTTGCGGTTGAATGGGGGTTCGTCATGAAGACTCCGATTTGTCGTCTCGCCTGGTCCGTTCCCGGTTCGGCCCTGGCAGTCCTGACCGCCGCGCTGTTGGCCGGAGGGTGCGCCACTCAGGCCCCCTCGGTCGGAACCGGATCGCATTTCAAAGGCCCTGTCGGCATCCAGCTCTACAGCCTCCGCGCCCAATTCACCCGCCACCTGCGCCAGACCCTCGGGACGGCTCAGGGTTTCGGCATCCACGAGGTGGAATTGGCCGGCAGCTACAACCTCAAGAATCCGGTCTTCCGCAAGATGTTGGAAGACCATGGGTTGAAGTCCATCGCCGGGCACTTCCCCATGGACCGGATCACCGGAGACACCGAAGCGGTGGCCCGTGAATGCAAGGAATTGGGCATCGCTTACGTCGGTGCGGCCTGGATCAAGGGCAAGGGCGAGTTCGATATCGAGGCGGCCCACAAGGCGGCTGCCGATTTCAACAAGGCCGGCAAGGCGTTGGCGGCCCACGGCATCAAGGTCTTCTATCACTGCCACGGCTACGAATTCAAACATCAGGACGCCCAGGGGCGAAAGGCCATGGACATCCTCATCCAAGAAACCGACCCGCGCCTGGTGGCCTTCGAGATGGACATCCTCTGGGTCCAGTATCCCGGCGAGGATCCGGCCGCGTGGCTGGTCAAGTACCCAGGCCGCTGGGAGCTCATGCACCTGAAGGATCTGAAGAAAGGAGTGCCGACGGGCTTCCACAACGGGGGCACCGATCCCAACAACGACGTCGCCCTGGGCACCGGCCAGATGGATTGGCCCAAGATCCTCAAGGCGGCCCGGAAGGCCGGCGTGAAGCATTACTTCATCGAGGATGAATCGGCTTCGAGCGTGGAACAGATCCCGCAGTCGTTGAAGTATCTCGAGGGTGTGCGGTGGTGAGCGGTGGCGGGCGATTCCAAGGCGTACCCTGATCCGAGCCCTTGATCCGAAGGCCGGTCCCAATCCCGATCCGAATCCCCACGACAAGGGCCCTGTCCGCACCGCGGATCAGGGCCCTGTTTCGTATCCCGGCCGATCAGTCAGTCCGGCTCGAGGCAATTCAACCCGCCCTTTCGATCACTCGGGTTTGGGCATCTTTGAACCGAGTCGGAGGTATTCCCACAGGGCTCGGATCGTCTTGGGCCCGTCGCCCTCGAGCACATCGGCCAAGGCGCTCTTGCCGTCTTCGTCGAAATAGGCCGGCATCTTGGAATTGGGATCCAGCGAGACGGGATTGCGCAGCCAACGGCGGTAGAAGTCGGGCTGCAGTCGTTCGAACGAATGGGCCAGGTTGATGCCGGGCGCCTCGAAGACCTGAGTCGCTCCGAACTCCCCGATGCTGTGGCAGGAGATGCAGGCGAATCCGCCCGAGGTTCCGACCAGCTTGTGCCCGACCTTGGCCAGTTCGGCGTCGGGTGTCTCATCGGGCGCGGTCACCGGAGGCAATCCATGTGCGGTGGCCAACCCCTGGGCCAATCGCTGGGCGTGGGTGGGAAAGGCGGGCATGCGCGATTCCAGCCAAGGACGGGGCTTCCACGATTCGGAGCCACCGATGAAGCGCTGGGCCCACTCGGGCTTGAGCTTGCCACCGAGGAGTTCCCAGGCCGGAAAGCCCTCGAACTTGCCATGACACTCACGGCAGTTCAGAGCGACCGATTGCCGCTCGAGGAAATCGGCGGCGGTGTGACGGGTCAGTGAAGCACGGTCGCTGCGGCCAAAAGCGGCCAGAGCCAAGCGATCCTGGGCGGAAAGGGTGAAGCGGGGAGCCTTGGACTCGGCCGAGGGGGATTCGGCCAGACAACCCGACTTCCATGCATCGGGCTTCAGTGAGGCCAGGGCCTGAGCCTTGAAGGTGTTGGGCAGATCCAGCGCGTGGCAGTTGAGGCAACCGGAGGTCTGGACCCAATTCTTGCCCTTGAGAATCATCGCCTCGTCGGTGGGAGCCGCCCGATCCACCGGCTTGTCGGCGTGGGATTCCAGATAAGCGGCCAGTTGGGAGGCCTCTTCAGCCGAGAGCTTGAAGTCGGGCATGCGGATCCAGGCGAAATGCTCGGAGGGCTTGCGCAGGAAGGCGACCAGCGCGCCCGGGGTGAATTTCGCCAGCACCTGCTTCTGGGAGATCTTCGAGTCGTCGGCTTTCGAGTCGTCGGGCGACACATGGCAGGCGACACAGTGCAGTTTTTCGTAGAGGGACTTGCCGGCCTCCACGAGGTCGGGCGAGGCCGGGGCCGGGGTGGCCAGAGGGGTTGCCGATTTCAAGGTGGCCAGGAAGGCGGCGACGGCCTCGGCTTGGGCCGGTGCGTCGGCTCCGTGGAACACCGCGGGCATCGGGGTCCCGGGGCGCAACGCGACCGGGTTGGTGATCCATTGGGCCAGCCAGCCGAATCGGCGTCGGGAACCGATCCCGGCGAACGCCGGTGCGTCGGCGGCCAGTTCGGGCATGCCACCGGGTGTGGTGTGGCATTGGGCGCAGCGGAGTTCAGCGAACAGATCCCGGCCCCGACGCAGCAGGTCGGCCTGAGTGATCTCGACCGGGGTGGTGTGGCTCAGCGCGCCGACCGGGATCGGATTGAAGGGCACTTCCTTGCCCGACCAATACACGCGGAGGATGGCTTCGCCGGTGGGAGGGGCCGAATATTCGGCGAGGATCTTGTTGGCTCCCTTGTTCAGGCGGACCTTGGCGCTGTCGACCCACACGGGGTTCTTGCCGTCGGCATCGAGCACGACGACCTCATTGAGGGTGATCTTGAGATGCCCGTTGAAGAGCCCGTGGAACACATAATCACCACGGAGGTCCACCGAGAGATCTCCGGTCCAGGCAGCGCTGAAGGGACCGACCGGCAGGAAGGGGGTCGCCGGTTCACCGGCGGGCACGAACAAGGCGATGCCGTCGGCTCTCCGGTGATCGGAGGCGGCTCCGGAGCGGAGGGTCTGGGCCAACCCCGACGCGCTGTCGGCCGCCGCCCGTGCTCCGAATCCAGTCAGGCCGAGGCCGGCGACAACGATCAGAATCAGGCAGCGAACGAAGTGGGAAAAGGATCGCACGTGCGCAGCGTAGAGACCGGGCCGTCGGGGGGTCAAGTGAGGCCCCCGATTCTGGCCCCGTGTGCCCGGGGATCCAAGTGAGGGACGGCCACCGGCATGAGTCAATCGGGCCGCGCGATGTCTCCCACCTGAGGTGATCCCTCGACGATGTCAGCGGCTGCCGTGGTGGCGTTGCTCCAGCGGGACAACCGGACGCGGCCGACCCGACTGGATCCCCGGTACACCTCCAGGAATGATCCGGTCGGCGGGAGGTCGTTGAAGGAGTAGTCGAGCACGACGAACCTCAGGCGATCCTGAACGAGGATCACCGACCCGGCACGGCCGTCCAGCGGGCGGATGACGGCCGGAAAATCCGGCGCGGGCGTCAGGAGAACGGGTCGGGGTCCGGAACAGCCGCACATCAAGGCCAGGAATCCGGCCCCGGCGACCGCGACGCGGTGAACCCGGCGGGAGCGGAAGCGGGATTCCGAAGGTGGCGGTCGCATCGGACACAGCCAACCATGCCCAGCCCGACGGTCAACTGCGCGGTGAGTCCGGAGTGACGCCCGGGCGGACACCCCGGGGTTGCCGGATGTGGGCCCATGGCTATGCTCTCAGGCATGGAATGGCAGAAGCCAGCGGCATTGGGGGTGGTGGTGGTCACGGCCGCGCTGTTCCTGTGGGTTCGGCTTCGATCTTCGCGCTGGTTTCCCCACCGGTGGCGGCCCCGGTGGCAGGCTCGGATCGGGGGTTGCGGGTGCGGCGCTGGATCGTCCGCATCGGGAATGCCCGGACTGGTGGTCCAGGGTCGTCGGGGAGAGAAACCGAGCGTGGTCTTGAGGTGAACGCCGTGAATCCGATGCAATCCGGCCTGATGGAGCCCAAAGGCGCCGTGCAACTGATTGATCCAGGTCTTGTCCGGTCCATCGTCGGTGCCAAGGGGTTGGGTTGGTTCCGAATCTGGGTGGGGGTCATCGGCCTCGGGCTGGTTGACTGCGGCGCCACTGAGGCCGAACCGACAGCCGAGGCCCAGGGGCGTGAGTGGGCCCAACGACTGCGCACGGTGGCCCCGGAGCAAGCTTCGACCAATCAGGCCGTGCTGAAGATCCGGAGTCGGGACGGCCGCAAACAGGTGCCCCTGACCGTGGTGACCCGACCCGGCAAGGAAGGTTGGTGGGTCGAATATCAAACAGGCCCTGAAACCGCGGGCGGGAAGCCCGAGATCTGGCGGATCCACTACAGCAATGACGCTCCCCCGCGATTCGAATCACCCACCGCTCCGACAGCCCAGAAAACCGGCACCGCGGGGACTTGGCCCGGCGATCTCAGAATCGCGGGCAGCGATTTCCTGCTCCGCGAGTTGGGAATGGAATTCCTCCACTGGCCGGAGCAGCGGATCCGGGGCCGCGAACTGAGCAACGGCCGCTGGTGTCAGGTCTTGGAGAGTGTCTCGAAGAGACCTGATGGCCCGGCCACCGTGCGATCGTGGATCGATGAGAAACTCGGCGTGGTCTTGAGTGCCGAGGTGTATGACGCGCGCCTGGTTCGCCTGAAGCACTTCTCCGTCACCCAATTCCGGGAACAGGCCGACCGATGGACCTGCAGCGTCAGCATGGTCGATGACGTGAAAGGCACCAAGACCGAGCTGGCGTTCGACGGAGCGGTTCCGCGGTGAGAGGACTCGGCGCGGCTGAAGCCTCGCCGGGTTCGGGCCAAGCCTGGGGATCAGGCCGGGGTGGGTGATCCGATCTCGCGGGTCGCCGGGTCGGGAGAGCCCGGTCGAAGGGCCGCGTCGACCAGACCGGCCAGGGTGAGCTTGGAGGACAGGGCCAGTTCAGCCTGTCGAACGGCATCCAGGGCGGTGACCACCGGAATCCGGCCGGCGTCTTCGGCGGTCGACAAATCCCGGCCCCGAGCGGTGCGGATCGCCAGCAGGATGGCGTGGAGGGAAATCTCGGTCAGCGGACGCGCAGGAACGAAGGTGGAGTCGGCCCCGGCGGTTTCGTGCAGAAGCCCGGCCGCCGTCAGGGAACGGAGCAGCTGCTCGGCCAGCTTCGGTGGCACTCCCAATTGATTGGAGAGCGACGAGGCTGCCGGAGGACGCTCACCGCGTTGGAAGCAAAGGCCGATGGCCGTCATCAGTCGCAGGGCGGCGAATTCGCGGCCATTCTGGTGGATGGACTCCGCTTGGCGTTCCTGGAGGTAGGCTCCTCGGTTCTGGAAGACATACGCGACCTGGGAGCCGAACAGGAGGATCAACCATGAAAAGTACAAACCCAGCAGGAACAAAGGCACCGCGCCCAGGGATCCATAGATTTTTGAGTATGTGACCACCCTAGTATTGTACAGCGCACCCAGCTGCGTGTTGCCCCACCACAGGGTCGCGGCCACGGCCGCCCCGACCGCTGCGGCGCGCGGATCGACCCGGGTGTTGGGCATGAGGAGGTAGAAGAATCCGAAGGCGACGGTCAGGGTGACTATGGGCAGCAAGGCCGTGTTGAGGACCCCGAGCAGGGGCAGGCGTTGCATCCATTCGACTTGATCGAACGTCGCCCGCACATAGCTGGAGGTGGTGACCAAGGCCAGGACGGCCGGCCCGAGGGTCAGCACACCCCAGTAGAGCAAGATGCTGTTCCACCAGGATCGGGACCGGGTGACACCCCAGATGTCGTTGAAGGCCGCTTCGATGGTCCGCATCAGCGAGATCGCGGCAAAGACCAAGCCGATCATCGCCGTGACGCCGATCGTGCCGAAGCGGATGTTGGAAACATACGTCACGATGTTGGTGACCACGGCTTCCCGAGAGGCATCGGCTCCGGCCTGACCCGACAAGCCCAGGGTCGGGGCCACATGCTGGACCAGCTGGGCGATCCAGTGGTCGATGGCGCTCTTGGCGTTGGAGATCTGGAACAAGGCCAGCATACTGACCGAGACCGCCAGTAGTGGAACCAGGGCCATCAAGGTCGTGTAGGCCAGAGCCGAGGCGCGAACCTGACATCGGTTCTTCCAGAAGAAGCGCACCACCAGAGCCCAGAAGTGGGTGAACTTCTGGGCCGGCGAAAGGGACTCCGGATCCGGGTGGGCCGGGACTCCGTCGCGAAAGGTGGCCGCCACATCGGCCTGGATTTGTTGGAGACGCGAAGACTTCGCCACGCCCGGAGGCTACCGGGGTCGACCGGCCTTCGGCAATCCCGCAAACCCGGACTCGATCGGTGGCGGGGGAGTGGCCAACGGGGGCGGGAGAGGAACCCGGGGGGCGGGTCAGGGGCTCGTCACGGGGATGTCAGAGGTCGCCGCAGCATTGGTTGTGGGCTCCCGGGGCGTCGAGATGTTCCTCCGAACAGCAGGCACTGACCGCCGAATCCGACTCCGTGGGGCGAGTCATCATCCGCTTGAGGTAGAGGCTCAAGACCGACACGTCGGCCGGAGTGACGCCGCTGATGCGCCCGGCCTGACCCAGGGAGGCGGGGCGAATGGTGTGCAGCTTCGAACGGGCTTCGATCCGAAGGCTGGGCACCTGGTTGTAGTCGAGCGTGGCCGGGATGGTTTGGTCTTCCCAGAGGCGCATGCGGTCCACCTCGGCCTCCTGACGGTCGATGTATCCGGCGTACTTCAGGGATATTTGAACCTGTTGAGTCACCTCGACCGGGAGATCGGATCGGCCTCCGGGCAGGGCAGGGTAGTCGATCTCGGGTCGCTTGAGCAGGTCCGAGAGCAGATCCTGGCCGTGGCGGGTGGTTTGCAGGCGGTGGATTTCCTCCTGAATGGCTTGGAGCTTGTCGGAGAAGAGGCGGAAGTGGCGTTCGGGGAGAAGACCGATTTCCCGGGCGAGTGGGCTCAGGCGCTGATCGGCATTGTCTTGACGGAGCAGCAGGCGGTACTCAGCCCGGCTGGTGAACATCCGGTAAGGTTCCAGGGTTCCCTTGGTGACCAGATCATCGATCAGCACCCCGATGTAGGCCTGGTCCCGGCGCAGGACGATGGCGTCTTTGCCTTGAACCCGACGGGCCGCGTTGATGCCGGCCATGATGCCTTGGGCGGCGGCCTCTTCATATCCGGAGGTGCCGTTGATTTGCCCTGCCAAGAAGAGATTCCGGCAACAGCGGGTTTCGAGACTTGGTTCCAGCTGGGTCGGATCCGAGAAGTCGTATTCCACGGCGTAGGCCGGCCTGAGGATTTCTGCCCGTTCGCATCCTTCGATGGAGCGCACCATGTCCACCTGGACTTCGAACGGCAGGCAGGTGGAGAAGCCATTGATGTAGATTTCATCGGTGGCAATCCCTTCGGGTTCCAAAAAGATCTGGTGCCGGGGTTTGTCGGCGAAACGGACGAACTTGTCTTCGATGCTGGGGCAGTAGCGGGGTCCAACGCCCTCGATCACCCCGGAGTACATGGGGGATTTGTGGAGGTTCTTGAGGATGATCTCGCGGGTGCGGTCCGTGGTATGGGTGATGTAACACGGTTCCTGGCGGCCATGTCGGGCCAGAATGGATCCGGGAGGATAGGTCGAGGGTTGTCGGGAGGAGCCCGGTTGTTCCACGTGGAACAAAGGATCCTCCCAGAGATCCCGCTGCCAATAGGTGAAATAAGGGACAGGCTCGTCCCCGTACTGCGGTTCAGTCCGATCGAACTCGATGGATTGGCGAACCAAGCGGGGAGGGGTTCCGGTCTTCAGGCGTCCCAACCGAAGGCCGATTTCAGCCAGAGAACCGGAAAGGCCGGTCGCCGCGGCTTCTCCGGCTCGACCACCCGACTGCTGGTTGGCACCGATGTGCATGAGCCCTCGAAGGAAGGTTCCGGTGGTCACAATGACCGTTTGAGCCAGGAATTGAACCTCCAACGCCGTTTCGACGCCCACCACCTGACCGTCCCGATGCACGAGTCGGACTGTCTGACCTTGTTTGCAGTCCAGCAACGGCTGGCGTTCACACACCCACTTCAGGCGGAACTGATAGGCCTTCTTGTCGCATTGGGCGCGGGGGGCCCAGACCGAAGGGCCTTTCTTGGTGTTGAGCATGCGGAACTGAAGTCCGCAGAGATCGGTGGTCTTGCCCATCTCTCCGCCCAAGGCATCGATTTCGCGAGCCAAGTGGCCTTTGGCGAGGCCGCCCACGGCCGGATTGCAGGACATTTGCCCGATCGTATCCAAATTGATCGTCAGGAGCAGGGTCGAGCATCCCATTCGAGCGGCAGCCAGGGCCGCTTCAACGCC
>JAIXXC010000016.1 GCA_027490985.1 Verrucomicrobiales bacterium
GTGGTGCTGCTGCTCACGGTCACCTTCGCCTTCCTCAACTTCCGTTCGCCCTGGCGGCGTCTGTTCCTGATCCTGCTCAGCCCGCTCTTCGCGGTGTTGGCCAATGTCATCCGGCTGATTGTGGTCTTCGCCGTGGCCGAGGCGGCCGGTCAGGCCGCGGGTGAGGCCGTCGAGACCAAGTTCGGTTTCGCCACCTTCCTCATCGCCCTCGGGTGCGTCTTCCTTGTGGCCCGATGGCTCCGGGAACCCTCATTGACCGAGCCCTTGCCGGCCGACACCAAGGCCGACGCCTCGGGTTCCGCCTCCGGCGCCTCCCAGCCATGAATCAGCGCATCCTCATCCTCACCCTCGCCAGCCTGGCCATGATGGCCACGGCCGCGGGTTCCTTGCGCTGGCTCAAGGAACGGGTCCGCATGGGTGAACCCGGCGTGCGCATCGTCGGACTTCCCCTGCTCAGCGAATCCGGGCGGTTGGCCACCACCAATTCGGTGGCCTTGCCCGCCGCGATCCCGGGTTACCGTTCGCGGTTGGAGGCCATCCCCGAGCTCGAGTTGAGCTTCCTGCCGCCGGACACGACCTTCGGCCGGCGTTCGTATCAGGGGGCGGAGTCCCTGCCGGCCATCTCGGCGAGCGTGGTGCTCATGGGGGCCGATCGCACCAGCATCCACCGGCCCGAATACTGCATGACCGGCATCGGCTGGCAGATCCTCTCGCAGACGGTCCGCCGTATCGACGTCCCGGGCTGGGCCCCCGGCAGCGTGGAGGTGCAACGCTTCGACATGACCCGCACGGTGGAGCGTGACGACGGGCGCCGGATGACGGTCAACGGCATCTACGTGTTCTGGTTCGTGGCCGACGGCATCCGCACGGCCAGTCACTCGGCCCGCCAATGGCAGATGATCCGCGACATCCTCTCCAAGGGACGCAGTCCGCGTTGGGCCTACATCTCGTTCTTCTCCCTCAGTGAGCCGGGGGCCGAGGAGGCCACCTTCGAGCGGATGTCCCAGCTCATCGCATCGGCTGTTCCGGGCATCGAACGTGAACCCCGTGCGGCGGCCCGCTAGTCGGGCACGGCCTTGCCTCCGATGATCTCCCCCTCCAGAACCCCGGGTGCCGCCACCGGTTCGGGTGGCGGGCCGGGCTGGGGCCATGGGCTGCTGGAGGAGTGGCGCAGCCTCACCCGGCTCGGGGCCTTCATCCTCATCACCCTGGCCACCGCGGCCCGCCGTTATGGCGACAGTTCCCAGGTCATGCGACCACAGGTGTTGGGCGAGATCCATCGAAGCGGGGTCCGGCTCCTGCCGATCGTGGGGTTTCTCGGGGTGGTTCTGGGCATGGTCTTCGTGGGTCAGACCGTCGTGCTCATGGAGCAGTTCGGAGGGGGCCCCTTCACGGGCACGCTCATGGTCACGGTGTTCCTGCGCGAGATGGCCCCGATGATCGCCGGCCTGCTGGTGCTGGCGCGGGTGGGCACCGCCGCGGTGGTCGAGTTGGGCACGGCCCGGGCCCTCGGCGAGGTGGAGGCCCTCGAGGTGCTCGGCATCGATCCCATCCATTATCTGGTGGTGCCCCGGGTGGTCGGGTTCTCGGCGGCGGTCGTTTCGCTGACGGCCTACCTCATCCTGATCTCCCTGGGTTCGGGCTACGCCTTCGCCTATGCCCGCGGCTTGAAGGCTCCGCCTCTCGAATTCCTGGGGCAGATCGCCGGTGCCATGAGCGCCTTGGACTTCCCGTTGCTCATCCTGAAGACGCTGCTCTTCGGGGCCTTCACCGGTTGGGTGATCTGCTATCAGGGATTGGCCCGACCGATGACACTCGGCGAGGTGGGCCCGGCGACCACCCGGACGGTGGCCGTCTGTGTGGTGGGGTGCCTGATGCTCGATGCGCTGTTCATCGGGGTTTATCTGCTGCTGTGAACACCTCCCGATCCAACCCGGCCTTGGAAGTGGAGTCGCTGTCGGTCCTTCGGCCCGTCGCGGGCGAGGGGGTGTCGCTGCAAGGGGTCGATTGGACGGTGACCCCGGGAGAACTCTGGGTGGTGGCCGGCGAGCAGGGTGCCGGCAAGACGGCCCTCCTGGAGACGCTGGCCGGGCTCATTCCGGCCGGGTCGGGTCGGGTGCGGGTGTTCGGCCGACCGGTCGCGGTGTCCGGCGACGATGATGCCGCGTTGAGAGAGACCCGCCGGCATCTGGGGCTGGTGTTCGACGGCAATGGGCGTCTCTTCTCGGCGCTCAGTGTCGTCGAGAATCTCCTGCTGCCTGTGTGTTATCACCGGAACTGCTCACCGTCCGACGCCCTGGACGAACTGGAGCCGCTGATCCGCCACCTTCAGCTCGAATCCCTCTTGGCCCGGACCCCGTCCTCATTGAGTCGTTCGTGGGCGCGCCGGGTCGCGCTGGGCCGCAGCCTCGCCCTGAAACCCGGGCTCCTGCTGCTCGACAACCCCCTGGCCGGTCTGGACGCGGTCCATCTGCGATGGTGGCGCGGTTTCCTGGCCGATGCCCTTCGCGGGCATCCCGTGCTGGGCGCACAGCCGCTGGCACTCATCGCCACCGCCGATGCCGTGCGCCCCTATCTCGAACTGGCCCCGCGCTTCGCGCTGGTCGCGGGCGGCCATTGGCGCATCCTCGACGACATCGAGGCCGTCCTTGCGGCCACCGGTGAAGAGGGTATGCGCCACCCGACTCAAACCTGACTCCGTCTCCGACCATGGCCCTGCAGGATCTGACTCCCCAACTCCGCACCCGCCTTCGAAAGGTCGAGTGGGTGGTCGTGCTCTTTCTGGCGGGTGCGGTCGTGGTCGCGCTGGTCGGCCTGGGGTTCTTCATCAAGACCACCGGCGACAAACGGGGTTGGTGGGTCAAGCAGGTGCCCTATTACACCTACCTGCGGGACGGCAGTTCGGTGAAGGTCGGCACGCCGGTGAAGATGCTCGGGTTCACGATCGGCGAGGTCGTGCAGATCGACACCGCGCCCGACGACTCCTGGCATCGGAGCGAAGGGTTCAACGTGTTCGTGCGGTTCCTGGTGCGCGACCCTTACCAGGGCTACATCTTCACCGATTCCAAGCTCAAGGTGAGTGGCATGCCCATCGACATCGCCGGGGGCAACTTCCTGGAGGTGACCCGGAGCCAGGGGTTGGGCATCCCCACCACGGCACTCGCCACCAACGTCCCGGGCGGCAGGGCCCTCGGGGTGCTGTGGGACAAATACGCCTACAACCTGGGGCGAGCGGAGGTCACCAACTTCATCCGCTACGATCCGGTCACTCCCGATGACAAAGGCTATTTCCTGCGCACCGAGGTCACGGGCGACCTCATCGGTGAGCTGACGCTGCTGGTCCCGAAGATCCGCGAAGCGTTCACCAAACCCGGGGGGCTGGGCGATCTGCTCTTCCCGACGAACCTGTCGTCGCGGTTCGACCGGCCCGGGGGACTCGGAGAGATCATCATCCCGAGCAACCTCGGTGCGGCCCTCACGGTCACCCTCACCAACCTCAACGCCCAGATCGGCGGCATCGGTTCGCTCGTCTCCAACCTCGACGCCACCGTGCCTCCGCTGCTCACCAACCTGAACAGCACGCTGCCCCCGTTGGTCACCCAGGTGAACCGTCAGATCCAAGGGGTGGGCCCGCTGGTCTCCAACCTCAACACGACTCTCCCGGGGACCTTGGTCGAGGTGGAGCGGACTCTGGGAACCGTCCGATCGAACACGCTGCCGGCGGTCGATGGCGTGCTGACCAATTCCTCCGAGTTCGTGGGCGGGCTCAAGCGGCATTGGTTGTTCCGCGGGGCCTTCAAGACCAATGCGCCCGCCAAGGGCCGCTGACTCGCCGGTCGACCGCAAGATCGGTGGAGACTTCCCGCGGAAAATCGCTTCCGTTGATTCGACGGCTGGTCATGATGCAATCCGAATTCCATGAGCAAGCGAGCGATCCTTCCTTCCCTGTGTGCGTCGGTGTTGCTGTTGGCTTCGGCACCGCTCTCGGCTGCAGAACCTGCGGCCAAGCCCGCCGACAAGCCGGCGGTCACCAATGCGCCGGTCTCGGTCTTCAAGGACAAGAAGCTCGAGGCGGCCGTGCGCCGTCAGGTCTTCGCCAAGCGCGAATCGCAGGAGCCCTTGACGGCCGCCGATGTGGCGACGGTGTCCACCGTCTCGGGGCCGTTTGCCGGCATCACCAGTCTGGCCGGCCTCGAGCATTGCGTCGCGTTGGCGTCGCTGGAATTGCCGGGCAACCAGATCGCCGATCTCGCACCTCTGGCCGGCCTGAAGCAGCTCCAATACGTGAACCTCGCCTCCAATCGGGTCGCGGTGATCGCCCCCTTGGCCGCGGTGCCCGCCTTGCAGTACATTGAGCTGTCGCACAATCAGGTGAAGGACGTGAAGCCGTTGTCCGGGCTCACCAACCTCGCCTCGATCTACCTCTCGGCCAACCGTCTGGCGTCGGTGGCCCCGCTGACCAACCTGCCCCGGGTGGCGACGCTCTATATCGATCACAACAAGATCCGCTCGATCCAGGGCTTCGGTGCGTTCCGCAATCTGACCCTGCTCTCGGCCGCCCACAACGGCATCAGTGATGTGTCGCCCTTGTCCGGCATCCGCGCTCCGTCGTTCCTGCAGTTGTCCGACAATCGCATCCGCGACCTGTCTCCGCTGCACCGCTGGATGACGCCCGATCTCGAAAAGACCCGCAATTTCGCCCCGTTCGTGCGGGTCTATCTCGAGGGCAATCCGCTCTCCAAGCAATCCAAGGTGCAGGTCGAGGAGCTCAAGGCCAAGGGTGCCCGCATCAATCCGCCCGCGCGTTGATCGCACGGGTCCGTGCTCAGCCGAAGGGATTGCTTCGCGATTTTCCGGAGCGGGCCTTCGGTCCTCCCTCGTGGAACGGGTTGGATGGACCGGCCGATCGGGTTTTCCCGGGCCGGTTCACCAGTCCCCAGTTCAGATACAGGGCTCCGACCAGCAGGTGGATCACCAGCACCGCGGCCAAGGCGGGCCAGGGGATCCATCGCATCACATAGCCGCCGATCCCGAGGTCGAGCACCACCGAGGCGCTCATGAAGGCGGCCGCGCCCATCCGCCAGCATCCGCCGAGGCTCACCTGACGTCCGAGCACCCAGGCCATTGATCGCAAGGGCAGGCTCATCAGGAGGGCCGCCAGCCCCCAGACGAGGGCCAGCGCCGCCGCCGTGGCCGTGACCAGCGCGCCGAGCACCGGCCGCCGCCAGGCCTCCCAGGCCGCACGGGCCTCCAGACGCCCCAGCGGCAGGTCGAAGGTTGCCGGCCAAGGCAGGTCCACGAATCCGGCGATGCCGGCCAATCGCAGTGTTCCGGGCAGCAGTTCCAACTGGAGGTCGGCCGTTCGGCCTAGGGTCTCCGACTCTCCGGGGCGGACCGCCACGGCCAGATGCGGCGAATCGGCCAAAACCCTCGGGGTGGGTTCGGGCCATACGAAGCGGCCCCGCGCCAAGGCCGGACCCTGCTCCGGGAACTCGCGCACGGCGTGGTCCATCACGGGCCATCCGGTGGTGTGCAGGGCCCAGCCCAGGGTGAGCGCGGTGGCCAGGGCGAAGCCCCCCAGGAACCCGAGGGTGCGGCCGCCTCCCGCATCGCCGAAGCGGGAGACTCCGCTGCCGGTGAAGGGCTGCCATGCCCCGCGCGACCGCCGGGGGGCCGCCGGTGCGGCGCAGGCGAGGATGGGAGTCGCGTCGGACATGGTGTTACTTCACCGGGAAGCCGGCCCGCCGGCAATCCATCCCGGCGTTGAATTCCCGTTTGCCGAGTCGGCGGCACCCGGGGCATGGTCTGGCCTGTTCCTACACCGAGTCCATGAAGACCCTGAGCTTTCCCCTCGTCGTGGCCGCCGCGATCCTCGCTGGTTGTGCCTCCAATGCCGCCGATTCCGCCGCCTCCAAGCCCAAGCCGGGTCAGATCGGCCACGTGGATTCCCAGGGCTTCACGCTGATCTCCGACGGCACTTGGACCGGATGGAAGGTCAATGAGAACCAGGCCTCGTGGAGCCTCGCCGACGGCGGCTTCAAGGCCCAGGGCGAGCGTTCCCACAATTTCTACACCGGGCCGCTGGCTCCCTTCAAAGATTTCGAGCTCAAGGTCGAGGTGAAGACCGCTCCGAACTCCAACGGCGGCATCTACATCCACACCAAGTACCAGGATTCCGGATGGCCCTGGGGCGGTTACGAGACCCAGGTCAACCAGACCCAGGGCGATTGGCGCAAGTCCGGCAGCATCTACTCGGTGCAGGACGTCAAGGCCGACAAGCTCGAGGGCGTGGTCCGCGACAACGAGTGGTACACCCACCATGTCATCGTGAAGGGCAACCGCGTGCAGATCTTCCTCAACGGCAAACTGGTGAACGACTTCACCGAGGAGCCGGGTCGCAAGGCCGGCAAGGATTTCGAGCGCAAGCTCAACGAGGGCACCATTGCCTTCCAGGCCCACGATCCGAAGTCGGTCGTGCAGTACCGCAACGTGCGGGTCAAAAAGAACTGAACGCGGTTCCGACGGAACGGGGCCGGGTGGCGCGGTGGCAAACCGCGGCTTGCCCGGCCCCTGTTCGTGTCTAAGTTGCCTGCCTCGTGCCGTTGCCTTTCTCCGATCGTGGGTTGTTCGCCGCCGCGGTGGTGCTGTATGCGCTGGCCACGGGCTTCGCCGTGATCATCTGGCGCCGGCAGTTCCAGCGTGACAGCGGGGCCATCTACGGGTTGATGACCCTCGGTTGGATCCTGCACACGGCGGCCATGTTCCGGCGCGGCTTCTCGCTCGAACGCTGCCCCATCCACAATCTGTTCGAGGCCACCATGTTCGTGGCCTGGACCATCTCCGCGGTCTATCTGGTCATCGGCGGATTCAGTCGGATGCGCTTTCTGGGGGCCTTCGCGGCGCCGGTCCTGACCTTGCTCGGGGTCTTCGCCCTCATGCCGGCGCTCGACCGCACTGCGGGTGAGCGCCCCGATTTCTCCAGCGGTTGGGGGCCGGTCCATGCCGCTCTGGTGCTTCTGGCCTACGGATCGTTCGGTCTCGGGTCGTTGGCCTCGGGCATGTACCTGCGCCAGGAACACAGCCTCCGCTTCGACAAGGCCCGGGCCTTGAGGGCGCTCCTGCCGCCCATCACCCGGCTCGAATCGGCGACCACGGGTCTGCTCTGGGCCGGTTGGGGCCTGCTTTCGGCCGGTCTGGCTTCGGGGTCCCTGTATCTGCGGCAGGCGAGGGGTTCGTGGTTCGTGGCCGATCCCTTCGTGATCTATTCGTGCGTCACCTGGCTCCTGTACGGCACCCTGCTGGTCGGAGCCTGGCAATTCCGCCAGCGCGGACGCCGGCTGGCCTGGGGTTCGGTCCTCGGGTTCGCCGTCCTCATGCTCACCTTCTGGGGCATGTACCTGCTTTCCGACATGCACAACCGGGTTCCGCGCCCCAACGCCTGATGCCTCTCGTCGTCGTGGGTCTCAGTCACAAGACCGCTCCGGTGGAGGTGCGGGAGCGCATGGCCTTTGCCGAATCGGATCTCGCGGCGGCCGCGGCGCGCATCCGTTCGCTCGGCCTGGCCGCCGAGGCGCTGGTGGTCTCGACCTGCAACCGGGTCGAGTTGTACGCGGCGGCTCCCGAGGGCGATCCGCTGGCTCTGTCCCAGCAGCTGCGGGCGTTCTTGTCGAGGGATCGGGGTCCGGCGGCCGACCTGCCCGGAATCGTCTACACCCACTCCGGAACCGCCGCGCTGGAACACCTGTTCCGCGTGGTCTCCGGTCTGGATTCGCTGGTGCTTGGCGAGACCGAGATCCTGGGTCAGATCAAGCGGTTCTACTCGGTGGCCCTGGCCTCCGGGCATACCGGAGGCATGCTCAACCGGTCGTTCCAGCGGGCGTTTTCGATCGCCAAGCGGATCCGCACCGAGACGCAGATCCAACGGGGCAACACCTCGGTGGCCGCGGTGGCCGTCGAACTGGCCGAGAGGATCTTCGATGATCTCGAACGTCGCCAGGTGCTGGTGATCGGGGCCGGCGACACCAGCGAGAAGACCGCCCGGGCGCTGCGCGGGCGCGGGGCCAAGGGCATCCTCGTGTCCAACCGGTCGTTCGACCGGGCCGCGGCGCTGGCCGAAGAACTCGAGGGCCGGGCCATCGGCTTCCAGGACTGGGAGCGGGAATTCGCCGCGGTCGACATCGTGGTCAGCGCCACGGGTTCGCCTCATCCGATCCTCGATCGGACCCGGCTCGAACGGCTCATGGCCGGGCGCAGGCCGCGCCCGATCCTGCTCATCGATCTGGCCGTGCCGCGCGACATCGACCCGGCCGTCACCCTGCTTCCCGAGGTGTTCCTGGCCAATGTCGACGACCTCCAGTCGGTGGCCGACACCGCGACACGTCAGCGCCGGGAAGAAGTCGCCCGGTGCGAAGTCCTCATCCGCGAGGCCGCTGTCGAGTTCGACGGTGCCCGTCGTTTCGGCCCGTTCGCTGTGCGTTCTCCGGCCGCCTGATCGTCATGTCCCTGAATCGACCCATCCTCATCGCCACCCGGGGCAGCGCCCTCGCCCTGGCCCAGTCCCGTCAGGTTCAATCCCATCTGCAGGCGGCCTTTCCGGGCGAACGCTTCGAGTTGGAGGTGATCCGCACCACGGGCGACGCCCTTCAGACCTCGGCCTTGTCGGCTTCGGAACCGTTGCCCAAGGGGTTGTTCACCAAGGAGTTGGAGGTGGCCCTGCTCGAGCGCCGTGCCGATCTGGCGGTGCACAGCCTGAAGGATCTGCCCACCGAGTTGCCCGAGGGGCTCACCCTCGGAGCGGTGGGGCCGCGGGCCGATGTGCGCGAGGTGCTGCTCTACCGCGACGCGGTTCGGGTCGCCGCCCAGAAGAATCCCGTGGCCGAGTGGGCACCCGGGAGCAAGGAGCGATCCGGTTTTGGTCCGGGCCTGACGCTCGAAGACCTGCCCGAAGGGGCCGTGGTGGCCACCAGCAGCACCCGTCGGTCGGCCTGGGTGAAGGCCCTGCGTCCGGATGTGTCGGTCGTCCCCATCCGGGGCAATGTGGGCACCCGCCTGATCAAGTTGCTTCAAGACGACGGCATCGACGCCACGCTGCTGGCCGCCGCCGGCCTCTCGCGCCTGGGTTATGACCTGAGCCCCAAGGGGGTCCTGAGGGCCGATTACCGGCTCACACCGGCCCAGCGGTCGGTCTTCGATCCGCCGCCGGAGGGCATCCTGGGAACGATCCTCGAGCCGGAGGAGTTCCTGCCGGCGGTGGGTCAGGGAGCCGTGGCCCTCGAGGTGCGGGCCGGTGACACCGAGATCGGGGCCCTGGTGTCGGTCTTGAACCACTTCAACACCCATCAGGCCGTGTTGGCCGAGCGGGCCTTCCTGCGGGGGATGGGGGGCGGATGCCAGAGTCCGATCGCCGGATACGCCCGCGTCGTCGGGCATCAGTTGCACCTGCGAGCGGCGGTCTTCCGCGATGGAGTCGGTCGATTCGATGAAGCCAAGGCTCCGGTCCGCGAGGCCGAAGGTCTGGGTGCCCGGTTGGCCGAGCGGTTGTTGGCGGGTTCTCCGGCCATCGGTTGA
>JAIXXC010000325.1 GCA_027490985.1 Verrucomicrobiales bacterium
CGCGGCCCCGCTCAAGAATCCGGCCTGTCTTCCGATACCCTGACGAACCGTTTTTCAGGTCCGTCCGAGTGGGCGGATCGAAGGGGCCGGAGGGCATTATCCCATGCCGTCCGGCCCCGGAAGTTTCAGTCCCTCACGCTGACGGTCGCGGTATAGGCTGGGTCGCCAACCGGTCCATCGCTTGAAGGTGTTCGAAAACACGAAGGGGTTGGCGTAGCCGACGCGGTCGGCGATCACCTCGAGTTTGAGATCGGTCTCGGCCAGAAGGCTGGCCCCATGCCTGATGCGCAAATAGGTCACTTGTTGCATGGGTGAACGCCCCAACTGACGCCGGCACAGACGGCGCAGATGCTCGCCGCTGCAATGGGCGCGACGAGCCAACTCGGTCAGGGTCCAGGCATGCCCCGGCTTGGCGGCCACGGCCTCCCACACTTGGCTGAGGCGGTCATCCAATTGCCACGGCTGGGCGAATCGCGAGATGTAGCCTTGGACCAATTCCACCCAATGATGCAGGGCCGCCAGACGCCCCTCCCCCGCCTGTTCGGCCATCAGCCCCTCGACCGCATGCCTGAAGACCTCCGAGGGGAACCCGGCGAGCACCGGAGCGCTGGCGGCACCCAGCGGACCCCGCCCGGCCGCGGCCTCGTAGCGGACCCACGCGAAATCCCACCGATGTCCCGGAACCGCATGGAAGGCGCACAGGACATGCGCCGGCGAGAGGCAGGCCTGACCGGCACGGCAGCGCTGCCAACGGCCATCCAGCCAGATCCGACCCTCTCCGCCGAAGCAGGCCAGGAAATAACTGCCCGGCAGGTCGGTGCGCACCATGGTGTACGGCTCGACCGCACCGGCCAGACCCACATGGGCGATCTGATAGGGCACCAGCGACGGGCAGCCCGAGGCCCGCAGAATTCTCTCCCGCGTACCGGGGCCCGGCGTGTGCGTTTCAACCAGAGGCGGGTGTCGCATGAGGGGCGGTGGATTGTGTGTCGTGAACGAGACGAACTGAACGCTGAAAACCGCCGGGTTTCCAGAGTGGTTTCGCCCCGGTTCGGGGGTATCCCGGATGGGCCAGGGACCGGAGCGGCCACCGCGGAACGATCCGGTGCCGACCCGCATGAGTTTTCTTTGTCAGGCCGACCCGGTTTTTCGTAACCATTGCGGACACCAATCATGGCTTCTCGAAATCATCCCGACCCCGTTCCGCAGCCTGTGCGCCCGTTTCGGAAGCTCCTTGCCGCCAACCGTTCCGAGATCGCGGTGCGCATCTTCCGCGCCGCGACCGAACTGAACCTGCGCACCGTCGCCATCTACGCGCAGGAAGACCGCTTCTGCCTGCACCGCTTCAAGGCCGATGAATCGTACCTGATCGGTCAGGGCAAGGGTCCGGTCGCCGCCTACCTCGACATCGAGAGCATCGTGGCCACGGCCAAGGCCAAGGGGGTCGACGCCATCCACCCGGGCTACGGATTCCTGAGCGAGAACCCCGCCTTCGCACGCGCCTGTGCCAAAGCGGGCATCACCTTCGTGGGCCCGAGCCCAGAGCTGCTCGACATGATGGGCGACAAGACCGCCGCCCGGGCCGTGGCCCAGCGCATCGGCGTGCCCACCCTGCCCGGCACCGACGACCCCATCTCCGACCGCGACGAGGCCATGAAGGCCGCCCGCAAGATCGGGTTCCCGCTCATCATCAAGGCGGCTTTCGGGGGCGGTGGCCGTGGCATGCGAGTGGTCAAGAAGGAGTCGGAATTGTCCGGTCTGCTCGACGAGGCCCAGGGCGAGGCCGAGCGCGCCTTCGGCAACCCGGCGGTCTTCCTGGAGAAGTACATCCCGCGCGCCAAGCACATCGAGGTGCAGGTGCTCGGCGACAGCCACGGCAACGTCATCCACCTCTTCGAGCGCGACTGCTCGGTGCAGCGCCGCCACCAGAAGGTGGTCGAGGTGGCCCCATCGTTCGGGCTGCCCGAGAACGTGATCCAGGAACTCTGCGACGCGGCCGCGCGCCTGGCCCGTGAGATCCGCTACAACAATGCGGGCACGGTGGAGTTCCTGTACGATCTCGAGCGGCACGAGTGGTTCTTCATCGAGATGAACCCGCGCATCCAGGTGGAGCACACGGTCACCGAGGTCATCACCGGCCTCGACCTGGTGCGGGCGCAGATCCTCATCGCCCAGGGCCATGCGCTGCACTCCAAGGAGGTGGGCATGCCGGTGCAGAATCAGGTGCCGCGCAACGGCTACGCCATCCAGTGCCGGGTGACCACCGAGGATCCGGAGAACAAGTTCACCCCCGACTACGGCAAGATCCTCGCCTACCGCTCGCCCGGCGGCTTCGGTATCCGGCTCGACGGCGGCATGGGCTATTCGGGCTCGGTGATCACACCCTTCTACGACTCGATGCTCGTGAAGGTGATCGCCTCCGGCCAATCGTACGAGATCGCCATGAACCGCATGGACCGGGCGCTCTCGGAGTTCCGGATCCGCGGGGTCAAGACCAACATCCCGTTCCTCGAGAACGTGATCCTCCACCCGCAGTTCCGCAGCGGTCAGGCCACGACCACGTTGATCGACACCACGCCGGAGCTCTTCGCCTTCCGCAGCCGCAAAGACCGGGCCACCAAGCTGCTCAACTTCCTCGGCAACGTGGTCGTCAACGGCAACCCGCATTCCAAGGGATACAAGCCCACCAAGGTCTTCGACCCGGCCCCGCTGCCCAAGGTCAACCTTGCCGAACCG
>JAIXXC010000276.1 GCA_027490985.1 Verrucomicrobiales bacterium
GCCCGCAGGAGCAATTGCCCCATGCGGTCGGCCGGATGGGTCGAATCGATCTTCAAAGTCTCGCCCAACGGTTGCTCGGGCTCCACCACCAGGACGCCGAAATCACGAAGCGAGGCGATGAACTTCGCCGGCACGGGCGGCTTGCCTTCGCGTTGGATCGAGGCGCGTTCGAGCCGTGCGGTCACCCCGCTCTTGAGCGCGGCCAGCACCGCCACGCGGCCTCCGGGCAGCAGAACCCCCAACTCGTTGCGCTCGGTGGCCGATTCATCCGATTCCTCATCGCCCCGGTTGCGCATGCGCATCGGGTTCTGGCCCGGGGTCGCCTTGGGGCTGCGGAAGCTCAGTCGCACGCGCACCAGGGTCCGGGCGGTCAGGGCCTCCAAGTCGGTCAACCGGGCGGCGAAGGCCGGGGCTTCGAGGCTCTTCCAGGTCAGCGGGTTGCCGCGCCAGCGGTTGTCGGTGTCCAGGCGGTGATTCATCACCAGACCGAGGGGTTTGCCCTGGGCGCTCAAAGCCACCCCCTGGTGTTCAAGGACACGGAAGGCGCGGCCCGAATCGGTTTCGAGGTATTGCCCGCCCCACGGCAGCGCCACCCGCACCATCTGCCCATCCTGCCGGTAGTAGCTCACCAGCGCAGCCGGAGCCTCGGTGCCCTTGGTCGGGAACTCGATCGGCCGGGTCCCCTCGATCGGTTGGTCGAGGGTGAGCACGAAGGCCCATTGATCGACCCCGTAGGCCGTGATGCGGGCGGTGGATCGGCGGGCCCCCTGACGGACCACGATGGTCTTGATGAAGCGCGGATGGACGCACGGATCCATCGCCACCACGGTCGTCGGACCCACCAGGAATCCGGTGGTCTCCAGCGGTCGCTCTTCGGCCACCAGGTCGGCCAGACTGTTGGATCGGGGCCCGGTGGAACGGGGATCCTGATCCAGGATGCCATGGGGCGCATCTCCACGGTCGAACTGCAGGGAGAACTCCACCTGAAGGAGCCCCGGTGAGACCGCGGCAATCCAGCGGGCGGGATCTTTGCTCGACGGAGCCGCCACCAACGGCAGGGCTAACGCCAGAAGGACCAACAGAAGGCGTGTCATGTGCCGACAAATTAGGCCACATCCCCACAACCTCCAACGTCCAACTTCGCATCTTGCACGAAGTCGGAGCCGCCACCCCGTCCCCGAACCGGGTTACCAGCTCAACGCCTGCAACCGACGCGAAACCTCCTCGGCATTGGCGCGGCTGTTGAAGGCACTGACGCGGAACCAGCCCTCGCCATTGCTGCCGAAGCCGCTGCCCGGAGTGATCACCACATTGGCCTCATTGAGGATGCGGTCGAAGGCCTGCCAGCTGGTATGCCCCTTCGGAGCATCGACCCAGATGTACGGCGCATTGACGCCACCGAACACGCGATGGCCGGCCGCCTTGGCGCCGGCCACGAGGATCTGGGCGTTGCCCATGTAATGCTCGACCAGCGCGGCCACCTGGGCCTTGCCTTCCGGGGAATAGAGTGCCTCGGCCGCACGCTGCACGAGGTACGACACGCCGTTGAACTTGGTGGTCATGCGCCGCGACCACAGCGGGTGCAAGGGCTTGAACTCGCCCGAGGCCGTCGAGGCCAGGAGGGTCTTGGGCACCACCGTGAAGGCGCACCGGACTCCGGTGAATCCGCCATTCTTGGAGAAGCTGCGGAACTCGATGGCACACTCGCGCGCTCCCGGGATCTCGTAGATGGAATGCGGGATCGTCGGATCGCTGATGTAGGCCTCGTAGGCCGCGTCGAAGAGAATGATCGAGCGGTTGGCCAGCGCATACTTCACCCAAGCCTCGAGCTGGGCCCGCGAGGCCGTGGCCCCGGTGGGGTTGTTTGGCGAGCACAGGTAGATGACGTCCACGCGCTCCTTCGGCGGCTCCGGGATGAACCCGTTCTGGGCCGTGCACGGCAGGTAGGTGATGCCGGCGTAGGCGCCCGAAGCATCGGCCTCGCCGGTGTGACCGACCATCACGTTGGTGTCCACATACACCGGGTACACCGGATCGGTGATGGCCATGCGGTTGGAGGCCCCGAGGATGTCGAGGATCGCGCCGCAATCGCACTTGGAACCATCGCTCACGAAGATCTCGTCATCGGCCACGTCGATGCCGCGGGCGCGGAAATCGTTCTGGGCGATCGCGGCCCGCAGCCACTCGTAGCCCTGCTCCGGGCCATAACCCTTGAAGGTGCTCCGCACGGCCATCTCGTCGACAGCCTTGTGCAGGGCGGCCACCACGGCCCCAGGCAGGGGCTCGGTCACGTCGCCGATGCCGCACCGGATCAACCGGGCCGCCGCCGTCGGGTTGGCGTCATTGAACGCCTTCACCCGCCGTCCGATTTCCGGAAACAGATAACCCGCCTTGAGCTTGAGATAATTGTCGTTGAGCGAAGCCATGATGATGAGCCGGGCCAAGCCCGGGAGCCGCCGAGACTAGGGAATGGCCGACGCCGGGTGCAAGAGTGCCTGTGCCCACGGTTTGTTTCCGCTGCCCGTGAATCCCACCCCGAACCGCCGCTGGACCTCGGCAGGTCTTCCGCTCAAACCCACTGACTGAGAAAGGTGCGGGCCGGCACACGCAAGGGAAGTCCACGGTGTTTGAAGCAATCGACCGGCTCATACGGCGCGTCCAATTCCACCTGGAAGGCGTAGGGAGCGCCGGTCCGTTGCTGGAAGAAAGCCAGTGAGGGCGAGAGTTCGGCGGCGGCATTCTTGACCTCGACGAGGCACCAGGGCTTCCGGTCGCGCACGACCACGAAGTCGACCTCCTGCCCCTGCTTGGTGCGAAGATAAGCCAACTCGAATGAGCCCAGTCCGAGGTCGGTCCAGGCCTCGACGGCCTTGAGCAGGTGGCAGCCCACGAAGGTCTCGGCACGACGGCCCACATCTTCGACACCCGACCAATCGCGCAGGAACCAACGGGGTTCCTTGCGCAGGGCATTGGCGATGTCCTTGAACCACGGCCTCAGCGTGAATCCCAGATGCAATTGCTCCAACGCGGCGACCCAACGGTTGGAGGTTTCGGCCGTCACCTGAAGGTCGCGAGCCAACTCGGAGAGGTTGAGTTGAACAGAGGATCGCTCCGTGAGGATGCGTGCCAACTGATCCAAACCAGCCAGATCGCGGAAAGCGCCAAGGTCGCGGAGATCCTCGCCCGTGAGCTGATCGAGTCGAAGTCGCGCCCATTTGCGGGTGACCGCCGGCGACCGCGTCAGGAAAGGCTCCGGAAACCCGCCATGACGCAGCAGGGCGTTCCAGTCGTCATCGCTGATCTCCGTTGGCGGCGAAAGCACCTCGGTGGGTGTGTTGGTGCGCAGGCATTCGGCCACGCTGAAGGGATGCATCCGGTAAAGGAAGTATCGCCCCATGAGGCTGTCCCCTCCCCGGCGATAGACATTGAGCCGCGCACTGCCGGTGACCACCACCCCGAGTTTCTTGCGATCGGCATGGACATCGAAGAACCCTTTGAGGAAGCCCTTCCATCGGCGGTCTTTGTGGATCTCGTCGAAGACCACCTTGGGGCGACCGGCGCGGATCCTGTCGGCGCCGATGGCTGCGGCCACCGCCGTCGCTCCTTTCTGGATCAGACGCCGGTCGTCGGCCGCGTCCCAGTTGAGATAGGACTCGGCCCCATGCCGACACACCGTGGTCTTGCCCACCTGCCGCGGACCGCTGACGAAGGCCATCTGCCGATGGACCTCCAGATGGGTCTCCAGGATGGAATCGTAGATTCGGCGACGATCGTTCACTGGAACCAATTTACGATGAATCGTATTTTGGTAAACACTATTTTACGATTCGTCGTATTTTGGTCAGACCTAAAAACCGCGGCTTGAATGCCCCTTCCCCGCCCCACCATCACCGCCACTCGGTGCCGGCGGGGTACTCGTAGCGGGCGAGGGTCGCGGCGTGCATCTCGGTGCTGTAGCCCGGTTTTTCAGGCGCGAGATAGCGGCCGGCGCGGATGCGGCAGGGATCGGTGAAGTGCTCGTGCAGGTGGTCCACGAACTCGCACACACGGCCATCCCAACTGCCGCTGACCGAGGTGAAGTCGATCATGCTCATGTGCTGGACGAACTCGCACAACCCGACGCCACCGGCATGCGGGCACACCGGCACTCCGAACTTCGCGGCCAGGAGCAGCACCGCGAGGTTCTCATTCACGCCGCCCAACCGGCAGGAATCGATCTGGCAGAAGGAGATCGCCCGAGCCTGCAGCAACTGCTTGAAGAGGATCCGGTTCATGCCGTGCTCACCCGTGGCCACGCCGATGCCCAGCGGCTCCATGGCCCGTGCGATGGCGGCATGGCCGAGGACATCGTCGGGCGAGGTCGGTTCCTCGATCCACCAGGGCTTGAACGGGGCCAGTGACTTCATCCATTCGATGGCCTGCGGCACGTCCCAGACTTGATTGGCATCGACCATCAGCTTGCGATCCCAACCGATCTCTTCGCGGATGATGCCCAGGCGGCGAATGTCGTCCTGCAGGTCGCGCCCCACCTTCACCTTGATGTGGTTCCACCCCTCGGCCACGGCCTCCCGGCACAGGCGGCGGATCTTGTCGTCGGGGTAGCCCAGCCAACCGGCACTGGTGGTGTAGGCCGGGTACCCCTCGCGCTCCAAGCGGGCGATGCGCTCGGCCTTGCCCGGTTCGGCCCGGCGCAGCAAGTCCAACGCTTCCGCCGGCGTGATAGCGTCGGTCAGGTAGCGGAAATCGAC
>JAIXXC010000019.1 GCA_027490985.1 Verrucomicrobiales bacterium
ACGGGCAAGGACCTCAAAGGCAACAACGAGCTGCTCCAGATCACCCAGCCCCAGGTGATCGAAGAGATCCACCGGCACTACCTCGAGGCCGGCGCCGACCTGATCGAGACCAACACCTTCTCGGCCACCACCATCGGCCAGCACGACTTCTTCTTCCGGCATGCCGAGGGCCGCAAGGATCAGGCCTTCTTCAACGAAGTCATCGCCGACCCGTTCCTACGGGAGCTGACCCGCGAGATGAACCTCGCCTCGGCGCGGTTGGCCCGCAGCGCGGCCGACACCGTCGCCACGGCCACGGGCGTTCCCCGCTATGTCGCCGGGGCCATCGGCCCGATGCCGGTGACCACCTCGATCTCACCCGATGTCAACGACGCCGGCTTCCGTTCAGTGAACTTCGAGCAATTGGTCACCGCCTACACCGAGCAGGTCGAGGCGCTGATCGAGGGTGGCGTGGACGTGCTGCTGGTCGAGACGATCTTCGACACGCTCAATGCCAAGGCGGCGCTCTTTGCCATCCAGCAGGTCCAGGATCGGTTGCAGGTCCGTCTGCCGCTGATGATCTCGGGCACCATCACCGACCTGTCGGGGCGCACCCTCACCGGCCAAACGGTCGAGGCCTTCTGGAACTCGGTTCGCCATGCCGAGCCCATCACCATCGGCTTCAACTGCGCCCTCGGTCCCAAGGAGATGCGGTCCTACGTGCAGGAACTGCACCGCATCGCGGACACTCGCATTTGCGTGTACCCCAACGCCGGATTGCCCGACCCGCTGTCGCCGACGGGCTTCCCGGAGACGCCCGAGACCCTGGCGCCGCAGATCCGCCCCTGGGCCGAAGAGGGCTGGCTCAATGTGGTCGGCGGGTGCTGCGGCACCACCCCGCCCCACATCCAGGCCATCGCCCAAGCGGTGAAGGGACTGGCTCCGCGCAAGACTCCGAAGCTGGGACCGCTCCTGCGCCTCAGCGGCATGGAAGCCTACAACCAGACCCGGGAGACCAACTTCATCAACATCGGCGAGCGGGCCAACGTCACGGGCTCTCCGAAGTTCTCCAAACTCATCCTGGCCGGCGACTACGATGCCGCATTGGAGATCTGCAAGCAGCAGGTCGAAGCGGGCGCGCAGATCATCGACATCAACATGGACGAGGGAATGCTCGACGGCGCCGCGGCCATGTCGAAGTTCCTCAACCTGATCGCCGCCGAGCCCGACATCGCCCGGGTGCCGATCATGGTCGACTCGTCGAAGTGGTCGGTGCTGGAGACGGGCCTGCGCTGCCTCCAGGGCAAGGGCATCGTGAACTCCATCTCGCTCAAGGAGGGAGAAGAGCGCTTCCTCGAACAGGCGCGGCTGATCCGGCGATACGGTGCGGCCGTGGTGGTCATGGCCTTCGATGAGCAGGGACAGGCCGACTCCTTCGAGCGGCGCATCGAGATCTGTCGGCGCAGCTACGAGCTCCTGACGCGGCAGGCGCAGTTCCCGCCGCAGGACATCATCTTCGACCCCAACATCCTCACGGTCGCCACCGGCATCGAGGCCCACAACCACTACGCGGTCGACTTCATCGAGGCGACCCGCTGGATCAAGACCCATCTGCCGCTGGCCAAGGTCAGCGGCGGTGTCTCCAACATCAGCTTCAGCTTCCGCGGCAACAACCATGTCCGCGAGGCGATGCACAGCGCCTTCCTCTTCCACGCCATACGGGCGGGCCTCGACATGGGCATCGTCAACGCCGGCATGCTCGAGGTGTACGAGGAGATCGAACCCGGTTTGCGGGATCTCGTGGAGGATGTGCTCCTGGATCGGCGCCCCGATGCGACCGAGCGGTTGGTGACCTACGGCGAGGCCCTGCGGCGCAAGTCGGGCCCCGGCGGCACCGCCGAGGCCAAGGCGGATGAGGCGTGGCGCTCGGAACCGGTCGAGAAGCGGCTGGCTCACGCCCTCGTCAAGGGCATCGACGCCCATGTGGACCAGGACACCGAAGAAGCCCGCCAGAAACTCGGACGCCCGCTCGCCGTGATCGAAGGCCCCCTGATGGACGGGATGAACCACGTGGGCGACCTGTTCGGAGCCGGGAAGATGTTCCTGCCCCAGGTGGTCAAGTCGGCCCGGGTCATGAAGAAGGCCGTGGCCTACCTGACCCCCTTCATGGAGGCCGAGAAGGCGGCCGCCGTGGCCGCCGGAGGCGAGGTGCGCACCCAGGGCAAGGTGCTCATGGCCACCGTCAAGGGCGACGTCCACGACATCGGCAAGAACATCGTGGGCGTGGTTCTGGGCTGCAACAACTACGAGGTGATCGACCTCGGCGTCATGGTGTCCTGCGACAAGATCCTCAAGGCCGCGCAAGACCACCAGGTCGACGTGATCGGCCTGAGCGGCCTGATCACGCCGTCGCTCGACGAGATGGCCCATGTGGCCCGCGAGATGGAACGCCTCGGGATGCGCCAACCCCTGCTCATCGGCGGGGCCACCACGAGCAAGGCCCATACGGCTGTGAAACTCGCCCCCGGTTATTCCCAGCCGGTCATCCATGTGCTCGATGCGAGCCGTGCCGTGCCGGTGGTGAGCAACCTGATCAACCCCGATCTCAAGCCGGCCTACGTGGCCCAGCTCCGCGACGAGTACCAGCGCCTCCGCAGCAGCCATGAGGCGGCCAACACCCCGCTGCTCGGCCTGGAGCAGGCTCGCGCCAAGGGGGCTCGTCTCGACTTCTCCGACCTGCCCCGCCCCGAATTCACGGGTGTGCGAGTCCTCGACGACGTGCCGCTCGAGGCGCTGCGGCCCTTCATCGACTGGTCGCCGTTCTTCCACACCTGGGAACTGCGCGGCCGTTATCCGGCGATCCTGCAGCACGAGAAATACGGCGAGGAGGCCCGGAAACTGTTCACCGATGCGCAGGCGCTGCTCGACGACCTGATCGCCCGCAAACGCATCCGCGCTTGTGGCGTGTATGGCCTCTTCCCGGCCAATCGCGACGGCGATTCGGTGCAGGTCTATTCCGACGACGCCCGCACCCACGTGGCCACCACGTTCCACATGCTGCGCCAGCAGATCGTGAAGGAAGACGGCACTCCTCAATGGTCGCTGGCCGATTTCGTGGCCCCCCAGGGTTCCCAAGACCACATCGGGGCCTTCGCGGTCACCACCGGTCTGGGTCTGGACGCCGTGGTCGCCGAGTACAAGGCGGCGCATGACGACTACAACGCCATCATGGCCGAAGCGCTGGCCGACCGACTGGCCGAGGCCTTCGCCGAATACCTTCACAAGAAGGTGCGCCACGAATGGGGTTACGGAGCCGCCGAACAGCTCAGCAGCGAGGACCTCATCGAAGAACGCTATCGCGGCATCCGGCCGGCCGGCGGCTATCCGGCCAGCCCCGACCACACCGAGAAGCGCACCCTCTGGTCGCTGCTCGACGTCGAGGCGCGGACCGGCATCCGGCTCACGGAAAGCTGCGCCATGTGGCCCGGCAGCAGCGTCAGCGGGCTCTACTTCGCCCATCCGCAATCCAAGTACTTCGCCGTGGGCAAGCTCGGCCGCGACCAGGTGGTCGACCTGGCCACCCGCAAAGGGGTGCCGACGGCCGAAATGGAGCGGTGGTTGGGGCCGTGGTTGGGCTATGAACCCGCACCGCGATCCTGATAGTGCGTTTCCCGGGTTGCGCCTGCGGCCATAACTGCCAGTTTCACTGCCGATTTCTTTATGTCGAAGCCTACGATCACAGCCTACCTGAAACCCTGGTGCGGATGGAGCGCCGGAGTCCGCGCCGTCTTCAAGAAGTACGATCTCGCCTTCGAAGAGCGGGACATCATCAATCGCCCGGAGTTCTTCGACGAGATGGTCCAGAAGACCGGGCAGACCAAGCAACCCACCGTCGAGATCAACGGGAAGGTTCTGGCCGACGTCTCCGGCGAAGAGGTCGAAGCCTGGATGCTCCAGCAGGGCATCGTGAATCAGAACCACCGCACACCGGAAGTGCCCATCAATCAGCCGTGCGCCCACGAACTGCCGGGAGCATCGGCTCAGGCCGCCCCTCAGCCGGCCCCGTTGGCCTTCAAGCGCTGATCGGCTCTCCCCATCCCAACCCGCCTGCCATGCCGCCCCAGCACCCCGGCCCCTCGATCGCGACTCGGGTGTGCCTGCTTGGGCCGTGCGCTCCGCAGCGGGGGGCTCTCAGCGGGGGTGCCCGAGGCAAGGTGTCGCTTTGGGTCACCCTGCTCGCGGCCGTGCTCCTGCCGATCGCGGTGCAGGCCGATCCGACCTTCGACGAAACCATCGACTTCATCCGCCGTACCGTCGAAGAGCACGGGCAGTTCAGGAACATCGCCGGAGGCGGCCGCATCCGGGTGAAGCTGGCGCAGGTGCTCGGGCGACGCCTCCGGTTCCGGACCACCGCCACCGACGGGATTCCCGGAAGCCTCGATCGGGTCGAATCCACCGAGTTCTCGCTGGCCGATCTCGACCCCGACGCCACCCACGTCCGCCTGTGGTATGCGGGCGATCGGCAGGCCTATGCCGTTTGGATGACCGATGCCGGACGGGTGAGCGGCGTGCGACGCTGGCAGGATGCCCATGAAGAAATGCCGGCCCGCACGGTGTCGTCGGGGTGGATCGCCATCGATGACGAGACACAGGCGCAGGCCCTGGCCAAGGCGTTGAACCACGCCATCCGGTTGGCTGGTGGCGCTTCGCGCAGCAGCACGGCCGATCAGTTTTTCGGAGCCTCCCCCTCTCGCCGCAGCTATCCCGCCACCCCGGTCACGGGTTCGGTGTACCACGTGGTCTCGCTCGATGATGCCGTGGCCCTGATGCGGTTCCGCCTCGAGAACGATCCGGGGGCCTTCTCCAGTGTCGCTCCCACGGCCGCCGAAGTGACCGGCTTGCCGCAGTTGCCCCTCAACGGGTCTCCGCTCCAAGTGACCCTGCCCGGAGACGGGCGGGATTTTGAAACCAATGTGATCGATGTCGTGCGCTTCACCTGGCCCCAGGAGGCCAGCGGGCAGTCGTTGAGCGCGCTGCTGTCGGAGTCCGAAGCCTTCGTGGCGGCGGGCGTCTCACCGCGCGACCCCACCGTGTTGCGCTGCCAACTGATCCAACTGCCGCTGACCGCCGCCCAACTGCCGCCCCTGGGCACCCAGATCGGAGCAAACACCCCGGTTCGATTGTGGATGTCCATCGGCGAACCCTGGCCCGCCGGTGCCGATGGGTTCTTCTGGCTCGCCCGCAAACAGAACGGCTCGAGAACCTGGCCCGTCCGGTTGGCCACGGCCAAGAAATCCAAGGAATTCGGCCCGGATGCGGTCAAGTCCGCCGCCACGGCCTTCGGACTCAAACCGTCGGAGTCCCTCACCCG
>JAIXXC010000331.1 GCA_027490985.1 Verrucomicrobiales bacterium
CGGGCGCTGCGCACGCAGGTAAGCTCGGGGAAGGAAGGGGCTTTCGCGCTGTGCGCGAGGGGGAAGGGGGTGATCGCTTCCAGTGCGTGCTCCGGCCCGACCCCGCTCCGCTGCGGTTTTGGGGGCTCCGCGGGACCGGGCGCTGCGCACGCAGGTAAGCTCGGGGAAGGAAGGGGCTTTCGCGCTGTGCGCGAGGGGGAAGGGGGTGATCGCTTCCAGTGCGTGCTCCGGCCCGCCCCCGCTCCGCTGCGGTTTTTTGGGGGCTCCGCGGGATCGGGTTGCTGGGCTCGTGGGGTCGTTCCGGGGAGGCCGAGCGAGGTCAGTCGTTGCGGGTCAGCCAGCAGCAGCGTTCCTCCATGGCCGGGACTCCGGCGGCCTGGAATCGGGGGTTTCCCTCTTCGGAGCGCACAGCCACGGTCTCGATGGAGAATCGGTCGCCGAAGAGCGTGTCGATGGTGCCGGCATCCACCGACCACGGGGGACCCGACACGCGGGATTGGTCGTAGGCGAAGGCGATGAGCAGGATGTGACCGCCGGGTCGGAGCAACCGATGCAGTCCGTCGACATAGCGTCCACGGCAGTCCGGGTCGAGGGCCACCAGGGCGGCCCGATCGAAGATCACATCCACCGGACCTCCCAGGATCTGCGGATTCAGAGCGAGGGCGTCTCCCTGCAGCAGGCTCAGGCCCGGGGTCCGATGGCATTCATGGACGCCGCCATCGGGACTCTCCCGACGTTCGGTCTCGGCCGTGAGCCCCTGCTCCTTGAGGAAGTCCTGCACGGCACTGGCCACGAATTCGCACCCGATGACCTCGTGTCCCCGATCCCTCAACCACACCAGGTCCACCGTCTTGCCGCACAGGGGCACGTACACGCGGCTCCGGGAGGGGAAACGCCTCTCGGCCGCCACCAGCCAGTCGTGGGGTTGGCCGAGGTGGAAGCCGATCTGCCCCTGCTGCCAGCGCTCGTTCCAAAATGCGTGGTTCATGCCGGGGTCATGGGAGCATCCCGGGAGACTTCTGAACAGGGTCCGAACCCCGGGGCTGCGGGCATCTGGGTCGTCGTCCGGCCCCTCAACCGCGCGTGCGCCAGCAGGGGATTCCGGTGGCGGCCACGGTGGCGGCCAAGCGCAGGGCCGACTCCATGCTCGCCGGGTCGGCCAACCCCTGTCCGGCGATGTCGTAGGCCGTGCCGTGGTCGGGTGACATCCGCACGAAGGGCAGGCCGAGGGTCCAGTTCACGCCGGTGTCGAAGGCGACCATCTTCAGCGGCACCAATCCCTGATCGTGGTACATCGCCACCACGGCCTCGTAGTCGCCCCGGAAGACCTGGTGGAAGAGCGTGTCGGCCGCGAAGGGGCCGTGGGCATCGAATCCCCGGGCCCGTGCCTCGGCGACGGCCGGTGCCACCACGGTGAGTTCTTCGCGCCCGAGGTGACCGCGTTCACCCGCATGGGGATTCAGTCCGCACACCCCCACCCGCCGGCGTGGCAGACCCAGCAATCCGCACGCTTCGGCCGTCAGGGCGATGATCTCGGCGATACCCGGTCGGGTGAGGGCTTCCGACACGCGCGCCAGGGGCAGGTGGGTGGTGGCCAGGGCGACCCGCAGCCAACGTCCGGCAGGGTCATGACCCAGCAGCATCATCGCGAAGCGCGATACGCCGGCCAGTTCGGCGAGGAACTCGGTCTGGCCCATGAAGGGGACCCCGGCGTCCACGATCGAGGCCTTGTTGACCGGTGCGGTGACCAGGCCGGCGAATTCACCGCTCAGGCATCGCCGTGCGCCTTCGCGCAGCGCGGCCACCGCCTCCAGGGCGGCACAGGGGTCTCCCGGCGGCAGGTCTTCGGGCAGTTCGCCCTCCGAGACCGGCAGGGTGTACACGCGGGAGGGTTCCGAATCGGCACCCCGCCAGAGGGGCAGATCGGCCTCCACCCCCATCAGACCGCAGAGGCGGCGCACCACACCGCAATCGCCGATGAGCACATAGTGCACGTCGGTGTCTTCGGCCGTGAGCCGGGCCACCGCCCGCAAGGCCACCTCCGGGCCGATGCCGGTGATGTCCCCCAGGGTGATGCCGAGGATCATGCGGGGCTCAGGGGGCCGGGTTCAGAAATAGCGGACGAAGCCCTTCTTGCGCAGCTTGGCCAGCCACTGCTTCTGCAGGCGTTGGCGTTCGGAATCCTTGAGCAGGGTCACGATCTCCTGTCGGGCCTCGGCCAGCGAGCGGATCCCCGATTGCTGCTTCTCTTCGACCTTCAGGATGAAGCGCGAACCCTGGACCTCGACGATGTCGCTGGTCTGGCCCGCGGGCAGGTTGAAGGCGATCTGGCGCAACGCCTCGTTGAGCGCGCTCTCTTCGGTCCAACCGCGGTCGCCACCCTTGTAGCGGCGCGCGTCATCGGAGAATTCGGTGGCCACCTTGGCGAAGTCGGTGCCCGCCTTGAGCTTGGCCAGGGCCTCGGAGGCCAGCCGGACGCCGTCTTCCGGAGAATGCTTGGATCGGTCGATGACGATCATCCGGAGCTTGACCCGGTTGCCGATGCGGAAGCGCGCCTGGTTGGTCTGGTAGTAGGTCTGGATCTTCTTCGGGGAGATGATGATCTCGTCGCGGATGTACCGGGCGCTCATCTGGTACACGATCATGTCGTCCCGCTCCTCCTTCTTGAACTGCTCGAAGGTGCGGTTCTCGGCGCGCAGAGTCTTGGTGAGCGCCACCCGATCGCCGCCGAACTGACGGCGGATGCGTTCGCGCACCTGATCGTCGACGTAGGATTCCGGGAACGAATAGCCCTTCTCCTTGAACTCATCGAGGATGAGCTGACGGTCGATGAGCTGCTCGAGCTGGTCTTCGAGGATCTTGGCCCGCCGGGTCAGGTATTGTTGCTCCGAGGTGGCCGTTCGGCCGGCCGTCGCCAATTCGCGCTGGGCGGCTCCCAGGACCTGATCCCGGCTGATGACCGTGTCGTTGACGATGGCCTGGATGCCGTTGAAGGGCACCGGGACCTGCGCTGAGGCCGGAAGCGGGGCCGATGCGGGGATCCATCCCACCGCAGCCACGGCCAGCCAAGCCCACCGGTACAGACGCTTGCCAATCATGACGCCGAGACTAGGAACGGCGTTCGGACGGGTCAATGAGTCTGGAGGCTCCGATTGTCAGCTCCCGGACGCCCGTTCCAACGGATCCATTGTCCAACGAATCATTCCGCCTCAGGAACCGAGACGCTTCTTGGCTTCGGCCGGGACTTCAACGGTGGTGGTGCCCACGTCGCGGATTTCCCAGGTCGTCGTGCGGACCATGTCGCGGTCTTCGCCGTTGACCGTCATGGTCGCGGAGACCTTGAGGCGGATCTTCTGGACCTGTCCCTCCTTCAGCCAGAACTGCACCGAGCCCTTGGCGTTCTTGGGTTCGGGCGGGGTCTGAGCGCCCGGTCGGCCGCCGCGTCCCATGAGGGCGAATTCCTTGGCGCCGTCGTCCGAGAGTTCTCCGGCGATGACCCCGGCTTCACCGGCCTTCAGGTCTTTGGATTTTTCGACCAACCGGGTCACCGACGCCGCCGGCAAGGGGTTGCGCAAGAGAGCGGCGGCGCGCATGCCGCCACGATTGCCTCCGCCTCCGCCACCACCGGCCGCCGAGCGAATTTCTTCGGCGGTCTTCCAGCCTTCATCGGTGCTGGCCACCCCTTGGGTTCCCTGCAGCACTGCGGTCGTCGTGGTTCCATCCCGCTCGCTGGTGATCACGGCCGCCCCGCCCTTGATGGCCTTGCCCTGGACCGGAGCCGGGGTCCATTGGCCGCCTTCGATTTCAGTGGTGGCCGTCCACGAGTAGCTGGCGGCGTCGGTCAACTTGCGGGCGGCGCTCTTCACATCTTCAGCGACATCGGCGAGGGCGCTGGCAGAGCCCAACAGCAAGGTGGCGGTGAGGAGGGATAGTTTCCGGAGAGTCTTCATGATGGGATCGATGGAAAGGGACCGTGGAGGGAAGACCGGAGGATTGCACGGCCGGTTACGGTGGCGGTTTCTCATGGACAACGGGCTCCGGACTCCGTTGTTTGAAGGCTCTCGGCGTGGCCAACAAATACAACTTCCAGCTCCGCAGCGAGGATCGGCACCGGCCCTTTCCGCACAAGGTCATCATCGGCCAGGGGGTCAACGAGTCGGTGCGCCACGTGGGCCTGAAGTTCCTGGCCTATGTGCTCTTCTTTCACGAACGCATCCAGATCGAGACGGAGGTGCAGGACGATTCGATCCCCTTCGTGCCCGACCTCGCCGTCATCGGCTACGACATGCGGCCGGCGCTCTGGGTCGAATGCGGCGAATGCACCGTCTCCAAGCTCCACAAGCTGGCCGTGAAATGTCCCGAGGCGGCCCTCTGGGTGGTCAAGCGCAGCCGGGCCGAGGCGGATCACCTCTTGGCCGCCATGGAGAAGGAGGAGTTGCGACGCGGACGCTACGGCGTCGTGGCCCTCGATCCCGACTTCTTCCAGGAGTTCTGCGGGCTCATCCGCGAGCGCAACGAGTTCCATTGGTTCGACGGCGGCCTGGATGCCGGTCAGGCCCGCTTCGAGTTCAATGGGCTCTGGTTCGACATCGAGTTCGAGATCCTCCGGCGCTGAGCGATCGAGCCGGGGTCAACCCCTTCAGAGCACGTGTCGTCCGGTCTCTCGCAGCCAGGTTTCTGCGGCCTCGTAGTCCGGGCACAGCTGTTCGACCTGCTGCCAGAAACGGGC
>JAIXXC010000054.1 GCA_027490985.1 Verrucomicrobiales bacterium
AACCCCCTCCTGGAGCGGATGCGCTTCTGGACCCGCCTCGAATGCGCGCTCTGGAAGGCCTTCCACATCCGCCGCCGAAGCGACACCTCCAACCGACGCCACGGATACACACCCGACTGGATCCTGCTCGCCGAACGGACCTGAAGCGCCCAACCTTCGTCAGACCACGACTCCATGCTCCACTCCCGACGCAATTACCCGCTGCTCCTGTTGAGCCAATTCCTCAGCGCGCTGGGAGACAACGCGATCCTGGCGGTGATCGTAGGCCAGCTCACCTACCTCCAGAAATCCGGGGTGCTCACCGAGGCCCAGCTCCGCACCCACAACACGGTCTACACGAGCCTGCTGTTCGTCCCCTTCATCCTGCTGGCTCCGGTCGCGGGATTCCTCAACGACCGACACCCCAAGACCTCGGGCCTAGCCGCCGGCAATGCCCTGAAGCTTCTGGGCACCCTGATCTGCGCTCTGAGCATCCTCTGGGGGCCGCTGTGGCAGGGGGTGGGCTATCTGGTGGTCGGCATCGGGGCCTGCGTCTACGGGCCCGCCAAATACGGCATCCTCCCGGAGATCCTTCCCCGGGAACGCCTCGTCCGGGCCAACGGCATGGTCGAACTGCTCACCCTCGTGGCCATTCTGGGCGGCGCCATCGCGGGCTCGGTGATGGCCGACCTTTGGAAGGATTCGGTGTCGAACTCCTATGCGGTGCTGGTGGCCATCTATCTGGGCTCTTTCCTGCTCAACCTCGTCATGCGCCGCACCCCTGCGAACCCCTCGGTCCAGTGGAATGCCAACCTCGGCGCGTTCCAAGGCCACCTGCGCCAACTGGCCTCGGCACCCCGACTGTCGCGGATGCTGGTCGGCACCGGCCTGTTCTGGGTGTGCGGCGCGGCCATGAAGATCAATTTCCAGCCCTGGGGCCTTCAGGTTCTCCGACTCCCCGACAACACCCAGATCGCCCTGCTGGGCCTCTGGCTGAGCGTGGGCGTGATGGTGGGCAGCATCCTGGCCGGCCGCTGGTTCCCGGTGGGCCAACTGCAGCGCACCCGGCTCTTCGGCTTCGCCCTGGCCGGAATGCTCGGGCTCCTCTTCTCGGTGGAGCATCTCGCGTTCTGGAGGCAACCCACCCTGCAGGCAGGCCCGCTGCATCTGGTGATTCCGGTGCTCGGACTGCTGATCGGCACGGGGGTCGCCGCGGGATTCTTCCTCATCCCGCTCAATGCCGCGCTGCAGGCCGAATCCGATCCCGACAAACTGGGCAAGACCATCGCGGTCCAGAACCTGGTCGACAACCTCGGCATGGTCGGGGCGAGCCTGCTCTGCCTCATCAGTGTGCCCCTGGGCATCAGCGCCTCAGGCGTCTTCCTGGTGCTCGCCGGGTTCACCGCCGTCATCGTCGCGCTGCTGAAGATCCCGCTCCCGACTCCGATTTCCGCCGGCGCTCCCGCCCCGAACACGCCATGATCAAGCTCCTCCTCCATGGGCTCCTGCGCCTGTGTTTCCGATACCGGGCCTACAACACCGGCGTCTTGTCGACCCCGGGGCCGGTGCTGCTCCTGCCCAACCATGTCTCCTGGCTCGACTGGGCCTTCCTCGGAGTCGTGCTGGATGAGGACTGGAAGTTCGTCACCAGCTCCACCACGGCCCAGACCTCGTGGTTCCACCGCAAGATCATGGTCAACCGGCGCACCTTTCCGATCGATCCGGCCTCGCCCTACGGCGCCAAGCGCATGGCCGAGTATCTCGCCCAGGGCGGGCGGCTCGTGCTCTTCCCGGAAGGGCGCCTGACGCTGAGCGCCCGGATGATGAAGCTCTTCGACGGCACCGGATTCCTGATCCACAAGACGCGGGCCCGGGTGATCACCTGCCACCTGCGCAACGCCGTCCGTGTGCCCGCGGTCCGACACACCGGATGGACCCGATGGTTCCCGAAGGTCTCGGCGCATTTCAGCGAAGTGCTGAGTGCACCCGACCTGTCCCATCAGCCCAATGGCGTGGCCCGGGCCCGGATCACCCGCTGGCTGCGCGACGTGATGGTCCACCAGCACTTCCGGGCCGAGATGGACCACGGGCCCCAGGATGTCCTCGAGGCCATCGCCGAGACGGCCGGGGCGCTGCCGACCCGGGAGGTCCTCGAAGACGTCACCCTGAAGCCCCTGACCTACCGCCGACTCCTGGTCGGCACCGAGTTGCTGGCGGGGGCATTCCGACGGGCTCTGCCGACCGGTCCGGCGACCCCGCAAGGCACCGATCCCGTCCGCGTCGGCGTGCTCCTGCCCAATGTCAACGGCATGCCGCTGACCCTCATGGCCCTGTGGTCCCTGGGGTGCACGCCCGCCGTGCTCAACTTCTCCACCGGCCCCGCCATCCTCCTGCAATGCTCCCAACTGGCCGGGATCCGCGACATCATCACCTCGCGCACCTTCCTGCAGAGGGCCAAGCTGGAGATCGCCCCGCTGGAGGCGGCCGGGATCCGCTTCCATTTTCTGGAGGATCTCCGGACCCGGATCGGCGGTCTCGACAAGGTGGTGACCTTGCTGAAGCACGTTGTGCGCTGCGGAGCCGGCCTGAGGGTTCCGCGCCGCGATTTCGATCCGGCCCGAACCCCGGCCGTGATCCTCTTCACCTCGGGATCCGAGGGCATCCCCAAGGGCGTGGTGCTCACCCACGCCAACCTGCTGGCCAACATCCGCCAGATGGACGCCTTCCTCGACATCTCCGACCATGAGCGGTTCTTCAACGCCCTGCCGCTCTTCCACAGTTTCGGGCTGACCGCCTGCACCCTGTTGCCTCTGGTCCGCGGGCTGTACACATTCCTGTATCCGTCGCCCTTGCATTACCGCGTGATCCCCGGCGTGGTGTACGACCGTCACTGCACGGTGATGGTGGGCACCAACACCTTCTTGAACGGCTACGCCCGCAAGGCCGCGCCCTACGATTTCCATTCGGTGAAGTATCTGGTGGCCGGCGCGGAGAAGGTCCAGGAAGCCACCGCGCAAACCTGGGCCCGCAAGTTCGGCATCCGGCTGCTGGAGGGCTACGGGGCCACCGAATGCAGCCCGGTGCTTTGTGCGAACAACCGCATCGAAGCCCAGTTCGGCAGTGTCGGTCGCTTCATGCCCGGCATGGAGTGGAAACTGGAGCCGGTCGACGGGGTCAGCCAAATCGCTCCCGATGGCCACCTCGTCTCGGGCCGACTCTTCGTGCGCGGCCCCAACGTCATGCGCGGTTACCTCAACCCCGACGCCGATGCCGCGTTCCAGGCCCTGGGCGGCTGGTACGACACCGGCGATCTGGCCCGGATCGACGACGACGGGTTCGTCTTCCTGCTCGGCCGCATGAAGCGTTTCGCCAAGATCAGCGGCGAGATGGTCAGTCTCACCGCCGTCGAAGACGCACTGGCCGGGGCCTTCCCCCAGCACGGTCTGCGCTGCGAGGTCGCCGTGGTGGCCGTGGCCGACGAGGAAAAGGGTGAAAAGCTCATCGCACTCACCAACGCGTCCCGATTGTCGCTGGACGAGGTCCGTCAGGCCATCAAGGCCAAAGGCCTGACCAACCTGTGCGTGCCGCGCGAACTCCGCATCGTGCCGGAGATACCCAAGCTGGGCACCGGCAAGATCAACCACAGGGCTCTGATGGAACTCGTCCGCTCGGAGACGGCGGCCTAGCCTGCACCTCCATGGCCGGCGCCCCACCCAGGCCCAACCCCACGCCGCCTCCCGGCGATCCGCGTCCCGAGGCGGTGGTGATCCTGCATGGCTGGTTCTCATCGCCGCTGCTCATGATGCGTTTGGAGCGGGCGTTGAAGCGGGAGGGCTACCGGGTCTTCAGTCCGGCCTACGACTCGGCGCGCATCCCGTTGGCCCGATTGGCCTCCGACTACCTGCCCGGGTTCCTCCAGCGCACGATCCCTGCCG
>JAIXXC010000245.1 GCA_027490985.1 Verrucomicrobiales bacterium
GAGACGAACTGTGGGGATTCATGTTGGGTGTGCTCGGTGCCGTCCCAGCGATCGTCGGCTTTTTGACCGTGCGCTGGTTCATCCGCCGGCAGCGGCGCCAGACCGGTTCGTGAGACGGTGGTCTGCGTGGGGTGACTGTCTCACGGACGAGCCACCCGCGTCGGGGCACCGCGGGTCTTGAAGGTGACCGTCACCTTCGGGGGAGCGTCGCCGACGAATTCGCAGTCGAAGGTCACGGGGTTGGTGCCCGTCTGGATCATCGGCAGGGGCGACTTCAGCGGAAAGGCCTGGACCGGATTTCCCTTGGCATCGTAGAGGCGCACGATGGCGTCGCTCTCGAGGAGCAGGGACTGTCCGGCCTGGATCTCCACCGGAATGGTCAGCGTGGCCGAGCGGTTGATTTCGAACGTGGGGTTGCGGATCGATCCGGATGTCCCGACAACCCGCAGCTTGAGCTGCATCGGTTGGGGGGCATCCGGATTCTTCAACTCCCAGGCCGCCGAGGTGGGTTCACCGGGTTGTCGGGTGAGTGCTTCGTGCTGGAAATCAACCGAGTCGTGGAAGGGGAACAAGTCCCAGCCCCCTCCGGCGACGGTTTCGAGATGGAACTCGCGCTTGGGGTTGCGCAGGGCCTCGCGCTGTTCGGGGCTGAACACTCCCGCGCGGCGGGCCTTCTCCCACTCGCGGAGGGCATCCAGAATCGGGCCACTCTCCGGGTTCTTGCGTAGGGCGTCGAGGGAGGTGGCCAAAGCAAAGCCGGAATCGAAGCCGGCGGAACGGGCCAGCATCCACTCCATGTCCGACAGGCAGGTGCCGGTACGGAGCAGGTACCAGCCGAGCATCTTGGGGATGAAGTTGCGCTCGCAGAAGGCCTGATTGTTGATGCGGTACTCCTGCATGCTGTCCCGGAAACCGCCGTACCAGGGCTCGCCCCAATTGCAGTAGCTGTTGATGTGCCAGTAGAAGTGCGACAGCGGCGGACTGGTGCCGTTGATCACGGTGTGGTCGAGGTGGTCGTAGAATTCCTTGGCGAACAGTTCGTTGCCATAGGTGCCCTCGCCGGGGGCCAAGCAGCCTTCGTGGCCGTCGAAGTCCATGTGACTCAGGCCCGTGGCGTTGAAGACCCGTGCCAGGTTGTGGGCGATCTCGCGCTGCATCTCGAGATTCGGGAAGAAGACCTTGTAGGCGTGGTCCATCAGCTTGCCCACCGGTGCCTCCGCCGGATGCGGGCTGGCCGTGGTGCCATAGGCTCCGCGTTGGCAATCGAGCAGCTTCCACGGCGCGTTGGTGGAGACCGTGCGGTACCTCACCAACTCCTTGCCGATCACCACCGTCTGCAACTCGTTGCCCAGCCGGTTGGTGAAGTATTCGGGCGAAGCCACGGGGAGGGTCGTGGTCGTGGCGTCGATCGGCGCGGTCAGGGTGCTCTCGCCGGTCTTGGCCAATCGAGAGTCGGGTTCCGGTGTGATGTAGGGGTCGTGGGTCTGGATGAAGTTCGAGAGCGTGTGCGCCCCGAGCCGCACCCCGATGGCCTTCGCCTTGTCGGCGCAGGCCTTCACCCCGGCGATGCCTCCGGGGAAGAACTTCGGGTTGGGTTCGTAGTGGCCCCAGCTCTTGAAGGCATTCTCATGATAGAGGCTCATGAGGTTGGCTCGCTTCACGTAGCCCAGCATCTCGTCGATCGTGGCCTCGGAGAAATTGGCGATGAGATACGAACGGCCACGCTCCGGTGAGACCTTGGCCCAGACCCCGTTGATGAGCGGATGGGGCAATCCCTCGGCCACCTCGATGCGGCCCAGGGTCTCGAGGGCCTGCGGTTCAGGACATCCGAAGAGGGCGATCTTGGAGCCGATGACCGTCTCACCGGGCACGGCCGGTACCGGCATGTTGGGGGCGCGCTTGCCCCAGATGGTCAGGTGCCGGGGCTTCGAGCGGTCCATCGAATAGGCCTGCAGGACACTGCCGAACTCGGTCTGTCGGGCTCCGTAGGGCCGATCGGCGCTGCCTTCGTCGTTCTCGGGATACCCGCCGAGGGTCTTGATGTTCAGGGCCTGCAGTCCCAGCGCGAAGGTCTCGTCGCGGACCACGCCCACCACTTCGCCGACCGTCTTGCGGATGCGGGTCGGATAGGGTCCCCACAGGGCCAGGTCGGCGGCACCGGCCGGCGTGACCTCCATCAGCTCCAGGGTGAGGTGGCTGGGTTGGGCTACGGCTCGGATCCGGGCGCTCAGTCCCGATTGGCCGAACCGCAGCGTGAGCCGCTGGCTCGCCCCATCCCAGGTCGCGCTGTCGGGCGCATGCAGGGTTCCGCCGCTGCGCAGGCTCAAGACCGGGGCCGGTTGCTTCGGTGCCAGATATTCCTGTCCATCCGAGCGACGGGAAAATCCGATCACCGATCCGTCGGAGCCGATCACGAGGGCCGACGATGCGGTTTCGAGGCGGACCACCGGGACCGCGGGGCCCGTCGCCGGGGCGGCGAGGGTGGGCGAATGGCTCCCGGCCACCACCATCGCCCAAGCCAGGATGGGCCCCAGAACGCGCCAATAGTTGAAGAATGGCGTCCGGGCTTCCGGGTTCAGAGCGCGCAGTCGATCAGATCGCAAGGCGGTCGGGGTGGACATGCCTCAATGGAAACCCAGCCCCGTTGGCGAGGGCAGGCAAATCTCCATCACACCCGCAGGAAGATCTTCCGCTGGTAGAGATACCGCAGGAAAGCGAAGCCGAACCCCAGGGTGGCCAGAGCCATCACGAGTTCTTGATAGGGACCAAAGGCCGCGCCGATCGGGCCGCCGAAAAACAGTTTGGCCATCGCTTCGAAGTCGATGAAGCGCCCGCCAAAATAGAGGGTGATGGGGTTCACGCCGATCCACACCAGCGGCATCGCCCATTTCTGGCACTTCCACACGTCGACCACCTGATAGAATGCGGCCAGCAACAAATAGCTGTAGCCCCCGGCGACCAGCACGAACGACGAGGTCCAGAGTTTCTTGATCACGGGGAAGTTCAGGTGCCAGAGCCATCCGACCGCCAGACACCCCAGTCCCAGCGTCACCAACCGCAGCACCCGCTTGCGATCGGTGAGCGTGGGGTTCTGCAGGATCAGCCCGGCGAAGACGCCCAGAAGACAGCTGGCGATGGCCGGCAGGGTGCTCAGGAGCCCTTCCGGGTCGTGATCGCCATCATGCTTGCGCAGCGGCAAGAACTGTTGATCCACGTAATTGGCCAGATTGGCCCCTTCGGCCCAGTTGCCGGCCCCATGCCCCGGCACCGGAATCCACGACATCATCGCCCAATAGCCCAACAGGATACCCGCGCAGGCCCCGATGAGCGCCTTGGCCTTGAGGTGGCAGAACATCAGGCCCGCGAAGAGGTAACACAGGGCGATCCGTTGGAGCACTCCGAGCAGGCGGATCTCCTCGAACGGCGTCGAAAATCCGCCGTAATACAGGATGCCGATGAAGTACAGCAGGGCCGCCCGTTTGAAGATCCGGATCGTGGCCGTGCGGCGGTCGGTGTGCTGGAGGGTTTTGCTCAGAGAGAACACCAGCGACACCCCGGCGATGAAGACGAAGAGCGGGAAGATCAGGTCCTCGAAATGGAACCCAGCCCAGGCCTTGTGATGCAGTTGCTCGGCGATCAATCCCAGTAGACCGCCGCTGGAGAACTTCTGGAGTCCCCGGATCAACTCCTCGGCGCCGACGATCCAGAACATGTCGAAGCCCCGCAGGGCATCGAGCGACATCAGGCGGGGTTGGGCGGTTTGGACGAGCGGTTGGGACGGGGAATAGGGAGTCATTGAATGACGGCAGAGTCGGAGGGGGATTGCATGTGGTCACAAGGGCTTTCCGCCCCAGCGCCACTTCGGGGGTTCTCCCTTCCAGTAGCAGATTCCGATGAAGATCGCGGATAGAACTCCGGTGATGATCCCGAAGAGGATCGGGTGTTCGGGCAGAACCCAGGCAGCACTGCCAGCGATCGCGGCAACATAGGTCAGCAGGCAAACCCATCCCTGCCAACGCGCCGGCAGTCCCCAGCCCCAACCATAGGATTTTGCATAAAACCAAGCGGTCTCTCGGGGTAGGGGCATGGTCGGCTAGTGATGTCCGCCTTTTCAGGCGATTTTGCAGGGGATCCAGGCGTCTTCGTTGTGACGATACACGGCGCACAGGCGGTGGTAGCCGTCGGCCACGATGACCGAATCCCGGGTGCGGGATCTTACGAGCAGCAGGGGAGACAGCGACACACCGTTCTGGATCTTGTCGTCATTCTTGGAGACATGGCTGTTGCTCACTCCCAGGAGGGACAGACCCGAAGCCCTGAAGATGTCCTTCGCTTTGAACGAGACCATCTCGGCTGATCGGAGGCGCTCCACCAGTCGATCGGCATCGGCTTCAGGGTAAATCAGACTCAGGTAAGAACGCGC
>JAIXXC010000021.1 GCA_027490985.1 Verrucomicrobiales bacterium
GAATCATCCATGGGCATGAAGGTGAATCGACTGGCCTTGAGCAGCGGCCAGATGGAGACCACGCAGGCGAGGCTCAGGGCCATGATCACCCACCGGTGACGCAGGCTCCATCGCAGCACGTTCAGGTACTGATCACCGATCCACCGCATCCAAGGGCCTCCGTGGGCCTTCTTGAGTCGATCGGCCTCGTTGCTCGAGGTCTTCAGGAACCGCGCGGCCAGCATCGGAGTGAGGGTGAAGCTCACGAAGAGCGACACCAGGATGGCGAAAGCCACCGTGACCCCGTAGCTGCTGAAGAACATGCCCGTGCGGCCCTTCATGAAGGCCAGCGGCAGGAAGATCACCACCAGCGACAACGTGGTCGCCAGCACCGCCAGCGCGATCTCGCGAGTTCCCCGGCGTGCGGCCTCCAGCGCTCCGAGCCCCTGCTCTTCCATGATCCGGTAGATGTTCTCCAAGACGACGATGGCATCGTCGATCACGACACCGACTGCGAAGGTCAGCGCCAACATGGTCGAATTGTTGATCGTGTACCCCATCACCCGCATCAGGGCGAAGGTCGCGACGATGGAGGTCGGAATGGCGATACTGGCGATGACGGTGCTGCGCCAGTCGTGCATGAAGGCGAAGACCGTCAGGGCCACCAGCACCATGCCCAGCACCAGGTGGAACGAGATCTCGCCCAGATTGCGCCGGATGAATCGGGACTGATCCCGGATCACCGTCAGCGTCACATCGGGCGGCAACACCGATTTCAACTCATCCATCCGGGCCTTCAGGGCATCGATCAGCCGGACCGCGTTGGACCCGCTCTGCTTGCGGACCACCAGGGTGATGGAGTTGGTGCCGTTCAGGCGGGACAAGGTCCGGGGTTCCTCGATGTCGTCGGTGATCTTGGCCACCTGCCCCAGATAGATCGGCTGGCCGCCGGGGTCGGCGATGATGAGTCGTTCAAAGGACGCCACCGATTCCATGCGCCCGAGCGTCCGGAGCACCCATTCCCGGCCCGATTGTTGCAAGCGACCCCCGGGAATCTCGACGTTCTGTTCGGTCAGTGCCTTGCGGACATCGCCGATATCGAGGCCGAACTGGCGCAGCCGGTCGGTATCCACCGCCACCTGCACCGCCCGCACCCGCGCCCCCAACAATTGGATGGCCCCGACATCCTGGACGGTCTCCAGGTTCTCCTTCAGACGCCGATCCACCAGGAAGGTCAGCTCCTTGAGATCCCGGGGCGAACTCACGGCCACCGAAAACACGGGCGTCGCATCGACCTCGAACTTGTCCACGATGGGCGTCTCCGTGCCCGCGGGCAGTCGCGAAAGGATCGAATTGACCTTGTCCCGGACATCCTGGGCCGCCAGATCGCGATTTCGTTCGAGGAAGAACTGGGCCGTGATCGACGAGACCCCTTCTCGGCTGGAGGAACTCAACTCCTCGATGCCCTCCACCGTGTTGATGATCTCTTCCATCGGCTGGGTGACACCGGTTTCCACCTCCTCGGGCGAAGCGCCGCGCAAGGTGGTGCTCACCGTGATGATGGGCAGCTCGACATTGGGAATCTGTTCCACCCCCAGCTCTTTGAAGGCGAACCAACCCACGACGATCAACAGCAGGTTGAGCATCGTGGCGAATACCGGCCGCCGGATGCAGACATCGGCCAGGCCCACGCCCGGGGTCGAGGCCTGTGCGTCGGAAACCACCCGACCCTGCGGCGCGCTCACGGGCGCACCTCCACGGTCAGACCCTCGGCCAGCTTGCCATGCCCACTGGTGACCACCGACTCGCCGTCGGAGACCCCCGAAAGGATCTCCATGCGATCACCCAGGATGCGCCCGGTCTTCACCACCCGCGATTGCACGGTGGTGCCGCTCACCACGAACACCCGGGAAATCCCCGACGAAGACAGCACCGCCCCGATGGGAACCACCCGGGTCGGAACCGCGCGCTCGAGGATCAACTCGCCCCGGGCGAAGGTGCCCGCCTTGAGCAGGCGCTCGGCGTTCGGCACCAACGCACCGAAATCGAACATCCGGGTGGTGAGGTTCACCTGGGGGCTGATCAGGAACACCCGTCCCTCGAACCGCTTGCCCGGATGGGCATCGACCGTGAACACCACGGGCAGGTCGCGCACCACCTGCGGCGCGAAGCTCTCCGGAGCCTGGGCGATGAACTTGAGCACACCGTCGTTGACGATGCGGAACAGCGGCGAACCCGGGCGCACAAAATCGCCCGCCGACGCAATCCGATCGGCCACGGCGGCCTCGAACGGGGCGCGGATCCGGCTCCGATCGACGTTCAACTGGGCCACGGCCAGGGTCGCCTCGGCCGCCTTGAGTGCGGCGCGGGTCTGGTCGGCCTGGGCCTCGGCGCCATCCAGATCGGCCGGGGCCGCGATGCCGGTCTTGCGGAGGGCCTCTTGGCGGTGGAGCTCCTGTTCGGCCCCGTGCGCCAGCGCCTTCGCCTGCTCGACCCGGGCCTGGGCCTGATGAGCCAGGGCCGTGTAGGAATCGGTGTCGATCCAGGCCAATTCCTGCCCCTCCTTCACCCGGTCGCCGAACTCGGCCAGCGTGCGCTCCACCTTGCCTTCCACCTCGGCCGAAACCAGGGCCGAATCCTTGGCATACAGCGTGCCGACAATGGGCAACGTACGATCCACCGGCCGCGTGGTCACCACCGCCACCGTGACGGGAACGGCCGCCGGAGACGGTGCGGAACGGTTGCCGGGGACCTCCCGCGAACACCCCGACTCCAGCACCGCGACCAACGCCAACGCGCACAACGTGAAAACGCACTTCATCGGAAAGGCGCAATCATACCCGGCAATCCGCGCCGGAGGCACCGGAAAACGCCACGGCTGCGCATTTGCCACGCCGGGGGTTCCGGAGGATTCTCAGGCGTGTCGAGTCGTGATCCAAAGACCCAGCTCCAGCAGGTACGGGAAGCCTTGCTGGAACTCCACAAGACCCTCGTGGATTCCGAACGGGTCGGCTACGAGGCGGCGATGGGCCCGATCCCCTCGCCCAACCACTTCCTCCGTCTCTTGTCCGACGACCCGTGGTTCGCTTGGCTGCACCTGCTGTCGCGCCACATCGTGAGCATCGACGAAGCCCTCGACCGCCGCATCCCCCTCACCTCGGCCGAAACGACCTCCCTGCTGACGGCGACCCGCCGGATGCTCGTCGCCTCCGAAGAGGGCCATGGTTTCCCCCGCAGTTATTTCGAGGCCCTGCAACGCGATCCCGACGTGGTGTTCGCCCACTCCCGAGTCGCCTTGCTGCTGCGTTGAAGGGGCCGCTGCCGCCGCGATTCAGCGCGGAGAGTGGAGCCGGGCCCGCACCAACTCCGGAAGGTATTTGGTCGGCACCGATCCGTGCGAGATCACGGCCTCGTGGTAGCGACCCAGGTCGAACCGATCGCCCAGTTCGCGTTCGATCTCCTGCCTCAGCCGGTAATGGGCCATCCGACCCACGAAATAGGTGCTCAGTTGGGTGCTGGTTTGCTTGGCACGGATAAGCTTCAGGCGAGCTTCGCCCTCAGACTGGAACGCGCCCTTCACCATCAGGTCCATGGCCGCCTCATCGGTCATGCGGCTGCAGTGCAACCGGTGGTCGAGGATCGCATTCACCACGGCGCGCAGGTAGAACTTGAGCTGCATCAACCGGACCCGCAGATCCCCGTCGGCGTAGCCCTGATCGAGCATCATCTGCTCGGTGTACACCGCCCAACCCTCGACGAAGGCCCCCGATTGCAGCACGCGACGAATGGGTGAAGTGGATCGATTGGCGTACTCGAGCTGCACATAGTGGCCCGGATAGGCCTCGTGGATCGTGAGGATCTGGAGCATGTGCTGGTTGTATTCCTCCAGAAAGCTGCGCACCCGCTCGGCTCCCCAATCGGCCGGAGGCGGACTGACCGCATAGAAGCTCACGGCCGCCGGATCCAACGGAGGGGCCGATTCCATGTAGGCCAGTGAATTGCCCCGCTTGAACTCGGGCATCTCGATGACCTGGCACCGGTCGGGCTCGGGCAGGCGCAGAATGTCGCGCTCGCGGATGAAGGTCTTGATGCGATCCACCGAGGCCCGTGCGTCGGTGACCAACGCCTCGGCGGCCCCATGCTCCTGACTGACGGCCTGGATCACCCGCGCCACCAGCAGACGGCGTCCGGCTTCATCGTCCGGCGGGAGCGCCTGCTTGGGGAAATACCGGCTCCACAACTGACGCGAAATCACCCGCAACTCGCCGTTCACGCGGGCGAATTCCGACTCGGCATCGGCCAACACCTGATCTGCGGTCACCCCGGCATCGAGCACCCACTCGAGCTTCTGGGCGAAGCGCTTGCGGCCCAATCGCCATTCGCCGGTCGCCCGGGGCATGAGGTCGTGTTCGAGGAAGTGCTGATACCGCTTCAACCGCGCCACCACCGGGGCGGCCGCCGCTTGGAGATCGGCCCGTCGCGGAGTTTCGCCGGCCAATTCCAGGACCTCCGACTCATAGAACGCGATGGCTCCCTTGTTCTGACGGATCGCCGTCTCGAGGATAGAGCGGGGCGGCCGGCTCAACGTGCGTTCGGCTTCGTCCAGAATCGCCGGGATCTTGCGCATCCGGGCGATGGCATTCCGGATATTCTCCTCCTTGGGCCGCGTGGATTGGGCCAGCAGCGAATACACGCTGTCGCTCACGTAAGTGCCGTACACCCGGGGATCGTCCTCGAAGGGGCGGGTATTGTCGTTCAACCACAGCGACGCCTCCAGGTCGTGCTTGAAGATCTCGAAATCGATCTGCCCGTCGCGGCTCAGGGACCGATAGTCCACCTCCTTGGGCAGGGCCTTCAGACAGGCCTTCGTCTCCGCCACCCAGCGTGCCCGCGAGGTTTTCGAGACATCCTCCAGTTGATCATCGAATCGGTGATCCCCCAGAAGCGTGGCCGTGGTCGGCTCCAACCGGAACGAGGTGTCCAAGCGCCGCTGATAAAACGCCCGGAGCGCGGCATCGGCATCCGCCGCCGATCCCGCCAGCGGAACCAGCGCCCATGCGATACCCACCACCCACCGCAACGATGACCACGTCATACGTGCATCAAACCTGATCTCCCACCCACGCGCCAAGCAGGTTCCCCTCATTCCCGCTCCAACCGAGCCGGACTCCCAAAAAACGATTCGTGCATGGAGTCACCCTGTTCAACATCCGCGGACGCGCCTTCGTCGATGGATCTGAGCTAGGCCGTTGCTCCCGCGACTTCTCGGGCCAGAAGACCCAGATCCTTCAACGGAAGCGCCTCCACCCGGTCGTGCACAGGATACCGTTTGTC
>JAIXXC010000204.1 GCA_027490985.1 Verrucomicrobiales bacterium
GCTCAAACTCAACCCCGTCCGACGGAACCCGAGGTGTTCTCGCCTCGCAAGCCGTTGAGCTGCGATCTCAGGTCCTCCAAACTACCGACCCGGGTCGCTCCCACGGCCTCGATGTCGGCCTGATAAGCCGAACTGGCCCGCCCTCCCACCAGGATGCGCGTGGCCGATGGAAGCAGGCGTCGGAGCAGTTTCAGCTCGAGCGACAACCCTGGGTCGTCCTTCGGGTGAACCACGCTCAAGCCGACGGCTTTGGCTCCATGTTGGATCGCCATGCTGGCGATTTCCTCGGCCGGCATGCAGGCCCCCCCATACACGACCCGCCAGCCCATGCCCGTGGCGGCGGCCGCCACGATGATGGCGCCCAACTCGTGGAGCTGACCCGCCGGGGTGGTGACCACCAGCACCGGGGCCCTCGGATGCAAGGCGATCGGTCGGGCGATGTTGCCCAGAAAGGTCCTCAAGACCGCCGTGGCGATGTGTTCGTGTGCGACCTTGACCTGCCCCTTCATCCATCCCTCCCCGATCCGCTCCACCAGCGGGACGATCAGTTCGCCCAATAGTCGCATGTGCCCCATCGCCACCGAGGCCCGCTCCAACAGCGATTCGAGGCCCGCGGCATCCATGCGCAGGACCGATTCGAATGCGCCATCCAGAAAACCGACGTCACCCTCGACCAGAGGATCGACACCCGATGAGGCGCCGGAATCGCGGTCGGAGGGGATGTCGGAATCCAAAGAGCTCTCGACCCCGCCCCTGACGGATCCGAGGCCTCCTCGTGGCGTCGGCCCAGCGGTCGCGGCGGCGCGTTCCGAAGTCGCCAACAGAGAACGCAAGGACTCCAGCGACAACGCGGCGATGGTCCCGATCGAATAGCCCGCCTCGGTTGCCCGCCGTAACAGGCTCAACCGCTCGATGTCCGCCGCGGAGTACAACCGCTGTTTCCCCTCGGAACGGGTCGGGCGAACCGTCTGATAGCGTTTTTCCCAAGCCCGAATGACATGAGGGCTCAGACCCGTTTGCCGAGCAACGGTCTTGATCGAGTGCCTCAGCATCGGCTCGTTCATAATGAGCAACTGTTAACACCAACATGAACAAACTCAAGACAATCCACGCAAAACCGAACAAACCACGCTCAACACCTCACCTTTTGTTAGACAGAATTGAACCAACCCATTGACAACTGCTATCGGACGGCTCATGGTTCGATCATCGGTTCGCGGGTACAACTCCAGGTTCAACGCTCTCAAACCTCACCTTTACCACGATGAAGTCACGAAAAGCCTCCACCAAAAAACTCGTCTCCGTCGCCCAGAGTTCCCGGACCAAAACCGGTGCAGGTTCCTCCCAGTCACGCTCGGTGGTGATCAAAAAGAGCCTTCCGACGTCACGCCTGAAGGCTCAGCCCGCGAAGGTTGTCCCCCCTGTCAGCGCTCGAACCGCCCAAGCCGCTTCACCGGCCAGCACAGCCCCCCTTCGGACCAAGGCCAAGACCAAATCCAAAGCCAAATCCAACGTCGAGACCACCGCCAAGAGCCAGTCCCGGGCCAACTCGAAGACTCGTCCGAAGACCGAACCGAAGGCCGGCACGAGCTCGATCCCGCTGCGGCCCGGTCTCCAGATGGTCGACGGCATTCCGGTGCTTCCCCAACCGCCGGAGCCCGTGCGGGACCTGTACGAGTCGAAGAGCGCCCTGAATCTCTACATGCGCGAGGCGGTCGAAGTTCCCCTCCTCACCGTGGCCGAGGAAAACGCTCTGGCCGCCCGGATCAAACGCGGTGATGCCGTGGCGCGCGAGCACATGATCCGGGCCAACCTGCGGTTGGTGGTGAAGATCGCCAAAGACTATGACGGCCTCGGACTCCCGCTGTTGGACCTGATCAACGAGGGCAACATCGGCCTCATGAAGGGCGTCGAGCGATTCGACCCGTCCAAGGGCGGCAAGCTTTCCACCTACAGCTCCTGGTGGATCAAGCAATCCATCAAGCGCGCTCTGGCCAATCAGTCCAAGACCATCCGCCTGCCGGTCCACTTGGTGGACAAGATTTCCAAGATGCGCCGTGTGGCCATGGAGTTGCAGGAGCTCTTCGGCCGCGAGGCCACCGACGAAGAGATCGCCGAGGAGATGGACGCACCGTTGCGCAAGGTGCGCCTCTGGCGCCGGGCCTCTCTGCGCACGAGTTCCCTCGATGAATCGCTCGGTGACGAAGACTCCAGCCGACTGGGCGACGTGGTGGCCGATGAGTCCTGCCAGACTCCGTACGAGGATCTCGAGAACCGCACCACCCACAGCCTGCTGCAGAGCACGCTCCACATCCTGGATTCCCGCGAAATGACGATTCTGCGTGAGCGGTTCGCCCTCGACGGCGGCCAGGAGAAGACGCTCGACGAAATCGGTCAGAAGTTCGGGGTGACCCGGGAACGGATCCGCCAACTCCAGAACATCGCGCTGGCCAAGCTCCGGAAGCAGATCGAATCCATCGAAGCGGTGCGGATTCCGGGCGAAGTCGAAGACGGAGTCCGCTGAGTTCGCTGAGGCCTGATCCGGCTCCATGGACGCACGAAACGCAGGCCTCGAAGGGATGATCCCGACGGGACCTGTTTTTTATTGTTTGCGAACCCGATCCGACCCGGCCCCGGTCGGTCCGACAGGCCTTCACTCGGCGCCGCCGACCCGGGTCACCCTTCGAGGATGGCCACGGCCGAGGCGTATCGGGCGGTGTGGGTGAGGTTGAGGTGCAGGATCCGGGCCCCGCGGCGCTCCATCAGAAGGGCTCCGGAGCCGTGGAGTTGCACCCGGGTGCTGCCGCTCTCCAACCGGACCACTTCGATGTCCAGCCACCCGATCTCGGTGCCGATTCCCGTGCCGAAGGCTTTGCTGACGGCCTCCTTCGCCGCGAACCGGGCGGCGACGTGGGTGGCCGGATCGGCATGGCCGAAGCAGTAGTCATGCTCGGCCTGGCAGAGGATCCGTCGCGCGAAGCGATCGCCCAGTCGATCCAGCGAATCCCGGATGCGACCGACCTCCACCAGATCGATCCCGACCCCCAGAATCATGCCGCCCCCGCAGGCCGGGACCCTCCGGCGTATCCTTCCATGGCTTGGAGGATCTCCTTCACGGCATTTTCGAGACCCACGAAGACGGCGCGGCTGATGATGGAATGACCGATGTTCAATTCCTCGAGATGGGGTACCACATGCAGGAGCGGCAGGTTTTCGCGGGTCAACCCGTGACCGGCGTTGACGCGGAGACCCACCTGGTGGGCCCGCTCCGCCGCCGCGATCAACCGCTGCAGTTCCCGGTTCCGTTCGGCCTTCTGGTGGAAGGCCTCCGCATAGGCGCCGGTGTGCAACTCGATGAATCGGGAGCCCACCCGGGAGGCGGCCTCGATCTGGGCCGGATCGGGGTCCACGAAGAGGCTCACCTCGATGCCGGCGGCTTCCATGCGGCGGGTGGTTTCCCGCAGCGCCGCTTCATGACCCACGACATCCAAGCCCCCTTCGGTCGAGATCTCCTCCCGTTTCTCGGGGACCAGGCACACGATGTCGGGGCGCGCCGCCAGAGCGATGTCCACGATCTCCGGGGCGTTGGCCATCTCGAAATTCAGACGGGTGCGGATGGCCTTGCGCAGGGCGAAGATGTCCCGGTCGATGATGTGCCGTCGGTCTTCGCGCAGGTGGGCCGTGATTCCGTGCGCACCGGCCTGCTCGCACAGCAGCGCTGCGGCGACGGGATCGGGCTCACCCCGTTCCATGCCCCGGTAGCGGGCCTGACGGAGGGTGGCGACGTGGTCGATGTTGACGCCGAGTTTCAGCATGAGGGCTCAGGGTTTGGCAGCGGGCTTCGGAGCGGAAGAGGGCTTGGCCGGTGAACCCTCCGGCAGCCCCATCGGGGCCGGGGGAGCCATGCGGGCCGCCTTGAGCTTGCGCGGCGTGGCCGGATCCAACCAGCGCCCCAGCATCACCCATTCCATGGCGTTGAGCCCCACCGGAGCCTTGCGGGTCCAGGTGAAGGTGCCCGGACCGGATTGACGGACCTGGGTGACGGTGTTGTCCACCTTGCCCAGGCCATCGGTGAGCCAGAGATTGGCCAATCCGTCGCCCGGAGCCGGGTTGAGACCGAGGGAAAGATCACGCGCCTGGAGATTGGCCCACCAGTGGACGAAATTCTCCGAGGTGATCTCCCAGTCGTAAACGACCAACCCGGGTTGCTGGAGCTGCTGGAGCAATTCGCGGGGAACCGGTTGGACCGAGCGTTGACGCCGGAACATGCTGAATCCCAGGAAACCCGGCTTGTGGTTCTCGGTGCCGGTGAGCATCGGAACGACGCCCGGAGCACTGCTCAGCCCGAGGATCTGCTTCTCGGCATCGTACATCACAAGACCATCGAGTGTGCCCGGTGCGGCGTTGGTGGAGTACCGGCGACTCAGTTCGGCATTGGCCGCCTTGAGCACCGGAGCCGAGTCGTTCACATGCACCACGGCATAGCTCTGGAAGGGCGACTCGGCCTGGGCCCAGTGGTACATCTGCCCGACTTCCTGCCCTTGAAAATATCCGTCCAGCCCGAACAGGTTCAGCACCTGCGGGGTGACACCGCGGATGGCGGTCAAGGACACCAGCGGGTCGTAGATCAGATTGGTGGGATACTGCCAGTCGCGCAGCGGTTGCTCGGCCAACCCGGGGCGGCTGAGCGTGCCCGACCAGACCACCGCCCCATTGGTGGCCAGCGCGGAGGCTTGAAGGCCGGGCCACACGCCGGGTGATTTGGAAAATTCCAGCAGTCGGGCGGGTTGGGCGGGCGTCGAAAGGACTCGGGCGCGAAACGCCTTGGCCCGCGGCGAATCCGAAGGGCTCACCGCGAAGAGCCACCCTTTCTCGGCGCTCACCCAGGCGCTGGAGAGCTTGGATCCGAGGGGTTTCACCAGCGCCGGATAGCGGTCGTTCCAGATCGGAGCCCGCTCGGCCGTGATGCGGACCGCCAGGAAGATCTCCCGGGAACCATCACTGCGACGCCAGACCTCGCCCGCCGACTCATGGGCCAGCAAGTCGGCCATGAGCGGTTGGGCCTGGGTCACCACGGCCTCGGAGGGGCCCGCTCCGGACAGCCATTCCAACGCGGCCCGCGTGGCCTTCGGGCGCAACCGTTCGGCCAACGCCGGGGCATTGCTGTGCGAAAGGAACGCGCGCAACCCCAGGGCTCCGGTCTGGCTGCGCAGCCCATCGGCTCCGACGCAATGCCACCGGGCATCCAATTCGGGCACCGCCTCCTTGCATCCGGACAGGAGCGCCAACAGCGCCAGGGACAGCAGCGCAGGGATCGAGCGTCGATTCATAGTCAGGACCGCTTGTTTCCCAGAGAACCCACCCCGAATCAATGCGCCTTTGCGATCCGGGCCTCTCGGGCGCACCTTGGCCCCCGACATGCGCGAGGACTGGTACTGGTGGAATTCGGCTGAGGGAGACGCCGCCGGCAACATGGCCTGGGATGAGGCGCTGCTCGAGGCGGCCGCCGGACTGGGCCGCCCGATTCTGCGCAGCTACGGGTGGGACACCGCGGCGGCCACCTTCGGCTACTTCCAGCGCCATGCCGAGATCGCCGCCTGGACGCCGCTGCGCCCGCTCATCCGCCGTCCCACCGGAGGCGGCCTGGTTCCCCACGCGGCCGACTGGACCTACACCGTGATCGTGCCGCCCGGCCACCCGTGGTATTCGATCTCGGCCGTGGAGAGCTACCGCCGCGCCCACTCCTGGTTGCAACGCGCCTTCGCGCACAGCGGCCTCGAGACCACGCTGGCCCCCTGCTGCAACCCGGCCGGCCCCGGGCAGTGCTTCATCGGGGCCGAACGGGAGGATCTGCTGCTGGCGGGTCACAAGATCGCCGGAGCCGCCCAGCGTCGGAACCAACTCGGCCTGCTCATCCAGGGCAGCATCCAACCGGTGCCGACCGGTCTGACACGGGACCGCTGGGAAGAGTCGATGCTGCGGACCGCCGAAGACGATTGGGGGGTCCATTGGCAGCCACTGCCGCCCGCCTCCGCGGCGCTGACCGAGCGCGTCGCCGAGCTCCGGCAGCGCTATGGTTCGGTCGAACACAACGAACGCCGTTGAGGCCACGGCCCGTGAAAACCTGATCGATCAAAACCCGGTTCACCGAAATCCGGCGCCGACCCTTCGGCCCTTGGAACCGGTTCCCGGGCGCAACGACGGATCCGACCCCATGGTTCCGGCTCAGGCTTCCTGTCGCCGGCTTTGTCGGAATTGGGTGGGGGTCAGCCCCGTGGCCGCCCGGAAGGCCCGGGTGAAGGCGCTGTGATCGTAGAAACCACAGGCGTGGGCGATCTCGGCCACCGGTTTCAAGGTCTCCTCGAGCAATCGGGAAGCGGCCGCCAGGCGGGTGTGTGAAATCAACTGGCTCGGGGTGGTCCGGAAGAGTCGTTTGATGAGACGGGCGAAACGGACCGGCGGGATGCCCGCCCGTTGCGCCAGCGAAGTCGGACTCAATTCTTCGTCGTAGTGCGCTTCAAGATGGTCCAGCGCGGCGGCCAGCCCGGCCGGAATCCGACCGGCCCCGGCCGGCACTTGGAGATCCCGCGAAATGCCGACCAGACCGATGATCCGGCCGCGGTCGTCACGGATGGCGAATTTGGTGGTGAAGCACCACCCGGTCTTGCGCCGGGGGTACCAGTGGAGTTCCAGCTTCTCGACGATGGGCCTGCCCGTGCGCAGCACCGCCTCGTCCTGTCGCGCGAATCGGGTGGCCAGATCGGCCGGATACACTTCGCGCACCGTCTTGCCCACGAGTTCCTCGGCCCGAGCGAACCCCACCCGCTCGGCCAGGGACCGGTTGACCGCGGTGTAGCGTCCGGCGGTGTCCTTGACGAAGAACGCGGCATCGGGAACGTGCTCGAAGATCTCGGCGAACAGGCTCACGGGAAGGTGGGCCACCGCAGGCACCGTCCCGGGCCCGCCTGTGCGGACTTTGGCGGACATGGCCCCAGCGTGCAGCAAGACCGCTTCGAGGGCGATGGCAGAGTGGCGGCCATGAAGTCCGCCCGCCTGCGCAAACACCCGATGAAGCGATGGTCGGCCGCCGTGATGGGAGTCGGCCCAGCGGCGTTGATGATGCTGTGGTGCACCTGTGCGGCCCGGGCCCAGGGCTCCCGGGAAGACTACGATCGGGCCATCGGCCTGGCCCAGCGGACGGAGAACACGGTGTTCAGGAGCTCCGTCAAACCGCAGTGGATCGCTGGCGGTGGAGGTCGCTTCTGGTACCGCGTGGCCACCGGACCCGACCAGCAGGAATACCACTTCGTGGATCCGGAGCGCGGAGTCCGCGAACCGCTCTTCGATCCGGTGCGCCTCGCCCAGGGCCTGTCCGACGCCCTGTGTCACCCGGTGCGCCCGGAGTCCCTCAAACTCGATTCCTTGTCCGTGGAGTGGGAGGGGGATCGGCGGGTTCTCCGATTTCGGCAGGACGGCCAACGCTGGAAGGCCGCGGTTCCCGACCTGATCCCCAAAGCCGATCCGGCTCCCGAGACTCCCCTGGCTCCGGCGCAGCGCATCCCGAAACGATCGCGGACCACCGGTGAGGAGACGGAGATCCTCCTCATCAATCACACGCCCGACGACATCGAACTGTACTGGTTGGATGATCAGGGTGCCCGACGCCCCTACGGCCGACTGCGCCCCGGCGCCGAACGCCGCCAACACACCTTCACCGGCCATGTGTGGCTCGGGACCGACCGGAACGGGACGGTCCTCGGAGCCTTCACCGCCCAAGAAGGAGACGGGCGCGCCGAGTTCACCACACCTTCCCCGGGGCCGAAGGATCCGCCGTCCCGGAGCGACGAGCCCGCTGCCCCAAAGCCCGGTCCCGGTGAGTCTCCGGACGGCCGATGGACGGCCGAGGTGATCGACCACAATTTGTTCCTGCGGCCGAAGGGGGGTGGAGAAGCCGTGCGCCTCAGCCGGGATGGAAACCCGGGAGACGCCTACCAAGCCGAAGTCCAGTGGTCTCCGGATTCGAGCCATCTCGCGGCCCGCAGGGTGCGCTCGGTCGCCCACCACACCGTCTCGTGGATCGAGGCGGCCCCGACCGACCAACTCCAGCCGAAGCTGCATTCGCACGCGTATTTCAAGCCGGGAGATCCCCTGCCCCAACCCCGTCTGAGGGTCTTCGCCGTCGAGGGATTCCGGCAGCACGACGTCGATGAGCGGGCCTATCCCAACCCCTTCACCGAAAGTGGCGAACTGGAGGTCCAATGGGCTCCGGACAGCCATGAGTTCTACGTGAACTACAACCAGCGGGGGCATCAGGTGTACCGGATCCTGGCCGTCAACCGGACGGGCGAGGCCCGCACCGTGGTGGAAGAGGCCCCCAAGACCATGGTGGATTGGACGGCCAAGACCTGGCGGCACTGGTTGCACCCGCGCGGGGAACTCCTGTGGATGTCCGAGCGCAGTGGCTGGTGCCACCTGTGGCGCATCGACATCGCCACCGGCA
>JAIXXC010000345.1 GCA_027490985.1 Verrucomicrobiales bacterium
CAATCGACAACAGAAGGAACGGTAGGGCAACCCCCCGTCCGCGGCAACATCCCCGTTGGATCGGCCGCGGACAGGGCTGGTTTTCCGCGAGCGATTCAGCGCGCCTTGCCCGCGGCCGACTTCTTGGCCCGGGCGCCCGTCTTGGACACGGGACCCAGTCCGAGGGCCTTGAAGCGCTGATCCACCTCCTTGAGATGGAACTCCAGCGAGCACAACGACTCCAGTTCGCCCTTCTTGAAATGGCCGGCCACCTCGGGGTCGGCTTTGAGCATCTCGAGGAAATCGGCGTCGTCGCGGCCGGCGTGCTTCACCTCCCAGGTCTTCATGGCGTTGCGTTGGACCAGCGCGTAGGCGTCTTCTCGGGTCAGGCCTTTGCGGATCAGGGCCAGCAGCACGGTCTGGCTGTTCCACATACCCAGGCTCAGACCCAGGTTCTTGCGCATGTTCTCCGGGTAGACCAACAGGCCGTCCATCAGCCGGGTGAGCAGGCCGAACATGTAGTCGAGCAGCGTGCACGAGTCGGGGAAGATGACCCGTTCCACCGAGCTGTGGCTGATGTCGCGCTCATGCCACAAGGCCACGTTCTCGAGGGCGGCCACGGCGTTGCCGCGGATCACGCGGGCCAGGCCGGTGAGGCGCTCCCAGGTGATGGGGTTGCGCTTGTGCGGCATGGCGCTGCTGCCCTTCTGGCCCCGGGTGAAGGGTTCTTCGGCCTCCAGGACTTCGGTGCGCTGGAGGTGGCGGAACTCGACGGCCCAGTGCTCGAAGCCCGAGGCCACCAGGGCCAGGCCGTTCATGAATTCGGCATGGATGTCGCGCTGGATGACCTGGGTGGCGATGGGAGCGGGCTTGAGTCCAAGGCGCTTGCAGACATGGGCCTCGACCGAGGGAGGCAAGTGGGCGTGGGTGCCGACCGCGCCGCTGAGCTTGCCCAGGGCGACGACCGTACGCAGGTGCTTGAACCGGGCCAGGGCCCGCGAGAACTCCTCGTGCATCAGGGCCAGCTTCAGCCCGAAGGTGGTGGGCTCGCCATGGATGCCGTGGCTGCGGCCGATGCAGGGAGTCAGCCGGTGTTCGCGGGCCCGCCGGGCGATGATGGGCAACAGGGTCTCCACGTCCCGGATGAGCAGATCGAGGCTCTGCACCATCTGGACGGCGAAGGCCGTGTCCACGATGTCGGAGCTGGTGAGGCCGAAGTGCAACCAGCGGCTGGCCGGATCATTGATGCGTTCGGTCACCGCCGTGGTGAAGGCGATGACGTCGTGATTGAGCACCTTCTCCAGCTCGCGTTGGCGGGCGAACAATCCGGCCGGGTCGCTCTTCCAGGCCGCGCAGCCCTTCTGGATCTTGAGAAAATCCTTCTTCGGCACCACGCCCTGGCTCACCAGCGCCTCGCTGGCGAACTCCTCGATGTCGAGCCACAGGCTCAGCTTGTTCTCCTCGGACCAGATCGCCCGCATTTCGGGCCGTGAATAGCGTTGAATCACGGAGCCATCATGGGCCCTTCGGCGCTCGAAGGCGAGACCGCTCCTGGGTTGGCGACCAGGGCGGCGATCGCCGCGGCATAGCCCTCGCGGTAGGTGGGAAACCGGGGATTCCAGCCCAGTTCTTCGCGCAGGCGTCGGTTGGACACGCGCTTGTGGGTGGTGCCGCGCTTCCGGGTCGAAGGGCCTTCGGTCGGGTCGGCCGGGGGAGGCAGAGGCAAGCCGGTCTGGTCGGCGAGGAATTGCAGGAACCTGCCCTGCAGCACGGGTTCGTCGTCGACGGCGTTGTAGATCCGCCCTCCTTCACCCCGGAGCATCACCGCCTCGAGGGCCGAGGCCACGTCATCGCGGTGGATCATGTTGATCCAGCGGCCCTGGCCCTGGCCCTGGCTCGGATCGCGGCGAGCCTGGCCCGCGACGAACTGCTGGAAGAGGTGCCCCCGTCCCGGACCGTAGATGCCGCCGACACGCACGATCTGGGTGGACACCAGGCCCGACCGATCGGCTTCGGTGAACACCGCTTCGGTGGCGACGAGCAATTGGCCGGTCTGGCCGGGCGGTTCCGCCGGGGAGTCTTCGGTCACCCACGAGCCGTCGGTCTGGCTGTAGACACTGGTGCTGCTGACCGAGACGAGGCGGCCCACCCGGCGATGGCGGGCCCACGCCACGAGGTTCTTCGCACCACCCAGGTACACTTCGCGGTAGACCTCGGCCCCACCCCGGCTCGAGGAAACGGCGCACACCACCGCATCGAAGTCGCCCGGGATCGCTTCGAGGTCTTCTGGCCGTGTCAGATCACCCCGCACGGCCCGGATGCCCGCTGCGGCGAGCGCCCCGTCGGGATCACCTTGGCGGCGCAATCCCAGCACCTCGGCCCCGGACGACGACAAGCGCCCGCCCAGGGCCAAACCGACATAGCCGCAACCCACGATCAGGATTCGCATCGAGGCCATCACCATTGACTCCCGATCTGCCGGGTCAAGCGCGAGGTCGGGTGATGGCTTCGAAAGAGCCCTGCGCCTGAAGGGGTGGATCGCCCGGAGATCGTTCCCGACCGGGGAGGTCGATTGGCAGGCGTGGGCGTCGTCCGCCGCCTTGCGTCCGGGCCCGACCGGGACAACGCTTGGCCCAGCGCATGAGCACCGTGCTATCCCGATTGAATCCGTCCCTCGCCAGCCTTCCGGTCTATGTGCCCGGTCGGCCCATCGACGAGGTCGCCCGCGAACACGGCCTGGATCCGTCGGGCATCATCAAGCTGGCCTCCAACGAGAACCCCTTCGGGCCGTCGCCCAAAGCCCTCGAGGCGATGGAGTCGGTGATCCGCCAATTGCACCTCTATCCCGACGGTTCGGCCTCGGTGCTCAAGCGCGCTCTGGCCGAGTCGCTGGGAGTCCGTCCGGAGCACCTCATCCTGGGCAACGGGTCCAACGAGATCCTCGAGTTCGTCGGCCACGCGATGATGCGCCCCGGCGTCGAGGTGCTGGTGCCCGAGTTCTGCTTCGCGGTGTACCCGATCGTCACGGCCTTGTTCGGGGCCACGCTGGTCACGGTGCCCGCGGTGGAGTTCGGTGCCGACATCGACGGCCTGATCCGGGCGGTCACGCCGCGCACGGGGGTGCTGTTCCTGGCCAACCCGAACAACCCCACCGGCACGCGGACCTCGCGCGAAGACATCCTCCGCCTGCTGCGCGAGGTGCCCCAAGACGTCCTCATCGTGATGGACGAGGCCTACATCGAGTTCCTCGACGACCCGGTGGACCTCGTTCCGCAGATCCTCTCGGGCGCCCACCAAAACCTGCTCCTCTGCCGGACCTTCTCCAAGATCTTCGGCTTGGCCGGTCTGCGCCTGGGCTACGGCATCGCCAGCCCCGCGTTGATCTCGGCCTTCGAGAAGGTGCGTCAGCCTTTCAACATCAACTCCATCGCCCAGGCCGGTGCTTTGGCCGCCCTCCGGGATGCCGATCATCAGACCCGCACCCGCGACAACAATCGGGTCGGGGTGGAGTATTTCCAGTCGGCCTTCCGGGCGATGGGGCTGCCCTATGTGCCGTCGCACGCCAATTTCGTGCTGGCCAAGACCGGCCGTGGCGCCGCGGTGTTCGCCGCGCTCCAGCAGCGGGGCATCATCACCCGTCCCATGGGCAGCTATGGGCTGCCCGACTGGTTGCGCATCTCGGTCGGCACTCCGGCCGAGAACGCCCGCTGCCTGGTCGCGCTGCGGGAAGTGCTCGCCGCCCTGCCGGCCGCCTGAACCGTCCGTCCCGAGACCGAACCCATGAGCACCTCGACCTCGCTGAGCGTCCAAACCATTCCGGCCCTGCAGTCCCCGGCGCGGGCGCTGCTGATCGTCCTGCACGGGTTGGGGGACTCGTCGGAGGGATGGTCGTGGTTGCCCGACGAACTGCGTCTGCCCTGGCTCGAGTACGCACTGGTCGATGCGCCCGATCCGTATCATGGCGGCTACTCCTGGTACGACCTGCCCGGGGATGCCGGGCCCGGCGTTCGGCGCAGTCGTGAGCTGCTTCGTCGGCTCATCGACGACCGGATCGCCGCCGGTCTTTCTCCGGAGCGCATCGGCGTGCTGGGTTTTTCGCAGGGCTGCCTGATGACCTTCGATGTGGGTTGGCGCGTGGTTCCGAGATTGGGGGCGTTGGTGGGCATCAGCGGCTACATCCATGATCCGGCCTCGTTGCTGCGCGAGTTGGGTCCGGAGGCTCGTCGGGTCCCGGCCCTGTTCACCCACGGTACCCACGACCCGGTGGTGCCCATGGTGCCGGTCCGCGGTCAGGCGCAGACCTTGAAGGAGGCCGGCCTGAACCTGGAATGGCGGGAGTTCCCCAAGGCCCACACCGTGGCCGGTGAGGCGGAGATCTCGGTTATCCGCGAGTTTCTGACCCGTCACCTCGGGGGCTGAGGGTCTCTCGGTGCAGGTGCTCTGATTGCGCTGAAGGCCCATCGGTGGCGATCCCGCCGGATCTCCCGCGTCCGGGTTTTGACGCGGCGGCCGTCCACCGCGGTCCGCGGTCGCAAGATCGTGGGTTGAAGCCGGTTCGTCAGGTCGTAGGATTCGCCCGTGAATGTTCGCCAAGCATCGATCCGGTGGCTGGGGTTGTTCGGGGTCGTGGGGTGGTTCGGTGCGCACGCGTCATCGGCGTCGGTCGTGACCAGCGATTTCTCACTCGATCCTCGACTCGAATCGGAGCTGTGGTGTGCCGAGCCGCAGGTGGTCGATCCGGTGGGGCTGGCCTTCGCCGCCGATGGCACGGCCTACGTGGCCGAATGTCGCGATTATCCCTACGGAGCGGGTCCGTCCGGCCGTCCGGGCAGCACGGTCCGACGCCTCTCGGACACCGACGGCGACGGGCGGCCCGACCGCTCGACGCTCTTCGCCACCGACCTCAGCTACGCCACCAGCGTGCTGCCGTGGCGCGATGGGGTCCTCGCATTGGCGCCTCCGGAGATCGTCTTCCTGCAGGATGTCGACGGCGACGGCCGGGCCGATCGGCGCACGGTCATCCTTCGTGGCTTGGGCCTCGGCGTCAGCGACTCGCTGGCCAACAGCCTCCGCTATCACCTCGACGGTCGGGTGCACGTGGCCAACGGGGGCAACGGGGGTCGGTTGACCTCGCCGCTGCGGGAAGGCCCGCCAGTCACGCTCGGTGACCACGACTTCGCCTTCGACCCGGATACCGGGGAGGTCGAGTTGACCGCGAAGACCGGCGGCGGATTCGGCCTGGTCTTCGACGCCTGGGGGCGGGGATTCACCACCTACAACATCGACCACATCCAGCACCGTTTCCTGCCGCTGTCCCATGCGCGGCGCAACCCGGGGTTCCCGGCGGTGTCGATCACCGGCAGCATCTCCGACCATGGCGAGATGGCGCGGATCTTTCCGATCGCCGAGCCCGAGACGCGGCCCAATCACCCCGAGCAGGCGGGTCACTTTTCCGCAGCGGGGGGCATGGGGCTGTGCGAATCGCCGATCTTCCCCCGCGATCTGCAGGGTTCGGTCTTCGTCTGCGACGTGGTGGGTCACCTGGTCCACCGCGATGTGATTCGTCCGGAAGGCCCGGTGTTCCGGGCATCCCGGGCCTTCGAAGATTCGGACCGGGAGTTCCTGGCCAGCCGGGATCCGGCCTTCCGTCCGGTGGCTTTGGAGACCGGTCCCGATGGAGCCCTGTACTTGCTCGACATGCAGCGGGAGGTGATCGAGCACCCCGACTACATTCCCCAGAAAGTCCGTGCCACGTTGGACCTGCGGGCCGGACAAGATCGCGGTCGCATCCACCGGATCACCCCGCGCGGCGGAGCCTCCCGTCGAATCCCTCGCCTGGCGGCGATGACCCCGGCCCGGTGGGTGGATCACCTGGCCGATCCGAATCCCTGGGTGCGACTGACCGCCCAACGCCTGCTGCAGGAGCGTCGGGCTCTGGAGACGGTGCCCGCGCTCCGTCGGCTGGCCACATCGAAGGCTTCGGCGGAGGGTCGGTTGCACGCGCTGGCGACCCTGCGCCTCTTCGGAGCGTTGCGGCCCGCCGATGTGTTGGTGGGGCTCTCCGACCCGCATCCCGGGGTCCGCGAGAACGCCCTGCGCTGGGCCGAACCCTGGCTGGCCTCCGAAGCCGGCCTCCAGGCCCGGGTCCTCGAGCTTTCCCGTGACGCCCTGCCCCGCATCCGCTTCCAGGCGGCCCAGTCGTTGGCTGCGGTCGGGACTCCCGCCTCGGTCGAGGCGCTGGCCGCCCTGTATTGGCGCGACGCCTCGAGCCCCTGGACCCGTAGCGCCATTCTGGGATCGCTGCGACCGGGCGAAGCCGCCCGCGTGTTGCAGCGTCTCTCCGAACCCGCCCGCATCGATTCATTCGCCGTGTCCCTGCACCGGGACTCCGGGAGCGTGGCCGACCCTCGCGTCGATGCCCTGAGGGATCTGGCCGAATCGGTGGCTGTGCAAGCCTTCGCGACCCCGGCGGTGCTCGGGGAGTCTTTGGCGTTGCTGGCCTCGTTGCAGGACACCCCCTCGTTGCGCACCCCCTTGCTGGAGGGGCTCGAGTCCGGGTTGGCCCGATCCGGCCGGGTGCCGCCGATGCCCGAGGCGGCCTGCCGGGCCGTGGTTGATCCGGCCGCGCGACCCGACCAGCTCGAGTGGATCCCGGCCCTCCGCCTGCTGCGCCGTCTTGGGGTTCCGGCCGACCCCGCGGTGAAACGGGTGCTGGCCGAGGCCTTTCAGGCCGCCACCAACGTGGCATTGCCCGTGGCGGTCCGCCTGACCCGCATCCGGGCCCTGGAGTTGGCCGAGCCGTCCCCGGCGTGGCTCGAGGACCTTTCGCGCCGGCTGGGGTCTCCGCTGGAAGAACCCGAGGTGCAGGCCGCGGCCTTCGATGTGCTCGAGCGTCTGCAACCGCCGGGGTTGGGTCGATGGCTGGTGGCCCGCTGGTCTGAGTTGCCGCCATCGCTTCGGGGGCGGGCGGGCCGATTGCTTGCCGAGCGCCGGGCGCTTCACCTCGATCTGATCGAGGCCGTCGAATCGGGAACCATCCGCGTGGGCGAATTGAACCTGGACCTCGAACAGCGCCGGCGATTGCTGCGCGGTGGTCCACCCGAGGTCCGCACCCGCGCCGCGCGCCTCTGGAGCGATGAGGAGTATTCCAACCGCAGTCGCGTGGTGGAAGAATGGCTGAGCCGGCTTCCTCCGGCCGGGGATGCAGCGCGCGGCCGTGCGGTGTTCGAGGCGGCGTGCGCCCACTGCCACCGGGTGGGGAATGTGGGCATGAGGGTCGGGCCTGAGTTGGCCGGTTCGGCCCACCGCAGCGTGGAGGATCTGTTGTCCAACATCCTTGATCCGAACATGGCGATGAATCCGGCGTTTGTGGCCTATCAAGCCGAGACGGTGGATGGAGAGACCCTCACGGGCCTTCTGGAGACCCAGCGCGGCGACTCGGTGATGCTCCGACAGGCCGGTGAGCAGACGGTCGTGCTGCCCAGAGCGAGGATCCGTTCCCTCCGATCGACCGGACTGTCGCTCATGCCCGAAGGCCTCGAAGCCGGGCGGTCGCCGCAAGAACTGCGCGACTTGATCGCCTTCATCCGCGGCGAGTCCACCCTCCGGTCAGCGGGTTCCGTCAGCGGCGAGCGCTGAGTCTCCGATGCGACGTGGCCGGGCCGTCGCCCGAAGTCGGCCTGTCGCCCGATTGCGCCCGAGGCCGATCGGCCACAGGATGGGCGCGGTGAAGCTGACTTCGTGGAACGTCAATGGCCTGAGGGCCGCGTTGGGCAAGGGACTCCTGGACTGGATCGCCCGGGAAGACGCCGATGTGATCTGCCTTCAGGAGGTCAAGGCCATGGCTGATCAGGTGGAGGTCGCGTGGCCGGCCGGGTATTCGGTCCACTGGAACTCCGCCGAACGCAAGGGATACAGCGGCACCCTGACTCTGAGCCGCCTGCCGGTGGTTTCCGTGGAACGGGGATTGGGTTCTTGGCTACCGGACAACGAGGGGCGGGTGCTGACGGTCGAGCTCCACGACCGCTTCGTGGTGAACTGCTACACCCCCAACACCAAGCGCGACCTGTCCCGA
>JAIXXC010000129.1 GCA_027490985.1 Verrucomicrobiales bacterium
CGGCCTCCGCTGGACCGACCGGCCGGGCGGGATTCACCCGGTTGGAGGTTCGGCAGACCGGATTGGCCTTCACCAACCGGTTGGAGGGGGATGCCTTCCTGACCAATGCCGTGGCCAACAACGGATCGGGTGTGGCGATCGGCGATGTGGATGGCGACGGCCGCCCCGATGTCTATTTTTGCGCGCTCCAAGGGCCGAATCGGCTGTTCCGCAATCGCGGGGAGCTGCGGTTCGAAGAGTCGCCGCTGGGCGCTGCCGCCTGCCCGGACCAATTGTCCACCGGAGCCGCCTTTGCGGATGTGGATTGTGATGGGGATCTCGATCTGCTGGTCAACGGAATCGCGGCCGGAACCCGTGTGTTCCTGAACTCGGGTCGGGGTGACTTCACCGAGCGGATCGACTCGGGATTGTCGCGCACGGCCTCGCCGATGTCGTTGGCCCTGGCCGACATCGATGGCGATGGCGATCTCGATTTGTACTGCGCGCACTACAGCGACCAGGTGGCGCTGGCGGATCCGACGGTCCAAGTGAGCGTTTCTCAAGAGGGAGGGGTGCCGAAGGTGACCCAGGTGAACGGGCAACCGGCGAGCCATCCTCGGTGGCTGGGACGATTTGCGGTGGGCCCCGATGGCGGGGTCGTGGAATTGCCCGAGGCCGATGGGTTGTATCGGAACGACGGAGCCGGTCGCTTCACGGCGCTGACCCACGTCCCGGGGATGTTCGTCGACGAGCAGGGCAAGCCGATGTCACCGCCTCGGGATTGGGGCTTGGGGGTGCAATTCCGGGATCTCAACGGCGATCGCTGGCCCGACTTGATCGTCTCCAACGACAACGGGTCGCCCGATCGGTTCTGGATCAACACCGGGAAAGGCCCATTTCGAGCCATCGCGTCCGGGGCGATCCGGCACGGCAGTCGGTCGTCGATGGGACTCGATGTCGCGGACGTCGATCGGGACGGTCAGGACGACCTCTTCATCGTGGACATGATGGCCCGCGACCATGCCACCCGGATGCGTCATGCGGGGCGGGGTGGACCCGGGTCGACCCCGCCCGAACCAGTCGAGGTGCGTCCGGTGTTCAACCGGAATTCGCTGTTCATGGGCCGCGGTGTGGAGGCCTATGCCGAGACCGCATTGATGGCGGGGATCGCCGCGACGGATTGGTCGTGGTGTCCGGCATTCATCGATGTGGATCTGGACGGGCATGAGGATCTGCTGATCACCAACGGCTTCGATCAGGACGTGCTCGATCAGGACGCGCCCGAAGCCTTTCGGCGACGGAAATGGACCCCCGATCAGGTGCGCCGGCATCGGCAGTTCTACCCGGTGTGGCGGACGCCGAACGCGTCATTCCGGAATCTCGGTTCGGGTCGGTTTGAACCGATGGGCGAGGCCTGGGGGTTCGCGGCGACCGAGGTGTCGCACGGCATGGCCTTGGCCGACCTGGACGGCGATGGCGATCTGGAGGTCGTGGTCAATGCACTCAACGCTCCGGCCCAACTGTATCGCAACAACGCCGTGGCGCCGCGCGTGGCCGTCCGGTTGAAGGGTCGTGGCCTCAATCGCCACGGCATCGGGGCCCGCGTGTCGTGGACGGGCGGTGGGATGACCCAGTCGCAGGAGATCATCGCCGGCGGGCGATACCTCTCCGGAGAGCCTCCGGAGCGGGTTTTCGCCGCCCTGGGGGGGGGCGGGTCGACCCAGTCTCTCGAGGTGCGCTGGCGCAGTGGTGCGATCAGTCGCCTGAGCGGGTTGGAGGCGCAGCGGCGCTACGAGATCGAGGAACCCCCGGTCGCGACCGAATCTTCGGTTCCGATCCCGATCACCCCGGTCGCTTCGCCCCAGTTCACCGAATGGAAGGGCTGGCTCAATCACACCCATTCGGAGGCTCCTTTTGATGAAGGGGCTCGACAGCCGGGAGTGCCGGTATCGCTGAGCCGGACGGGTCCGGTGATCAGTGCCTATGATTTCAATGGCGATGGTTGGGAGGATGTGTTGATCGGTGGCGGTCGCGGTGGCCGATTGAGCGTCTTTGCCAATCAACAGGGCCACTCTCTGGTTCGGTTGGACGGTGCCGGTGCCAGTGCCGGTGATCAGACGGCGCTGGTCGGATGGGACAACGGTCTGGGGAGTCATCAATTCCTGGTGGGGGTTTCAAACGAGGAAACCGGTCCGGCCTCAGAGAGCCAGATCCTGGTGTTCTCGCCCACGGCCGCGCCCATCGTGTTGCCGATGGGGCGCTCCAGTCTGGGAGCCATCGTCTTGGCCGACATCGATCAGGACGGAGATCTCGACGGGTTTGTCGCCGGGCGGGGCGTGCCCGGGCGGTTCCCGGAGGCGGCCTCGTCGCTGTGCCTGAGGAATGAGCACGGATCCCTCGTTCGGGCCGACGACTGGAGCAGGCCCTTCCAGAATCTCGGGCGGGTGAGTGGGGCGGTGTTCCTCGATGTCGACAACGACGGCGACAGCGATCTGGTCGTGTCGCTCGAGTGGGGGCCGATCCGGTGTTTCCTCAATCAAGGAGCCCGCTTCGAGGACGTGTCGGAGGCGTGGGGATTGCTCCGTCACACCGGGATCTGGGCCTGTCTGGCGGCGGGAGATTTTAATGGCGATGGACGCATGGATCTCGTGGCGGGCAATGTGGGTCGCAACACCGAGTACGAATTGGTGCAACCGGCCCGCATGGCGCTGGTGTCCGGTGAGTGGCTGGGCGAGGGCGCCCTGCAGGTGATCGAGGTCTGGGAACATCAGGGGGGCTGGCGCCCGTTCCGCGATCGGAACTGGCTGGCCACGGTGCTGCCCGATCTGCCCCAACGGTGGCCGACGCATCGGGCCTTTGGCGAGGCGACCGAATCGGCGATTCTGGAGGGGCGTCCGGGTGGGGTGCGCCGGAACACGGTGGCCGATTTGGAATCGGCCGTGTTCCTCAATCGGGGGGGGCGGTTCGAGCGTCGTGCCTTGCCCCGGGAGGCCCAGGAGTCACCGGTGATGGGACTCGGAGTGGCCGATCTGGATGGTGACGGGTTCGAGGATCTGATGCTGGCCCAGAACCGCACCGAGCGCATTGGAGCCATCAGTCGCGATGATTCCGGTCGTGGGCTGTGGTTGAAGGGCGACGGGCAGGGTGATTTCCGGCCGGTGCCCATCGCCGATTCGGGCATCCACTCCGAGGGAGACCAACGCGGGGTGGCCATCTTGGATCTGGATCAGGACGGGCGGTTGGACTTGGCGCTTGGAGTGAACCAAGGCGCCACCCGGTTGTATCGCAACGCGCGGGCCAAGCCGGGGTTGCGAGTCCGGCTTCAGGGGCCGCTGACCAACCCGTCTGGCGTCGGTGCCCAGGTGCGCCTTCGGTATGCCGATGGCACCGAGAGTCCGGTCAAGACAGTGATGGCCGGCTCCGGCTCCGGAGGGCAAGATGCTTGGGTTCCGGTGCTCGCGTTGCCCCGTCCCGCCGCCGAGGTGCGCGTCCGTTGGCCCGGAGGGCGGGAGCAGCGCGTGCCCGTGGGGGGCGGCGATCGGACGGTCTCGGTGCGGATACCGTGATTTCGGGCCGGAATCGGGTTCGCCGACCGGAATCGGGAAATCGGCTTTCTTCAGGGCCGGTTTTAGGCGAGGTTGACGCCGATGGATTCGAAAAAGCTGGCCCTCGCCTGCCGGGCGTTGGCGGACAACAAGAAGGCCGAAAATCTGATCGTGTTGGACGTTCGTGAATTGTCCTCCGTGACCGACTTCTTCGTGATCGCCACAGGCAGCAGTGAGCCGCACCTGCGTGCCATCGAGACCGAGATTCTCGACGGGCTCCGCAAAGAACACGATCTCAAGCCGGTGCACACCGAAGGGTCGGCCCAGTCCAATTGGATCGTGGCCGATTTCTTCGATGTGATCGTCCACATCATGAAGGCCGATGTGCGGGCGCATTACGATATCGAAGGCCTTTGGGCCGACGCGCCCCAGGTCAAGCCGCCGGCCCCCCGCAAGAGGGCCGCCAA
>JAIXXC010000330.1 GCA_027490985.1 Verrucomicrobiales bacterium
AAGGTGTTGGTCTCGATCAGGTCGGCGCCGGCCTCGAGGTAGTGCCGGTGGATCTCTTCGATCACCTGGGGCTGGGTGATCTGGAGCAGCTCGTTGTTGCCTTTGAGGTCCTTGCCCGTCCAATCGCGGAAGCGGTCGCCCCGGAACTGAGCCTCCCCGAGCTTGTAGCGTTGGATGACCGTTCCCATCGCTCCATCGATGATGGCGATGCGCTGATCCAGGAGGTCCACAAATCCCCGACCCCGTGTCCACGGGCTGCACGTTTCCGACCGGTTCGACATGGGCGAAGGGTATCGGGCAGACCTCCGGGTTCCAATAGATAAATCAACGCATCCCGATTTGTTGATATGATGTGAACCAACCCGAAGCTCCCACCCCGGATTGGAGGCGGGAATCCTGACCTCGTTGTTGCGGCGGCGTCACCGGGTTGTCACATGATCCTTCGCATCCTTTCAGCATGGATTCGAGACGGGATTCGGGGTGTTCCAGCACTGCGAGCGGCTTTCCGAAAGGCGAGCGTTTGGGCCGGGTGCTCGACGCGGTCGGATCCACGGCCTGGCCGTCGCTCGGTTTTCAAGCCGAGCAAGGGGGTCCGATCTTGGCCACCCGGATGCTGGCCAGCCTTCTGGTCCACGCCTATTCCCAAGGGCGGTTCGCTTCCGAGGAGATCGAGGAGGCCTGCCGGACCGAGAGCGATTTTCAGTACTTGTGCTCATCGGATGCCCCGGACGCTCGGGTCTTGAGGCGTTTCCGACGGTTTCATGCCCCGGCCTTGATCCAAAGTCTGGCCGCCTTGTGGGCCGAACCCGTCGCTGCGGATTCCCAGCCCCAGCGGGTTTTCGGACTGCAGCGGGCTCAGGCCTGCCTGAAGTCGGCCGTCGAAGCCGACAGTCTGGCGTTGGAGTTCTGAGCCGTTCCGTGGGATCGCTCGTGGGCGCGGTGCCTGAGCCGACCCGGAGGCATCACCGCTTCGAAGACGCCAATTCCAGGACGGCGGCCACGAAGGAGGTCACCCCCGCACGCAACGTCGGGACCGGTTGGGGTTGGAAGAACGGCGAGTGGAGCGAGGGCAGGGGCTTGCCCGAGCGCAGGGCGGCCGCGTTCAACTCGGGCGAAACGGCTCCAAGCCAGAATTGGCAGATCGGGATCTTGTCGGCCGTCCGGCCGTACTCGCTGAAGTCTTCACCGCCCATCACGGGTTGCAGTGACTGCACCCGTTCGTCGCCGAGCCACCGTCGGGCCGTTCCTGCCAATCTCCGCGTCAGCTGCGGGTCGTTGTAGAGCGCCGGCGTGAATTCGTTGGCGACGGTCACCTGGGGATGCAGCTCGGGCGTTAGTCCGGCGCTTTCGGCCAGGCCCTTGCAGATCCGCCGGATGGACGAGAGCGTGTTCTGCCGGACCTCTTCGGTGTAACTGCGCAGGGTGAGTTGGAGGTGGACCGAATCCGGGATGATGTTGTGTTTGGAGCCGCCGTGGATGGAACCCACCGTCACCACCGCGGGCTCGCCCGGTCGGGTTTCACGACTGACCACCGTCTGGAGCGCCATCACCAGTTGCGAGGCCAGCACGATGGGGTCTTTGGTCAAATGCGGGTAGGCGCCATGACCGCCCACGCCGCGGACGGTGATGTCCACCGAATCCACGTTGGCGAAGGTGAATCCTTCTACGAATCCGAGATTCCCGGTCAGCAGCGAGGCGTTGCAATGCAGCGAAACGCAGGCGCTGGGCTTCGGGAAGCGCTCGAAGAGGCCGTCTTTCAGCACGGCTCGGGCGCCGCCACCCCGTTCTTCGGCGGGCTGGCCCAGGAATACGACGGTTCCCGCCCAGGTGCTGCGCAAGGCCGATAGAACCCGAGCGCTGCCGACAAGGCTGGCCATGTGGATGTCGTGGCCGCAGGCGTGCATGGTCGGAACGAGTTCACCCAGGTCGTTGGTCATGCGGTGTGTGCTCGAGTAGGCCAGCCCCGTCTGCTCGCGGATCGGCAGGCCATCGAGGTCGGCCCGCAAGAGCACCACGGGTCCGGTGCCATTGGTGAGCACTCCCACCACGCCATGTCCCCCCACTGAACGGGTCACGCTCACGCCGGCCCGTTCGAGTTCATCAGCCACGCGGCGCGAGGTCTCGACCTCCTGGAATGACAGTTCGGGTTTCTGGTGAAGCTCCCGGTACAGGGCTTCCAGAGAGGGGAGTTCCCGTTCGATGCGCCGGGTGGATTCCGTGGGATCGGCCGCTTGCATCGACCCGGCCAGACCGAGCAACCCGCCCATCACCGCGAGCGTCGTGGAGGTACTTTTCAACCGGCTCAACCCTGGGATCCATGGCATGGCCGCACTGTGCCAACACCCGGGGGCAAGTCATGCCGAAATCCCCATTCGTCTGAAACTCTGGGCGTTCCAGCCTTGGTCGCATGGGGGTGTCGCGTTAGGCTGGGTGGCTCATGAAGTCCAAGGGAATGGTCTATCTGGTCGGTGCCGGTCCGGGAGATGAGGGCTTGTTGACCCGTCGGGGTGCCGAGGTGTTGGCCCGTGCGGATGTCGTGGTGTACGACGCCCTCGTCCAGCCCGGACTGCTGGCGTTGGCTCCGGCGACGGCCGAACGGATCTATGGCGG
>JAIXXC010000337.1 GCA_027490985.1 Verrucomicrobiales bacterium
CTCAGGTGACCTACACTTGGAAGGTGGACACCACCGCCCCGGTGCTCGGCAACCTGCCTCAGGGTGGCGACCTCGGTTGCAACCCCAAGGCGCTGCCGACCTGCTCCCGCGAGGTTGTGGCCAAGGACGACTGCGACGGGGACCTCTCCCGTGAAGTGGTCTGCACAGCCGGCCTCGTCATCGAGAACGGCAGCTGCTCCCGCACCCAGACCTTCACCTACACCGTGAAGGACTCCTGCGGTAACGAAGCCTCCGCTCAGGTGACCTACACTTGGAAGGTGGACACCACCGCCCCGGTGCTCGGCAACCTGCCTCAGGGTGGCGACCTCGGTTGCAACCCCAGCGTCCTCCCGACTTGCTCCCGCGACGTCGTGGCCAAGGACAACTGCGACGGTGACCTCACCGCCTCGGTCGTCTGCACCCCGGGCACCATCACCGGCAACGGTGACTGCCGCCGCTCCCAGATCTTCACCTACACGGTGAAGGACTCCTGCGGCAACGAAGCCTCCGCCCAGGTGACCTACTCCTGGAAGGAAGACACCACGGCTCCGGTCTTGAGCAAACTGCCCCAAGGCGGCGACCTCGGCTGCAACCCCAAGAAGCTGCCGACCTGCGCCCGCGGCGTGTTGGCCACGGACAACTGTGACGGTAACCTCACCGCCTCGGTCGTCTGCACCCCGGGCCAGATCGTCAGCAATGGCGACTGCTCCCGCACCCAGACCTTCACCTACACGGTGAAGGACTCCTGCGGCAACGAAGCCTCCGCTCAGGTGACCTACACCTGGAAGGAAGACACCACCGCCCCGGTGATCGTCTGCCCCAAGGTCCAGTCGCCGATTGAATGCCCGGCCTCGCCGGTCTTCACGACGCCCACCGTCACCGACAATTGCGATCGGAACCCCACGTTGACCTTCAAGGATGTCACCAAGTTCGACGACGAGGATCGAGATGGTCGGAAGGGTAGCAAGGGAGATAAAGACGACGACAACAACTCCCGCTTCGGCAAGAAGGGCTATCGCATCACCCGCACCTGGACAGCCACCGATGCTTGCGGCAACACCGCGTGCTGCATCCAGACCATCGTCGTTCGCGACACCACCCCGCCGGCCGTCACTTGGCCGTGCGATGTCAAACTGACCTGCAAGGATTGCAACATCCGCCCTGAAAACACCGGCTTCCCGGTGGCCACGGACGCCTGCGGCACCCCGAAGGTCACTTACAAGGACTGCATCAAGGGCAACTGCCCGAAATACGTGGAGCGCACCTGGACCGTGACCGACGGCGTCAACACCGTCCGCCACCTCCAGATCATCCGTTGCACGCCCGCCAAGGGTATCTGCGGCATCGTGTGCTCACCCTACACCATCGACGACGATGGGATTTGCAAACGGGACGGCAAGAAGGACTGCCGAATCGAGTTGAAGGATGACAGAGGGCGGGTTCTTCACCGCTGCAACACCGACTCGGACGGTTGCTTCTCCTGCGACTACACCTGGTCGGGCAAGCCCTGCAAACTGTACCTGACCGTGACTCCTCGCGACTGCAAACCGCAGATGCGTGAAATCACCGTCAAGTCGGGTGAGTGCTTCGAAGCCAACTTCGAGATGCCGTAAGCGGCACCGAAACTCGTGATCAAACACTGATCAAACACACAAGCCCGGCGGGGTCACCCGCCGGGCTCTTTGACCCGGCCACCGATGCGGCACCAACCGATTCAAAGCCCAGAACAAACTGGAGATGTCTATTCGAGCTCCCCTCCAGGCACCCCTTTTCTAGACCCAGTCAAAACCCACCAAACCAATCATCCATGAAAAACAACCGTCCTCATCCATCGAGCAACAGAACCCCCGTTCATCCTGAGGCATCCTCGAGTCACCGTATCCGTTGGGGGTGGGTTCTGCCCATCAGCGGAGTACTGGTGGGATGCGTTGCTTGGACCCTTTGGCTGCCACACGCCTCCGATCCAGCCACGTCACTGGAGTCGGCGGGAGGCCCAATCGATCCCCCGATGGAAAGGTCGCCGGCGATCGAGTCGACCGGTCGCCGCAGCCACCCCGTCGCGATCGATCAACCCGCAGAAGAATCCGTTCCACAAAACGAAGCCGCACTGGCCGCCAACGACGATCTCGAAGCCCTTTCCGCTCAGATCCAGTCCTGGATGGCCATGATGCGGGATACCGACGGACTGGACGCATCCGAGAAGGCCGCGCGCTGGCAATCGGGCTTGCAGTCTCTGGTTGCCAAAGGCAGCGCCAGTGTTCCTGCCATCCTGAAATTCCTTCAGGCCCATCAAGACGCTCAGTTTGCTCCGGACCTTGCGGGACAATTGGGCTATGCCAATGCCCGCTCCGGATTCGTGGAGGCGCTTCGCCAAATCGGTGGTCCTGAGGCCATCGCCGCCATGGGAAACACCCTGGAAACAGCCATGTCTCCACGGGAAATCGCCGTGCTGGCACACCACTTGGAAGAATCCGCACCGGGTCAATACCGGGACACCGCCTTGCGGGCCGCCCACGAACTGCTGGGCAGAGCCACTTCCTCCGAGGGATCCACGGTCGATGTGGGCCCCCTGTTCGAAGTGATGGGCCACTACGGCAACGCGGCCACGGCCCAAGAATTGGAATCGGCCGCGGGTCAATGGAAGTACTACGCCCTGTCCGCGATGGCCCAGATGCCCGACGGAGCCGGATTGCCTTCCTTGCTGAAACTCGCCGAAGACAAGGCCTCGGGCGGCGCACGGCTTCAAGCCCTGCAAACCTTGACCGAAATGGCGCCCCATCAACCTGCAGCCCGAGAGTTCCTCGTTGCACAATTGGGCAACGGAAACATCCCGGCGGACTATTGGTCCTACCTCAAGACCGCGCTCGTCGGAAACCAGTACTTCCCCACCGATGCGGTCCTCACCGCCTACCCCAATGTGCCGGATTGGAGCGAAATCCAGACCGTTCATATCCATGTGGGCAACCAGAACCTGTACAGCATTCCCACCAATGCCAGCCAAACCCAGGAGGGCATTCAGGCTCACCTCGCACTCGTGGATCAGTTGCTGGGATTCGCCACCGACGCATCCATCAAGGCCAACTTGCAGGAAGCTCGGCAAACCCTTCAGAACCGCTTTGATAAAAACCTGATTTCTCAGCAGCCGTTCACCACCGAAAACCCATGAAACCCTTGTTTCAACTCCTGACCAACCCCTCAAAATGAAACTCGATATCCTATTGTTCGCGATGTTCACCAGTGGCTGGATCACTGGTTCGGCAGACTCCAATAGCACCAATACGGTACCCATTCCGAAATCCGGCCCGAGCATCTCGTTTGATTCGGCCATCCATGATTTCGGCAAGATCAACAGCGGCGAATGGGTCACCAACCGCTTTGTGTTCACGAACACGGGCAATGAGCCCCTGGACATCACCAGCGTTCACCCCGGCTGCGGCTGCACCACGGCCGGCCTCTGGGACAAGCATGTGGAACCGGGAGCCAAAGGGGCCATCACCTTGCAATTCAACTCCACCGGCTTCAGCGGGCGCGTCTCCAAGAACGCCACCGTCACCTGCAACGATCCGGGACAAAGCAACGTGGTTCTCACCCTGACCGGCACCATTTGGAAACCCATCGAGGTCAGTCCGTCGCTGGTCATGTTTTCGTTCACGGACACCCAGCAGACCAACCAAACCAAACACGTCCGCATCACCAACAACCTCGAGGAATCGGTGGAACTCTCGAATGTGGTGTGCACCAACCGATCCTTCCGAACGGAATTGGAGACGTTGAAACCCGGAAAGGAGTACGAGCTTCACATCACGGCTCTACCGCCCTTCACCGCGAAGACCACCGTTTGCCCGATCACCGTGACCACCTCAACTCAGCGCATGCCGCTTTTGAGCGTCTCGGCCTACGTGGTGGTGCAGCCGACGGTGTCGGCCTCACCCGAACAACTCTGGATTTCCCAGGACGCTCTGGAGACCCCGGTCAAGTCGACCGTGGCCATCCGCAATTCAGGCACGGAACTGGTCTCCCTGTCGGAACTGAAATCCAACGTCGAAGGGATTGAATTGACCCTGAAGGAGCTGCAAGGAGGGCGATTCTTCAATATCCAGGTGACGTTTCCGGCCGGATTCAAACTGAACACCGCGATCGAACCGGAGATTACCGTCAAGACCTCCCACCCCCGATTCCCGCTGCTGCGAATCCCCATCGAGGCCCTACCGGGCACGCGAGTGGCTTTCCAGAAAACACCGCCGCGCTGAAACAGCCCGGCTCAAAGCGTCGTCTGCGACAATGGGCGGGTATTTGATCTCGGATCAGATACCCGCCCTTTCTGCAACGGAACCAAGGTTGTTCAACGCTTTCTGCTCAGCACCAACACCAGCGAGAGTCCGGTCAAAACGGCATTCTCAACCAACTTGAGACCGACGAATACCGCCCCGTTCCCACAACCACAGTCGAAGCGGATCTCAACGAAATCGATGCCCGTGGTCTCATGAATCCGAAGGGCTCGGTGCAGGATGATGCCGGAAAAGAACACCAGCATCCCAAAGACGGCGAACGCCGTGCCCCGAACCCAAACTCCGGCCACCAGCAAGAGACCGCAAAACACCTCGAACCACGGAAGCAACGCGGCGATCCAAGTCAAAGGTTGGGTTTGATCCACCCAGCCGTACTGATGCACCGCCTTGAGGAAATCCGTGGGGTTCAACGCCTTGTTCAGCCCCAGATGGACAAAGCAAATCCCCAAAGCCAACCGGGCCAACCAACGGATGATGGAGTGACAGTTCATGGTGAAGGCCTGGGACACTGGAAAAGTCACGGGACGGCGGGGCTCACCTGGCCACTGCCGCGGGCGCCGCGCTCCACGGGGCGATGCTGGGCCGTCCAATCGTTGAAACCGCCCGCGTAGACACGGACCCGAGACTCCTGAAGCCCCGCTTCGAGGAGTTGCAACGCGGCATAGTGGCTGTCTTCGCAGGTGCCGCCCGCACAGTACACGACCACGATCTCGGCCGAGCCCCCGGCCATCACCACGGCCGGCAGGCTGGTGTCCGGATAGAACCGGTCGAGCGGATAGGCCTCGGGAACATGACCTTCGAGAAAGGAGGACTCCTTGCGGGCATCCACGAAGATCACCTCGCCGGGACGCCGTCGCGACTCCAGGAAGAAGCCCAGCGCCTGATCCGACGTGATTTCCGACACGCGGTGCGAGGCCTCCGCCGCATGGGGTTGAGACGATGGCGACTCGGGCCGACCGCTCTCAGGGGCGGCGACGCGCGGTCTCGGATCGCTGAAGTAATCGCGCCCCAAGTGGAGTCCCCGGGGCGACACTCGATTGGCCAGCCA
>JAIXXC010000310.1 GCA_027490985.1 Verrucomicrobiales bacterium
CCTGGGCGGTGGCGCTGCTGTTGATCGTGGGCATCGGCGGGCTGATGTGGATGAATCGCGGGGTCGACTGGAACACCCCAAAGAATGCCAGCGCCAACCCTGCCACCCAGACCGTACCAGCTTCCGGTTCACTCAACTCGGGCTCAAACTCCGCAGCAGAGGGAGCTCAGAGCGGAGGCATATCCAGTGCCGACTCGGCAGACGCGCCGGTCGGCAGTAGCACCCTCAACGATGGACCAGGATTACTCCTGACCTTCGTCACAAAAGACGCCGGTGAACCGGTGCCGAACGTGACGGTCAGCTATCGAGGAGCCGAGGGGAACCACTTCACCCAGGCCGAATTCAAGGCATCCGCGAAGGGTGAAGCCAAGATATCGATCGTTCCGGGAACCACCCATCTCACCCTGCAATGTGTTCTCGAGGGTTTCGCCGACACCCGCCTCACTTGGGATCCCGACAAAGGGAACTCGATTCCCAAGCAACGAACGGTCCGGCTCGAGCGGGCGATCCTCATCGGAGGCACGGTCTTGGATCCTGACGGCAGGCCCGCCTCCGGTGCTACGGTACTGTGGGGTCACTCGGACCGATCGGGCCTGAACACTTCCGGTGAAAGCCACGAATTCGTTACGGTAGAAACCACGACCGACACGCTCGGCCAATGGAGGCTCCAGCGGATTGCGGCCTCGATGCTGCCATTGATCTGGGGCATGGCGATGCATCCTGAGTTCCAACCCTCCGAGACGGTGGGCCATGTCGGTCAACCCGGACTGAACCGTGACGCGTTCGAGCGGGAACTTCAGGATCTGAAGCATGTCTTCCGCTTGAAAACCGCCTCCGTGTTGGAAGGCGTGGTTGTGGAAGAAGGCGGTGCGCCGATCGCCGGGGCGCGGGTGCGGGTGGGGCCCCGGGACATGATCGCAAGCCGCGAGACGCGGGCCGACCGCGACGGCAAGTTTCGGGTCCACGGCGGACCGATAGGACCGACCGTACTCACGGCGGAGGCCAAGGGGTTCGCGGCCAAGACGCTCGCGGTGACGCTCAAGGAGCGCAATGATCCTGTCCGGATCGCTCTAGCTCATGGGGTTCCTCTCCGGATGCGGGTGGTGAGCACGAATGGCACGCCTGTATCCAACGCCATGGTCCACCTGACCACCGCACCCATCTCGGTGGACGGCACTTCGAACACTACGCCCCAACCTCAGGCCTCATTCCGGGAGCTCAGCGATTCCGAGGGGAGGGTGGTGTGGGACAACGCTCCCTCCGGGACTCATGCGTTCGACATCTCGGTGACGGGGTTCATTGGCAGGAACGGAGTCCGCGTTCCGGCCGACGACCAGGAACACGACATCGTGCTGAACCCGGCCTTGGTGCTTCAGGGTACGGTGACCGATGCCGAGACTGGGGAGCCGATCCCCCGCTTTCGCCTCGCTCTGGGCTGGACTTCGTTCGATCCGCGATTGGGTAAGACCCATATCCAGGTCAGCGGCCTCGATCAACTGTCACCCACGTTCTCGGGCGGTCGATTCCGACACGTGCTGGAAGAGCCGATCATGGATGGCATGGACGATCCGAAGCTGATCATCCGCTTCGAGGCCGACGGCTACCAACGCGTGATCAGCCGGGCGATTCGGTACGACGAAGGTGTGGTGCCTCTCGATGTCTCGTTGCAACGCACCGAGACCCTCGAGGTGACCGTGGTGGACGCAGCGGGACGGCCTGCACCCGGTGCGTCTATCGGATTGCTGCCGCCCGGCAGCCAGGTGTTCTTGGGCCCCGATGGTCTGATGACTCAGCCCGGCAGTGAGGGATTCAGGGCGATCCATCAGGCGGATGAGGAGGGGCGGGTGAAGCTACAGAAGAAGGACCTGACGGTCGAACGGATCGTCGCGGTGGGATCTCGTGGAACCCTGGGCTTTTCCGAGACCTCATGGGCCCGACTCCAATCCGATACCGTCCTCCCACTGGTGCCCTGGGGACGGATCCGTGGCCAAATCCTTGGCAACCCGGGTGCCTTGAAGGGCAAGGTCATTTTGCTGAACAAGCAGCAGGAAGACCTGTCTGGCATCGCCCTGGCTTTCAGAACCCAAACCGACTCCGAGGGGAGATTCGAATTTTCCAAGGTTCCAGCCGGCCCCATCCGGGTGTTGGAGCTCATCATCGAGCAATCCGGCCAAGCCTATGAGAGCCGGTCCGTGGTCGTCACGGTGAAGCCCGATGAGACCCAGGAAGTGACTCTCGGGGGAAAGACGCGGGTGACCGGCCAGCTGACTCCTCCGGCCGGTTTCCAACCTCAACCCGATGGTTCTTGGTATGTCGTCTTGATGGCCACCGGTCAGCCCACGCCCCCTACCGGAGCTCGTTCAGTTGCCCCAGCCTCTCCGCAAGCAGAGCAACGCGCGGGCTTTTTGCCGGCCATCGTCGATGCCTCGGGTGCCTTTGCGATCGATGCGGTGGAACCCGGTACCTACGAACTTCAGGCGAAATGGATCCGTCGCCCAGCGCCGGGACAAATCAGCGCGTTCACCCCCGGCCTGCTCGAGTTGCCAAGGCCTATTTCAGTGACCGTGCCGCCAGACTC
>JAIXXC010000083.1 GCA_027490985.1 Verrucomicrobiales bacterium
AGGCTCCTTCGCTGGCGGTCGTGCGGGCCGGGTTGCTTCTGCGCAGCACCGCTCTGGGTCAGTGGATCTTCCGCATCCGGGACGGACAGGGCGAAGGGTTGTCGTTGGCCCCCCGTTGGGCCGGGCTCGAGACGTTTTCCAAGAACACCATCGCTGCCGACGATCCCCGCCTCGAGGCCGTGCGCGAGGCCTACCGACGCAATCTCGCCGACATGGTTCGGTTCGGTGTGGAATCCGGGGCTCAGGTGCTGCTGGGGACCATGGCGGTGAATCTTCCGGATTGTCCGCCCTTCGGTTCGGTGCCCCTCGAGGCATCGGGCGTGGCGGTCTCGGAGTGGAAGGCCCTGGCCGAACGGGCCCGCGCCGAGGACGCCTCGGGTGATTGGGCCGGGGCGGTGGCGAGTTGGGGCAAGGCGGTCGCCTTGGCACCGAGGCATGCCGAGAGCCGCTTCCAGTTGGGATTGGCCCGGCTCAACGCGGGCGATGGGGCCGGCGGCACCGCCGATCTCGAAGCGGCCCGCGATCTCGATACGCTTCGCTTCCGGGCCGACTCCCGCATCGTGGCCATCACCCGTGATGTGGCCGCCGCCGCCGCCTCTCCCCGGGTGCACCTGGTCGACGCGGCGAAGGCCCTGAAGGGCGAGGATCCCCAACGGCCTCCCGGGGCGGATCTGTTCTTCGAGCACGTGCACCTGCGGCCCGAGGGCAACGACCGGTTGGCGCGCTTGTTCGCCGAGGCCCTGGTGACTCGCCTTCCCGAGGCCGGGTCGAACCGGGTTGCGGTGCCCACCGAGGCGGCCTGTCGGACGCGACTGGGGTGGAATCCCCATGCCGAGGTCCGCCTGTGGACCCAGATCCGCTCGCTCTGCCAGAAACCTCCGTTCTCGTTGCAAAGCCATCGCGAGGCCCGTGATCGGTTCCTGGACGACCGGTTGACCGAGGCGAACGGAGCCGCCCGCAAGGTGGGCCTGAGCGCCTCCCTCCAGGGCTTGGACGCGGAGATGGCCCGGCATCCCGACGATTGGCAGTTGGCCGAGCAATCGGCCCGGCTCCTCCGTCAGGGTCGCCGATGGACCAACGCGGTCGAAGTCTGGAAGCGGGTCGTCGACGGCGCACCGGACCATGTGGTGGCCTGGCACTTTCTCGGCGAAGCCCAGGCCCAGGCCGGAGACCGTCGGGCGGCGCTGGAATCCCAATCGCGTGCCCTGGCCCTGCGTCCCGACTTCGTGGAGGCCGCCCTGGCCCTCGGGCAACTGTACGGCGAATCCGGGCGGTTCCAGGAGTCGGTCGCGGTTTTCGATCAGAGTCTGAAACGCGACCCGAGGAATCTCGAGGCCTTGATCAACAAGGCCGTGACCCTCGAGGCCATGGGGCGTCGTGACGAGTCGGCCCCCCTGCTGTCGCGCGCCATGACCGAGCATCCCCAGTCGACCTTGCCGTGTGTGCGGTTGGGCGAACTGCTTTCGGCCCGCAAAGACTATCCTGCGGCCGTTGCGGCCTTCGAAGAGGCCTCGCGCAGAGATCCGTCCAATCTCTCCCTGCTCCAACGGTGGGCCGGGGAGTTGGGGCGGGCCGATCGACCGGCCCAGGCCGAGGCGGTGCTGCGGCGTGCGTCCCAGGTCGATCCCCAGAACGCGTCGGTCCGCATCGATCTGGGCGTGGCCCTGGCCCGGCAGACCCGATTCGCCGACGCCATCGTCGAGTTCGAAGCGGCCCTGCGGGTGGCCCCGGGCAACGCCTCGGCCCGAGCCTATCTGGAGCGGGCCCGAGCCATGCTGGCCGCCGGATCCCGCCCCCCTTCCGATGCCCGACGCTGAAACAACCAACGCTGAAACACCCGACACCGATGTGGTCTCTCCTGCGTGATTTCGCCCGATTCCTCGGTCGCGAGAAGAAGTGGTGGCTCGCGCCGCTGATCCTGATCCTGATCCTCCTGGGAGCCGTGGTGGTCTTCTCCTCGAGTTCGGCGGTCGCGCCCTTCCTGTACCCCTTCCTCTGACGCGTCGAACCCCGGCCCCCATGCGCTACGTCCTCGGCCTCTCGGGCCTGTACCACGACTCGGCCGCCGCCCTCTTGGGCGATGGCCGCATCCTGGCGGCCGTGCAGGAGGAACGGCTCTCGCGGCGCAAGAATGACGCGCGGTTTCCCGAGCGGGCCATCCGGTCATGTCTGGAACAGGCCGGCATCACCGCCGGCGACCTGCACGCGGTGGCCTTCTACGAGAAACCCATCCTCAAGTTCAGTCGGACGCTGGAAGTCTTCCTCGGTTGGGCCCCGCGGGGCGGGCGGGCCTTCGCCCGGGCGATTCCGGACTGGTTGGGCGGCCGGTTGGACTTGCGCGGACGCATCCGGGCGGCCCTACCCGGGTTGCGGGCCGAGTGTCCGATTCTCTTCACCACCCACCATGAGGCCCATGCGGCCAGCGCCTTCCTGCCGTCGCCGTTCACCGAGGCTGCGATCCTGACGGTGGACGGCGTCGGGGAGTGGGCCACCACCGCCATCGCCCGGGGATCCGGTGCCGGGATCGAGCCGGTCGAGGAGATCCGGTTCCCCCACTCGCTGGGCCTGCTTTACTCGGCGTTCACCGCCTACTGCGGGTTCCGGGTCAACTCGGGCGAGTACAAGCTGATGGGGCTGGCTCCCTATGGTGAACCGACTTGGGTCGGTGCGATCCGCGACGAATTGGTGTCCTTCGACGAGGACGGTTCCTTCCGCCTCAACCTCGAGTACCTCGATCCACTGGCCGATGATCGCCTCACCAATGCCCGCTTCCATGCCCGATTCGGAGGGCCGCCCCGGAGGCCGGAGGAACCGCTCGAGCCACGTCATCGGGATCTGGCCCGATCCATCCAGGTCGTCACCGAAGAGGCGATGCTGCGATTGGCGCGCCGTGCGCACGAACGCACCGGTTCCTTCCGCCTGTGCCTGGCCGGAGGGGTGGCCCTGAATTGCGTGGCCAATGGCCGGATCCTGCGGGAGGGCCCGTTCCGCGAAGTGTGGATCCAACCCGCGGCCGGAGATGCCGGAGCCGCCCTGGGTGCGGCGTTGGCGGCCTGGCATGGGTCTCTCGAGCGCGGCGGCTTGTCGGCTCCCCGAACTCCGGCCTCAACCGATGCCATGGCCGGAGGTTTCCTCGGGCCCGAAGAGTCGCCGGAGGCGGTGGAGGCGAGTCTGAGGTCGCTGGGGGCGGTCTGGGAACGGATGACCCCGGAGGTGCTCCGGGAGCGCGTGGTCCGATCGTTGGCCGAGGGGAAGGTGGTGGGTTGGGTGCAGGGGCGAATGGAGTTCGGACCCAGAGCCCTCGGGCACCGGTCGATCCTGGGGGACCCGCGGAATCCGGACATGCAATCGCGCATGAATCTGAAGGTGAAATTCCGGGAATCGTTCCGTCCGTTCGCCCCCGCCGTGCTGGCGGAGCGCTCCACCGAGTTCTTCGGGCTTGGCGGCGAATCCCCGTACATGCTCCTGGTGGCGCCCGTGGCCGAATCGCAACGGGTTCCGGTGGCGCAAGAGGCCGACGGACTGGATCGCCTGAAGCAGGTGCGCTCCACCCTGCCTGCGGTGACCCATGTGGATGGTTCGGCCCGGGTCCAGACGGTCGACCGGGATCGCAACCCCGAGTTCCACGCGCTGCTCCGTCAGTTCGAGGCGGTGACCGGGTGTCCGGTGCTCATCAACACCTCCTTCAATGTCCGGGGCGAACCGGTGGTGGCCACCGCCGAGGATGCCTATCGTTGTTTCATCAATTCCCGGATCGATGTCCTGGCGGTCGGCCCGTGCTTCCTCGAGCGGGACCGTCAACCGCATGCCTCTCTGCCGCGCAGTTTCGAGGCGTTGGCCGACTGACCATGAACGCCCCACCAGCCCATCGAAGCCTGCGTGAGCGGTTCGCCATCGGCGCGTCGCTGCTTCCGCCCGTGGCGCTGCTCCTCCTGGCCAGTCGCTGGGGGTGGGTGGGCATCCCGGCACGGGTCTGCCTGCTGGCCATGCCCGGGGTGATCGGGTTGGGCATGGGCTTCCCCGAGGTTTTTGCCCCGTGGTATCGGGGTTTTTCCCGGGTCCGGTCGTGGTTGGGCGGTCGATTGGTGTTCGGGCTCCTCCTGGGAATCCACGGGTTGGTCGTGATCCCGATGGGGTTCTTCATGCGGGTCCTGGGCCAGCGGCCGATCGACGGGGCCCGGTCGGGCTCGAGTTGGGTGCGCTCGAAGGGTTATGGATCCCTGCGGGATCCGTTCTGATTGGTCTTCACGGATCCTCGACAGAAGGCGATCGGCTGTTGAAAGTGTTGAGGTCGCCTATGAAGACCACTCTCTCTCTGGCCGTGGCGTGCGCCGCCCTGGCTTCCACTCCCGTCATCCTGGCTCATGACACGGGATCTGCGTCCCACGATCACGGACCGTCCGCGGTCCCCGTGACCTTCCAAGTCGAGAAGAAGGGCCCCGTGAAGGCGCCCGCCGCGCAGGACAAGTCGGCGGTGCCCCAGGTGAGCGGTCAGGGTTTCTGGAAGTTCGCCCCGGTCACCAACGCGATGCCGGTGCCGGCCGAGGCTCAATCCTTCGTGAAGGGCGCCCATGGCACCCTCATCGTCGACAGCGAGCGTGACGTGGTCTATTGGGGCCTTGAGAAGGTGGGTTGGGTCGGGTTCAGCGACCGCCTCAAGACCTCCTGGGTGGTGAAGGGCGATCCGTCCATCGCCTCGGGCAACCTGCACGGGGCCGATATCTTCCCGCGCAAGGGTCAGCTCCCGTTGGTGGTCGCGGCCGACAATGTCGAGGGCGAGATCCTCTTGTCCGACACGACCTTCCGCACGGTGGAGAAGCTCAAGATTCCCGATGGGGGTCCTTACGCCGACAAGAAGGGCTGGGCTCCGACCGACGCGGCCTTCGCCGGCGACAAGACCCTGTGGGTGACCGACGGCTACGGTCGTCATTGGTTCATGGATGCCGATGCCAAGCCCATGAAGTACCGGGGCAATTTCTACGGCGGCGACCGCATGAGCCAGACGCCGCACGGCATCACCTTCGATCCGAAGCGCAACGAACTGTACGTCTCGGCCCGTCCCGAGGCGCAGGTGCACGAGTGGTCGCCCAAGACCCGCAAGGCGCTGGCGATCCATCAGTTGCCCAAGGGCAGTGCGGCCTGCGACACCGACCTCTGGGGCGACTACCTGCTGGTGCCCTGCCTCACCGGCCCGAACAACACCCCGGGCCCGATCTACATCATCAACCTGAAGACCAAGGCCGTGGTCAGCACCATCAAGCCCAAGGAAGACCTCGGCTACGGCTATGCCCAGCACATGCATGACGCCTGCTGGTACGTGGTCGGCAAGGGCCGCAGCGCCAAGGTGTACATCCTCTTCACCGCCTGGAACCCGGGTGGCGTGGGCGCCCTGGAGTTGGTCAACCTCAAGGATTGATCCCTCGTCGGGTTCCTCCGCTGCGATGCGCGCCTATCACGATCTGCTCCGGCTGGTTCTCGATCAGGGGACCTTCAAATCGGACCGCACCGGCACGGGCACCTATTCGGTCTTCGGGGCGCAGACGCGTTTCCGATTGTCCGAGGGGTTTCCGTTGGTGACCACCAAGAAGGTCCACTTCAAGAGTGTCGCCTACGAGTTGCTGTGGTTCCTCCGGGGCGACACCAACGTGCGCTGGCTTCAGGAGCACGGGGTGAGCATCTGGAACGAGTGGGCCGACGCCGACGGAAACCTGGGGCGGGTGTACGGGGCCCAGTGGACCGACTGGCGCGGGGCCGACGGCCGGTCGATCCACCAGATCGACACCGTGGTCGCCCAGATTCGCCGCAATCCCGACAGCCGCCGGCTCATCGTCAGCGCCTGGAATCCGTCGGAGGTCGACGCCATGGCCTTGCCGCCGTGCCACACGCTCTTCCAGTTCTACGTCAGCGACGGCAAGCTGAGTTGCCAACTCTACCAGCGCAGCGCCGACTTGTTTCTCGGGGTGCCCTTCAACATCGCCAGCTATGCGTTGCTCACCCACATGGTGGCGCAGGTCACCGGGCTGAAGGTGGGCGATTTCGTGCATACCTTCGGCGACCTGCACCTCTACTCCAACCACCTCGAGCAAGTGAAGGAGCAGTTGGCTCGCGAGCCGCGTCCGTTGCCGACTTTGACCCTGAATCCGGAACGCAAAGAGCTTCGGGAGTTCGTCTACGAAGACCTCACGCTGTCGGGCTACGAGCCGCATCCGGCCATCAAGGCGCCGGTGGCTGTGTGAGCGGTGCCCCCGGTGAACGGCCTCAGGAGCCCATGCCGGGATCGAAGAGTGGTTTGTCGTTGTTGTTGGGTTTCATCGTTGTTGGACCTTTTCCATGAATCTCGAACTCCAGGACCGTGTGGTGTTGATCACCGGAGGTGCGGCCGGCATCGGTGAGGCCGCCGTTCGGGCCTTTGCCGCCGAAGGGGCGATCGTCTGGTTCGCCGATCGGAACGCGGCCCGGGGCAAGGCGCTGGCCGCCGAGGTGCCCCGCTCGGTCTTCGCCGAGGGCGATCTGGCCGATCCGATGTTCTGCTCGGAATTGATCTCCTCGCTGCTGCGCGAGGCCGGGCGACTGGACGTGCTGGTCAACAATGCGGGCGTGAACGACAGCGTTCCGCTGACCGGTTCCCCGGCCGACTTCATGGCGTCACTGCGGCGCAACCTGCTGCATGTCTTCGCCCTGGCCCATCACGCGCAGGAGGCCTTGTGCCGGTCGCGCGGGTGCATTCTGAACATCAGTTCCAAGGTCGCCGAGACGGGGCAGGGGGGCACTTCGGGCTATGCGGCCGCCAAGGGGGCCGTGAATGCGTTGACCCGGGAATGGGCCGTGGCGCTGGCTCCGCACGGGGTCCGGGTCAATTGCGTGATCCCGGCCGAGTGCGACACCGAGCAGTACCAGAAGTGGTTCGCCTCGCAGCCCGATCCGGAGGCGGCCCGCGGGACCATCGAACGGATGGTGCCTCTCGGACGCCGGTTGACCTCGCCGGCCGAGATCGCCGCGACCCTGGTGTTCTTGGCTTCGCCGCGGGCGGGCCATATCACCGGGCAGTGGATCCATGTCGATGGCGGCTACACCCACCTCGACCGGGCCCTGACCGGCGGCCATCCCGGATGGTGAGCCTCTTCGAGATCCTCCACGAGGACGCCGACCTCCTGGTCTTGCGCAAACCGGCGGGCCTGGTCTGTCACCCGACCAAGGGCGACGTGTATTCCAGTCTGGTCAGCCGGGTGCGGATCCACCTCGGGTTCGAGCCCCACATGATCCACCGCCTCGACCGGGAGACCGGTGGGGTGATGGTCTTCGCCAAGACCGACGAAGCGGGTGCCGAGTTGCGTGCGCTGTGGGCGGCGGGGTTGGTCACCAAGGAATACATCGCGCTGGTGCGGGGTCGGATGCCGTTGGGCGACGGGGCCATGGACGCGCCCCTGGGTCGCGAGGTGACCAGTGCGGTGGCCATCAAGGATTGCGTCCGGCCCGATGGCTCCTCGGCTCGGACCCGATGGCGCTGTGAGCGGCACATCGAGCGCGAGGAGGGCGTCTATTCCCGGGTCCGCGTCTGGTTGGACACGGGGCGGAAGCATCAGATCCGCATCCACCTGGCTCATCTGGGCTATCCCATCGTGGGAGACAAGCTCTACGGCGGAGACGAGCGCATCTACCTGGAGTTTGTCGTGGGGCGGCTCACGGAGGCGCAGCAGCGCTTCCTCCACGTCCCGTACCACGCGCTCCATGCCGAGCGCCTGTGGTTCCCCTGGAAGGGGGGCGAATCGGGCTTTGTGGCCGCGCCCGAGCCCTGGTTCACGGACTTCGCCTCGGGCAGGCCGGTGCCGTGGTTCGCCGACCCCTTTGCTCCGCCACCGGGGTCTCGGATGGCCCGACCCGACGGGGCGTCAGCGGGCGTTGGCGCGATCGTCCCAGGATCGGATGCCCAGGAGGGGTAGGGCGAAGGCGAAGGCCGCATCGCGCTCGGGCGTGTCGGCTTTGCGGAATACCCCGTAGATCGGCTTGCGGCGGTCGGGCGTGGCCACCGATCCCGGGGTGTGGGTCCAGAGTCCGAGACGGAGGCCGCCCTCGTGCGCATGGTCCACGTGCCGGTGCAGGATGAACGCGTCGATGCCGGGTTCGGCCGCCACCTGATGCCAGGCGTAGCAGTAGGCCGCGGCCTGCACGGCCTCTCCGTCGGCGCCGTCGGGAGTGTGGAAGCCTTGTTCGCTCAGGATCACCCGGCGGGTGCGGCCCTGGTGCTGCAAGGCGGGTTGGTCCAGGAATTCCCCGAGGGCCCGCAGGTTCCGGAAGGTGATCCGCGGCGTGGTCTTCCAGTCGGGGGTCGCCGACTTGTCCCGCCACGACCGTGGGTTGAAGAGGTCTTCGGGGTACGGGTGGAACGCCAGGTGCCAGTCGTAGTCGCCACCGGACCGTGCTCGCCGCGCGAAGTGCTCGAGAAACGGCCGCCCCGGGAAGACCTGGCCTTCCTTGCCGCCGGGATAGGCGATGTTCCAATGATGCTCGAGCGAGAGGAAGACGCGGCCGTTCTGGGAATGCCTTCGGACGGCCTGGTGGGTCAGGCGCACGGTCCGTTCATAGTCGATGGCGAAGGCCTCGGAGGTGCTCGGTCCGAGGTTGGACCAGAACCAGTGCGAGTTGACCTCGTTGCCCACGATCCAGTTCCACACCCGGCCGTGGCGACCGTCGGGGCGGCTCCACCGTTCGGCCATGAACCCGATCGAAGCCTCGTACCAGGCCCGGCCCTCCGGGGTCACCGTGTTGAAGGCCGACAAGTGGTTGGGGCAATTCGTGCTGTAATCGGGATGAAGGAGGATCCGGCGCAGTTCCGGATCGCCGCTCTCGTAATTGAGCAGGATCAATGACACCACGATGCCGCGGTCCGAGAGGGCCTTGATCTGCCCATCCAGAGCCTCCAGATAGCCCCGTTGGAAGTGGTAGGTGCTGCCCCCGAGGGTCGTCGTGGGGTTGCCCGGGTCGGACCGGGGATCGATGAGTTGGGCCAGATTGAAATTGAGCGCGGCATGACGGATCCCCAGCGCGATCGCGTCATCGACCATCTGGACTTGGAGCCCCTTCTTGGAGGGGGGCTGCGGATAGGCTTCCGGATCGGCCCCGCTCGCGGCGCCGAGGCTCAGGCAGCCCAACGCGCACACGAGGCTCAACGCCCGGCGCCACCTTCCGGCCGCATTCATGCCCTGGGGCGCAGGCGCTTGATGAGCACCTTGGATTTGCGGCCGCTGGCGTCGTAGCGTTCGCGGCGGGAGGGTGGCAGATCGTCGGGGCTGCCTTCGACGAACCCTCCCTTGGAGATGAAGTACGTGAACGCCTGGGTGCTGAGGGTGATGAGTTCGGCCAAACCCTGTTCCCGGGCCCGGGCCTCCACGAACTGGATCAGCTTGGAGCCGATGCCCATGTTCTCATGACTCGGGGCGACATACAGGAACGCGAGTTCTCCCTGATTCCGCTCCGGATAGTGGTGCAGGGCGACGCAGGCCACCGGATTGCGGTCGATTTCATACAGATAGTAGTCGCCGACCTGCTTCTCGATCGCCGTGCGGGTGCGCTTGACCAACTCCTCCGAGGCCACCGAATTCTTGGTCAGGTTGAGCAGCGCACGGATGTCCTTCTTCAGGGCCCGCCGGATCTGGGTGTACTCGTTGGCGTAGACCAGGGTTCCGATGCCTTCATTGCTGAAGACCTCGGCCAGAAGGCCTTCGTCGACCTCGCCGTTGATGATGTGGACTCGAGGCACTCCGGCCTCGCAGGCGGCCACCGCCTGGCGGGCCTTGGAGATGAGATTGATCGGCCAGTCGGAGGGCACCGGATTGAGCCTCTGCTTCAATTCCCCGACGATGATCTGCCGGATCAATTGCCCACCGCGGGTCAACCCGTCGACCGTGGTCAGGAAGATGAGCTTGGTGGCCTTGAGTTGGTCGGCCAGGGCGAAGGCGATGGTGTCGGAGTTGACCCGGTAGGTCTTGCCATCGCCATCGAATCCCAGCGGAGGGATCACGGGCACGATGCCCTGGGCCAGCAACGCCTGGAGCATCTCCACATCGATCCTCTCGACCTTGCCGGTGAACTGGTGGTCCACCCCGCCGACGATGCCCAGCGGATGGGCGATCACCGCATTGGTGGACACCGCCCGCAGGTCGTTGGCCGAAAGCCCTTCGAGGATCTCATGCGTCAGGCGGTTGGCGGCGTTGAGCGAGAGTTGGAGCGTCTCGGCGTCGGTGATGCCGGTGCCGTCGAGGTTGGAGGCCCTGACCCCGCGTTCCACGGCCAATGCGGCGATCTGCTTGGCCGCTCCGTGGACCAGCAGGATCCGGATGTTCAGCGACCGCAGAACGGCGATGTCCAGCAGGAGGTTGGGGAAGTTGTCGTCGGTGACGATGGATCCGTCGATCGCCAGGACGAAGACCTTTTCCCGGAATCGCGGAATGTAGCGGAGAATGCCCCGCAGGTCGGTGGGTTTCACGTCGTGATGGAACTGATCGGCGCGGTGCCGTCATGCAAAGAACAGGCAGGAAGGGCGGCGCTGCAATGAAGAAATCACCCCGGGAGTCGCCGCAGTGGCCGGAACGCGGGCCGACGAAGCCAGCCCCCTGGAGAGCCCGCTTGACTTTTTAGGTGTCTGACATTTCTGTATAGACAGAAATGAAGGCGCTGAACCAGCTGTCGAACGCCGAACGGCGCTTCATCCTCCACTGGGGCGAGATGGGTACCAAGTGGGGCATCAACCGCACGGTGGCCCAGGTGCACGCCTTGCTCTACTTGGCGCCCGAGCCCCTCAATGCCGAGCAGATCCAGGAGGTCCTCGAGGTGGCCCGCTCGAATGTCAGCACCAGCCTCAAGGAGCTCCAGGGTTGGGGGATCGTCCGCCTGGTGCATCTGCCCGGCGACCGGCGCGACCATTTCGAGAGCCTGAAGGATGTCTGGGAAATGTTCCGGATCGTGCTCGACGAGCGCAAACGTCGGGAATTCGACCCCACGATGGCCGTGCTCCGGGAGTGCATCGCGGAGGCCGAGGCCGCCTCGGACACCGATCGCTACAGCGAGGATCGTCTGCGCGAGATGCACCAGTTCCTGGCGACCACCGCCGGTTGGTACGCCACGTTCCGGGGGTGGCCCACCTCGGTGCTCAAGCGCTTCTTCAGCATGGGTGACAAGGCTCGCAAGCTGCTCGGATTGACCTCCGACTGACTCCACGACCGCCCCTCCCGATTCATCTGCACCGTCTCGACCCAACCTTTCTGCCATGACCGAAACAAACGTCCAGATCCCCAAGAACCCGGGAGCGTGGGCCTTCTACGACCATCGTTGCCCCGTCTGCCGGGCGACCATCGGTCGGTGGCGGCGGGTCTTCGAGGCGCGCCGCATCGAATTCGCGGCCCTGCAGTCTCCCTGGGTCCGGGAGCGGTTGGGTTTGGCTCCCGGCGAACTCCCCGACGAGATGAAACTGCTCACCCCCGACGGGCGCATTCTCGGAGGCCCGGTCGCCATCGCCTGGATGTGCCGACGGGTTCTCTGGCTGTGGCCGCTCGGCGTGTTGATGGTGGTTCCCGTTTTCGACACGATCGCCCGTGGCGTCTACCGCTGGGTGGCCCGAAATCGGTACTGCCTGGGAGACGTGTGTGAACTCCCGGTGATCCACTCCGAGCGCCGTCGTCACCTGGCCGCCACCACCTTTCTCGAGGCGCCATGAAATTTGCCGACTGGCCATCCCGCTGGGGTCGAGTCCTTCGCTTCCGTGAGCCGGTCGGTCGCCTGGCGTTCTTCCTGGGTCTCTTGAGTTGCCTGGTGGTCAAGCAAGGGTTGGATCGATGGGTTCTCGAGTGGCTGGGGGTTCCGTATTCCCGGCGAATCTGGTCGATCCTTCTGGGGGTGGCGTTGCCGACCGAAGAGGATCTGGATTGGGGGTGGCCGCTGCTGGCGACGTCCCTGCCGTTCGTGTGGATCGGATTGGCGCTCACCGCGGGGCGGTTGCGGGCGCTTCATCGTTCGGCCGCCTGGGCCCTGCTGTTCTTTGTCCCGGTGGTGAAGTTCATGCTGGTGCTGCTGCTGCTGGCGCTTCCGGACAATACGGCTCCCGTGATCAGTGCCGATCGATTGCCTCCGGCCTGGTTCCGGTGGATTCCCCGCAACCGATGGGGTTCGGCGTCCCTGGGGGCTGTCTTGACCGCGTTGCTCGGGGCGTTGTCGGTCTTCCTGATCGCAAACTATCTCGAGGCCTATGGATGGGCCCTCTTCGTCGCTCTGCCGTTCTTGATGGGTTTTCTCACCACGCTGATCCACAACCACCATGAGCTGCGTTCACTCCGGGAGTCGTGTCTCTGCAGCGTCGCCGCGCTGGGCCTGCTGGGTGGGGTTCTGATCATGATGGCCATCGAGGGGCTGATCTGTCTCCTGATGGCCTCGCCGATCGCGGTCGTGCTGGCTTTGATCGGCAGTTTCATGGCCTATACTTTGATTTCCCAGAGGTGGGGCCGCCGCTTGCAGGATGGATGCGTCTACAGTGCCGCGTTCCTGCTGTTGCCGATGGTGACCGCACTGGAGAGGGCGACCCCTGCGGTGCCGGAAGTCCGACCGGTGACCACCGAGGTGACGATCGCGGCGCCGCCGCAAACCGTGTGGCGGCATGTGGTTTCGTTCGCCGATCTGCCTGCCCCGACCGAATGGTTGTTTCGCACCGGCATCGCCTATCCGATCCGGGCCCGCTTGGAGGGCAGGGGCGTCGGAGCCGTGCGGTACTGCGAGTTTTCGACCGGACCCTTCGTGGAACCCATCGAGATCTGGGATGAACCCCGGCGCCTGGCCTTCGCAGTGACCGATTACCCGGCCCCCATGGAGGAGTGGACTCCCTATGCCCATATCCATCCGCCTCATCTCGACGGTTTCCTGGTTTCCAAGAGGGGGCAATTCGAGTTGATCCCCACCGCCCAGGGGGGCACCCGGTTGGTGGGTACCACCTGGTATCAACATGGCCTGCTGCCCGACCGGTACTGGAGACTTTGGTCCGATGCCATCCTGCATCGGATCCATTCGCGAGTCCTGGGTCACATCCGGAATCTGGCCGAGGCCGATCGTCGGTGACCGTGAAAGAGTCCTCCTTTTCCGTGGCCAAACCCGGGACCTGACCGATATTCGACGGACGCACGACATGGCCAACTCCTCCAACGCCACCCCTGCCACGACCGGTGCCATCGCCACCGAGACCCTCCACTTCGAGAATGCCCGGGCCGCGCTGCAATTGCTCGGCGGCGATGAGCGCAACTTGCACGCGCTGGAGAAGGAATTGGGGATCAAGGCGGCGGCGCGCGACGGATGGATCCGACTCGAGGGAGAGACCGATCCGGTGGCCCGCGGGGTGAAGCTGTTCCGCCTGCTCGAGGCGGCCCAGAAAGACGGGGCCCCGGTGAAGGCGCGGGATTTCACCCATGCCTTGCATGTGGTGAAGCACGATGGCGCCGAGGCGTTGCAGGCGCTCTTCCACCAGAAGATCAGCACGTCGTCCAAGAAGCCGTCGATCACGCCCAAGACCGTGGGTCAGCAGCGATATGTCGCGGCCATCCGGGATCACGATGTGACCTTCGGCATCGGTCCGGCCGGCACGGGCAAGACCTATCTGGCCATGGCCATGGCCGTGAACGCGCTCAAGGAGTCCCGTGTGGGCCGCATCATCCTGACGCGCCCGGCCGTCGAGGCCGGCGAGGCCCTGGGATTTCTTCCGGGCGACCTCTACCAGAAGCTCGATCCGTACCTGCGTCCGCTGCACGACGCCCTCCAGGACATGATGCCGGCCGAGGAGATCCAGAAGAACATGGAGCGGGGCGTCATCGAGATCGCGCCCCTGGCCTACATGCGCGGCCGCACCCTCAACCAATCGTTCATCGTCCTCGACGAGGCCCAGAACACCACCGCCGAGCAGATGCTCATGTTTCTGACCCGGCTCGGCTTCGGTTCCAAGGCGGTGATCACGGGCGATCCGTCTCAGATCGATCTGCCGAACAGCAAGCGCAGTGGACTGGTCGAGGCCGAGACGGCCCTGCAAGGGGTCGAGGGGGTGTCGTTGATCCGTTTCGAGAAGAAGGACGTGGTCCGGCACCCGTTGGTGCAGCGCATCGTCCACGCCTACGAGCGCCATCGCGGCACGCAGCGACCGTGAGGCGGGTGGGTCTCAGAGATTGCGGATGAGGCCGAAGCCGAAGAGCAGGGCCAGCCAGACCACCCAGGCATGGCGGAACCCCAGCGGGTGGGGCAGATTCAGCCCGTGGGTTCGTCGGAGTCCCCAGGCGCCAAGCGTCCACGCTGCGGCCGGCAACGACAGCACGAGGAGCGGGTTCAGTCGCCAAGCGGCCCGGAGATCCCCGTGCAGCAGGGCATGGGTCGCGCGCAGGCCTCCGCATCCCGGGCATTGCAGTCCGGTCAATTCATGGAAGGTGCAGCGCGGGAAAAAGACCTGACCCTGAGGTTCGAAGCGCCAGAGCAACCAGAGCAACGCCGCGGCCACGATCACAGCCCCGCCCACCGCACCGGCCGCCGCGGCGACCTGAAGCGGGTGGGTTG
>JAIXXC010000097.1 GCA_027490985.1 Verrucomicrobiales bacterium
CGGACCCCGTGCTCATCGGTCATGAGCGGGCAGTGGAAAAAGTCGGGCGGAGTCCACCCCAGGGCCCGGTACAGCAGGAGCTGCCGAGCCGTGCTCACCAGCAGGTCGGCCCCGCGGACCACTTCGGTGATGCCCATGGCGTGGTCGTCGGTCACGCAGGCCAATTGGTAGCTGGGCACTCCGTCCGGGCGCAGGACGACGAAATCGCCGAAGTCGCGGCCGGCCACCCACGATTGCGGCCCTGGCCCGCCATCGATCCAACTCAGGGCCTGTCCCTCGGGCACCCGGAACCGCCACGACACCGTACGCCCCGCGGGGATGTCCGCAGCCGACCGATGCCGACACGTGCCCGGATAAATCGGCTCGTCATCCGCGGCATGGGGAGCCGCAACGGCCGACTGGATGTCTTTGCGCGAACAGGTGCACGGGAACAACCACCCGGTGGCACGAAGCGCCTCGAAGGTCGACTGATACTCGCTCCGCCGCTCCGATTGCGAATACGGCGCATGCGGGCCATCGACATCGGGCCCCTCCTGCCACTCGATGCCGAACCATCGCAAGTCCTCCAGAAAGCCCGTCACGAATTCCGGGCGAACCCGATCGCGGTCCAGGTCTTCGTTGCGCAGAATCAAAGTCCCTTTGCGCGACACGGCTCGCTGGTAGGCCGTCCAGAACGTGCGGGCATGGCCCAAGTGCAGATGCCCCGTGGGTGAGGGAGCGATTCTCCCGCGGTAGGCTGGATTCACAAAAGCCCCCATCGACGCCTCTCCCGAAGTCTCAGGCCCCGGCGGTCACCAACCACCAACCGCCGACGGCGAAGGCCACCGCCGAACAGGCCCACAAGAGACCGCGATACCAATGACGGGTGTGGAGCGCCCACCGGGCGGCCACCTCTCCGAGCAGCGCCGAGAACCCCGCCATGGCCACCACCGTACCGAGGCCGAAGGCCGCCAGATAGGCCACCGCCTGCCCCGCATTCGCGAACCCCAGCGACGGCAACACGCCCAGAAAATGCGAACTGCCGGCCAAGCCGTGCAGGATGCCGATCCCGACGGCCGCATGCCCGTGGCCATGCTCCGGAGACCCCGAGGCTGCGGAGACCGGGTGCGCATGACCGGGCCCATGAAAGTGGACATGCCCGTGGCGACTGCCGTCATGCGCGTGCTCGTGCGCATGCACCTCGACGCGCAGCGCCTGACGCACCGTCCACAGGCCCATGGCGATGAGCAGCACGCCCACGAGTCGCTCACTGATCGACGAGACCTGCCCCACCGGCAACACCGACTTGAACAGGATCGCCAGCGCGCCGATCAGCAGCACGCCGGCCGAGTGCCCCAGCCCCCAGCGCACGCCGGACATCCAGGCGCGCCGGTGACTGCGGACCGCCAGAGGCGCCACCGCCGCCAGATGATCGGGCCCCGCCAACACATGCAGGAATCCCGCCACCAACCCTGTAAGCACCGCCAACATGCCCCGGAGGCTACGGATTCACCGCCCTGCCGCCATGCAAATCCCCAGCGCCTCAGTCCCGAGGCCTGGGATGCCCCCATCTCCGGAACAGAGTGGGTGTTTCTTCGGCCCAAACGTTTCCTCTCCATCATCCTGGATGCGACGCAACGACCCGGCGGGCGAGCCAACCCCGACCGATGGCTCCGGTTAAAGGCTCGCCTCATCGACCCGACCGGCGGCGGAAGTGCTGGATGAGCGCATACACCATCAGCCAAGGGACGAACCAGAGGAGCATCAAGGCCCAACCGAAGAACAGGGCACCCACATGACCCGCCCCTCCCGACTGGCTCTCCTGCAGCATCGCGCTGAAGACCATCATCGGCCACCCCACACCGAGAAGCACCAGGAGCATCGCCCACCAGGGCATGAGCCGGGGCCGGACTGCCCGAAGGCTCAGCACCCCGGCCGGCAGGACGGCGATGACCGCAAGGCAAAGCATGGAGAGCCATTGATTCATCGAGTCATGGACGTCTTCTGGTCGGAAACGTTCGAAACGCCGCACCGCCAAGCGGACGCTGGATGGTCCCAATCGGAGAGGCGACCATTTCAGGTGACCGAACCGTCGGTGGGCATGCCGGTCGGCCCAACGGTCGAGAGCTGGGCCTTGTTCGGGGATTCCCCCGTGCCTCGGGGCGTGGTGCCTTCACCCGCCTCATCGAGCGCCCTGAACAACTCACCGATCAACTCGAACAACCGCGACAGCGCAAAGGCCAGGGCACTCAAGACCCACATCGCCAGCCCCGCCAACACTCCATAATTGAGGAAAGCGAAGATGCCCCCCGCCCCAGCGACAGCGGTCACGCCCAAGAGGAAGGCCTCCATCCGATCCGCGGCCTGACGCCGCTCGTACCTGACCTCGCGCTTCATACTCATGAATGACTCAGTAGTGCGGCAAGCACGCACGCTGTGAGCGTGGTGCCTGCTCCTGGTTCGGAGAGCAAACATCAGCAACACAGGGTGCGCAGGGCACCACTGCGGCGCTACCTGAGAACGTTGATCGAAAACGGATACCGCCAGACCTCGCCATTGTTGGCTTTGATCGCGCCGATGATGGGAAAGAGGATCCCGAGTGCGCCCACAGCGATCAACAGCGGAACCCCGATGAGCACGAGGGTCAGGAGCAGGCAAACCAACAGGTAGATGATTTCGCTGATGATCCAATTGACCACGATCTTCCCGTGGGCATCGATTCCCGGCAGTTCCGACTTCTTGATCTGCCAGATCACGATCGGGATCACCAACCCCGCCAGCGGAATGAGGAAGCCCGCCAACTGCGAAAGATGCAGGAACATGGCCCACTGCCGGGTCTGTTGCTCCAAATCCGTGCCGCTGGTTTGGATCGGCGGCACCTGAGGTCCGCCGCTCGCGGGCGGCGGCTCGTTGATCAACCGGGCCTTGGCCCTTGAAAACTCTTCGTCGTTGATGGCTCCGGACTGGTGCAATTGCTGCAACTTTTGAAGTTCTTCGGTCAGGTTCATACTGAGTGGTTTCCCGCACTGGAGGTCTCGACTATCCGGATATCATCGATCCGGCTTCCGGGAGTCAACCGTGACCCCGCCTCTCGACCGGATCGCTGGAGCCCCCGGTCAGCCGACCAAAGGCTTCCTGCGCACCCCGTCCGAGGTGCATTCATTGACACGGGCGGGTTTGTTGCTCTGTTGGTAGGGCCAAAATAGAGGAATGAGGCGAGCCCCCCCCAGATGACGGACTTCCAGGCCCAAGATTTGAACAGAGGCCGGCTCGACTCCCTCTGACGATGCAATGATGCGACACACACACTGCCCAGATCGACCGCGACCGCGAGGCGCACGCCCACAGACGGTTTCCCGTCCCCAGCACCTCTCGACGCGCCCGCCCGAGGCTCCGCTGGATGCGCTGCGGACCCGCTTGATGAATGCCGCCTTGGACCGGAACCGCACTCCCAGCCTGATCCCGTGGATCCGGGGTGCGGCTCACGAGGCTGCGGCCATCGCTTGGCTCCATCCGTTTCCGCTGCTGGTCTTCCCGGGGCTGTTCGAAGAGAAACTCACGGCGGTCCGGCGGCATCATCACCAGCAGAACGTCATCCGCTCGCGGACCGAGGAGTGGCTGCAATTGGCCTTCTGAGGGAATCCCGGATCTCCCCATCGGGGCACAGTCGCAGGCTGGCAAACCCTCAACCGACCGAGCCGCTCCCACGAGGCGTGCTGGTGGCACAGCCTGTGCCGGCCTTGCCAATCATGCCTGCGGACTCCCGCGCAGACGCCGGATCTCCGAGAAGAACACCGCGCTCGCGGCGGCGACGTTGAGCGAGTCGACCCCGGATTCCATAGCGATCGCGGCGCACACATCGCAAACAGCCAGGACTTCGGGCGAAATGC
>JAIXXC010000152.1 GCA_027490985.1 Verrucomicrobiales bacterium
AGCAGCGTGTATTCGACGGGAGTCGTGCCCGCAAACCGGTTCGGGATGTCGGCCAGATCGCGGATGTCGGCTTCGGTGGACCAGGTCAGTGTGGTGGTTCCCCGGGGCGGTTCCGGTACCGTGAACCCATAGACATCCGGGCTCACCTGGCGGACCGAAGTGGCGGCCAGACCGTTGACGCGGAGGTCGGCCGCATCGACTCCCTGAACCGGTTCGCTGAAATGGACCTCGATCTGGGAGAGGCTGAAGACGAAGCCCGATTCGGGGAACAACGCTTCGACCGTCGGGGCGATCGTCTCGGCGTCGGCCAGACCGCGGCCCCACAGGAGGCTCAGCAGGGGAAGGCCGAGGTGAACGAGCAAACGTCGGAAGGGACTCACCGGGAATGGGAACAGGCTATCGGGTTCCCATCGGGAGGCGAAGTTGGAGATCGCTTTTTGATCGGGTGACGGACGTCGGGTCGAGGGGCTTGGGGACATGGAGGATTGGGTCCAAGGGGTTGTCCCGGATCGGTTTTCAGGGCACGATTGTCGCATGGTAGTGCCTGTTCGTTCCCTGGTGTTGAGCGCTCTCGTCGCAGCCTGGCTGGGGCTGTCGCCCACGATGCTTGGCGCGTCGTCGCTCCAGGAGTCACCCATCCCCGTTCTGGCCTCGGAATGGGGCGTGGGACGTTGGATTGCCGATCTGGAAATCCGGCCGGTGGTCGGGTCCCGCTCGTCGTTGTCCCAACTCACCCGGGATGCGCGTGCCGTGGTGATCGCCGTGACCAGCAGCTCATGCCCGGTTTCAGGCCGTTACGGTCCCACCTTGAGCGCCCTCGAGGCCGAGTATGGCCGAAAGGGCGTGCGATTCCTCTGGGTCAATCCCGTGAAGACCGATTCCAAGGCGGCTGTGACGCAATGGATCGCCGATCAGGGCGTGAAAGGCACCTACATCCGGGATGAGCGGGGGACCTTCGCGTCCGCCCTCGGGATGCGATCGACCACGGAGGTGTTCGTCCTGGATGCCGCCCGCACGGTGCAATTCCGCGGGGCGGTGGATGATCAGTACGGCCTGGGGTATTCCAAGGCGGCCCCGACCCGGCGTTATCTGGTGGAGGCGCTGGAATCGGTGCTGTCGGGCAAGGCGGTCGAAGTCGCCTGCACCACGGCCCCGGGGTGCGCGCTGGAAACGGCTGCTCCGGTGGCGGTGTCGCAGCCCGTCAATTACCACAACCGCATTTCGCGCATCCTGCAGCAATCCTGTGTTCCGTGCCATCGGGAGGGAGGGATCGGTCCCTTCGCCTTGAGCTCTTTGGCCGATGTGGCCGCCCATGCGGGCATGATCCGCAAGCAGGTGACCCAGGGGGCCATGCCACCGTGGTTCGCCGCGCCGCCGTCCCATGGCCCCAGCCCCTGGCAGAACGACCGCAGCCTCCCCGCCGCCGACAAGGCCGATCTGCTGGCGTGGATGGAACGGGGCAGGCCCGAGGGCAATCCTGCGCACGCTCCCAAGCCCAGGACCCATCCCTCCGAATGGCAATTGGGGGAACCCGATGCGGTGGTGAGACTTCCCGAACCGGTGGAGATCCCGGCATCGGGAATCATGCCGTATGTGAACATCGAGGTGCCCACCGGATTCGATGGCGACCGCTGGGTCGAGGGATGGGAAATCCGCCCCTCGGCCAGAGACGTGGTCCACCATGTCCTCGTGTACGTGTTGCCGCCGGGCAAGGACGGGAAACCCCAGAAGAACCGCCGTATCGACGGCACGAGCAACTATCTGGCCGCATACGCTCCGGGATATCAGGCCGTTTCCTATCCGTCGGGTTGGGCCAAGTTCATTCCGGCCGGTTCGACCCTCCATTTCCAATTGCACTACACGCCCCGGGGCAAACCCACCCGGGATCAGAGCGCCTTGGGGCTGAGATTTTCCAAGACGCCGCCGCGGCACGAAGTGCGGGTGAGTGCGATCGCCGCTCCCATCGACATTCCGCCCGGCGACCCCGATTTCAAGATCGAAGGCAGGCTGCCGGTGCCGCAGTCGGCCCGAGTGATGTCGTTCATGCCGCACATGCATGTGCGCGGGAAGGCCTACCGATACGAACTCGAGGTGCCCGGGAGCGCGCCGCGAACGCTCTTGGACGTGCCCCGGTACGACTTCAACTGGCAGCTGCTCTACCGCTTGTCCGAGCACATCGATCTGCCGGCCGGCAGTGTCTTGAAGGGGACCGCCCGCTATGACAACAGCGCCGGCAATCCGGCCAATCCCGATCCGACCCGGCGGGTGCAGTGGGGCGAGCAGACCGACGAGGAGATGATGCTGGGCTACATCGAGTATTACCTGCCGGAGGTTCCTCCGGGCACACCGTCGGATCTGCGGGCTTCGGCGGCCCGGGGTGGCGGTTCCAAGACCTTCGATTCCTTGGACCGCAATCACGATGGCCGCATCACCCCCGACGAATCTCCGTCGCCAGCCCAGTTCAAGGCCGCAGATAAAGACGGCAACGGCGAGGTGAGTCGTGAGGAATTGAAGGGGTTCCTGCAACAGCAGAAACGCCGCCGGTCGTCGGATTCCAAACCACCCGCAGAGGGCCGGTGAGCTCACCCTGAGGGCCTGTCAGCCAGGCATCCGGGGCTCCGAGGTGCTCCACGGTTGTCCCGGGTGGCGATTGAAGCGAGACTGCGCCGGTCACCCACTCCCGATGAACGCCTCGAAACCCACCGGCTCCTGTTGGCGGCCGCGCCGAACTGGAGAGGCGTCCCGATGGGCAGTAGGGGTTTCGCAGAGTCGATGCGATCCGGGTGGAGATCGTGGTTTTTCGTGGCGTTCCCTGTCGTGCCTGCTCGGGGCCTGGCTCGCGGTGGGGGGAGTGATTCTGGCGACCCATGCCGCGGACACACCGTCGCCCGCCTCGCTGTCGGCCCGTGCCCAGACCCACTGGGCCTTTCAGGCGTTGCCGTCCTCGATCCGCCCCCCGGAAGCGGTGTCGGCGAAGGGGGATTCCGGGGCGTCGGGGGTGGATCGATTCCTCGAGGCCCGATTGCACGGTCGCGGATTGTCTCTGGGGCCACCGGCGGATGCGGCGACCCGGTTGCGTCGGATGGCCCTGGTGCTGACCGGACTGCCACCGACTCCGGAAGCGATCGCGGCATTCACGGCGGATCACCGGCCCGAGGCCATCGAGTCGTGGTTGGAGCGGTTTCTGGCCAGTCCGGCCTACGGAGAGCGGTGGGCTCAGCACTGGTTGGATGCCGTCGGGTATGCCGACTCCAACGGCTATTTCAACGCCGACACGGATCGGCCGCTGGCCTACCGCTACCGCGATTACGTGGTCCGATCGATCAATAGCGACAAACCCTTCGACCGGTGGATCCGGGAGCAATTGGCGGGCGACGAATTGGCGGGATGGAAACCCGGGGATCCGGTGACGCCGGAGATCCGGGACCTGCTCGAGGCCACCCACTTCCTGCGCAACGGTCAGGACGGCACCGGGGAGTCGGACGGCAATCCCGACGAGGTTCGGGTCGACCGCTACTATGCCTTGGAAGCCTGCCAGCAGATCATCGGGTCGAGCCTGCTGGGCCTCACCGTCCAGTGTGCCAAGTGCCATGATCACAAGTTCGAACCCTTCACCCAGCGTGACTACTACGCGCTGCAGTCGTTCCTGGCTCCGGCATTTCCGATCGATGATTGGGTGAAGCCCAACGACCGGGTGATCGAGGCGCCGCTGCCCGGTGAACAGGCGGCGTGGGCGGAGGCCGAGCGTCACTGGGAACACGGGGAAGCGATCGCCCGATCGGAGTTGCGGCGCTGGATGACGGAGCATCGACCGGCGCTGAAACCGGTGTGGGAAGACGCCTTCGACTCCGCGGAATCCCTGCAAACCCGGTGGGCCGACACCGTGCCCGGAGACGACTTGCCCGCAGGCTCACCGCCCGTGTCGCTCGGCGGTTCGGTGGGCCCGGCGGCCCGGGTGAAGGGTGGGGTGTTGCAACTCATCGACGGCGGTGGATCCGGGGACCGTTGGTTGTCCACCCGGCACGCGTTGTCGTGGCAGCCGGCCGCGGTGGGTGATTGGATCCAGGTGAGCTTCGATCTGGTGGCCCTCCGGGTGGACGGTTCGGGCGCCCCGGCCGAACGTGTGGGCTATGTGCTGGCCACCCACGATTTCGCCGATCGGCACGCCACCCCTGGGGGCAACGTGTTGATCGACGGAAATCCCAATGGCCCCACCTCCGTCCACCTCGATTATCCGGGGGCCGATTCCAAGTCGCTCGGCAGCATCGGGGGGCAAGGCTACCGGGCCGGACACAATTACGGCGTCCGCATCACCCGCCTCGAGCGTGACCGCTTCGAACTCCAGCACCGGGTGGATGGCTTGGCCGATGGCCAGCCGTTGACCTTGTCGGCGTCGGACCTGCCTCCGGGAGGGTTTGCCTTCGAGTTCTGCTGTGGTCGTAGTTTCGAGGTCGATCAGGTGCGCATCCAGGCCTCCCCGCGCGTGGGGACTCCCGAACACGAAGGCTGGTCGGCCTACGAACGGGCCTTGCAAACCCGAGTCCAAGAGCGCGACCGGCAGTTGGCGGTCCTCCAGGCTCGGCGGTTGCCCAAGCCGGGCCGCATCGCCTGGGTGAGCGATGTGCATCCGCAGCCCCGCCCCGTGCCCCTGCTCAAGCGTGGCAATCCCAAGACTCCGGGTGAGCCCGTGGACCCGGCCTTTCCGGCGTTTCTCGATCGGGGAAGGGGATCGCCCGTGGCTCTTCCGTCATCCCGGGGTTCGACTTCGGGCCGACGGTCGGCTTGGGCGCAGTGGCTGACCGCTCCGGGCACGCCCCCATCGGCGCTGTTGGCCCGTGTCACGGTCAATCGGGTCTGGCAACAGTGTTGGGGCGTGGGACTGGTGGAGACTTCCGACAACCTGGGGCTCAGCGGAGCCGAACCCAGTCACCGGGAGCTGCTGGACTGGTTGGCGGCCGAGTTCGTGGAATCGGGGTGGAGTCTGAAGCATCTCCACCGCCAGATCCTGCGTTCGCGGGCATTCCATCAATCGGGAGCTCCCCGCTCCGAGGGCTTGTCGGCCGATCCGGCCAATCGAGGGTTGTGGCGCTTCCCGGTGCACCGCCTCGATGCCGAGGGCATCCGGGATCTGATGCTCGCGGCCAGTGGCGGTCTGGACCCGAAGTCGGGTGGGCCCTACGTGCCCACGCCGCGCACCGCGGAAGGGGAGGTCTCAGTCGACCCGGCGGCACCGGGCGCCCGGGCTCGGTCACTGTACCTTCAGCATCGTCGCACCCAGGTCCCGACCCTGTTGGCCAATTTCGACGCGCCGTCCGTCGTGTTCAATTGCACCCGCCGTGGGCGGACCACCATGCCACTCCAGTCGCTGAGCTTGTTGAACTCGGACTTCACGCTTCAGTGTGCCAGCGATCTGGTCGCGCGACTCGATCGGGAGTGTGGTCCGTCGGTGCCGGCTCGGATCCGGCGCGCCTTCCTGCTGACCTGCAGTCGGGAGCCCGACGCGGTCGAGATGGCCGCCTCGGAGGAGTTCCTGCGGCGTCAGCAGTCGATCCATGCGTCGCTGCACGGTTTGCTGAAGGACGCCCATCCGGATCCAAGCCTCCGAGCCTGGCGCGAGTTCGCACAGTCGCTCTTCACCCTCAACGATTGCCTCTATCTCCGATGAACCCCTCTCTGGATTCCCTCTCGCGGCGCGGTTTCCTGGGGCGGTCGGCCGGGAGCCTGGGGCTTCTGGCGCTCGAACACCTCCTGTCGCGCCGCCGACTCCTCGCGGAGGGGGCGGTGACTCCGGCGCACCGGCGACCCAAGGCCAGGGCGGTGATCAGTCTCTTCCAACACGGGGGACCGAGTCAGATGGATCTCTTCGATCACAAACCCGCGTTGAATCGCTGGCATGGCCAGCCGTATCCCGGAGGCGATCTGGAGGTCCACTTCGACAAGCAGGCGGGCGCGGTGTTGGGGGCTCCCTATCGATTCCGCCCCCAGGGTCGGTGTGGCATGGAACTCTCGGAACTGCTGCCGCACACGGGATCCATCGCCGACGACATCACCCTCATCCGCTCCATGAGCACCGGATCGGTGGATCACGAGTCGGCCCTGCGCATCATGCACACCGGACGGTTTTTGGCCGGATTGCCTTCGATGGGGTCGTGGGTGCTCTATGGGCTCGGTTCTGAGAACGAGAACCTGCCCGCCTATGTGGTGTTGTCCGATCCCGGAGGCCTGCCGGTCGACGGGGAACGCAATTGGTCATCCGGATTCCTGCCCGCGGTGTTCCAGGGGACGCCCTTCCGCAGCGGCAAGACGCCCGTATTCCACCTCCAGACTCCGTCGGGGATCCCGGCCGAGGCGCGGCGGCATCAGTTGGACTTCATCACCCGACTGAACCGGCATCAGGCCGAGCGCGATCCGTCCCTTTCGGAGTGGCAGGCCCGGATTTCGCAGTTCGAGACGGCCGCCCGGATGCAGAGTGCCGTGCCCGAGGTGATGGATCTCTCGGGCGAATCGGACGCCACCCGACGGCTCTATGGCTTGGACAACCCGGTCACGGCCGAATACGGGCGTCGGTGCCTCATCGCACGGCGTCTGGTCGAGCGGGGCGTGCGTTTCGTGCAGTTGTTCTTGAGCGGTCAACCGTGGGACACCCACGACAAGAATGCCGAGCGCCTGAAGGGGCTGTGTGCCATGACCGACCAGCCGAGCGCGGCGTTGGTGAAGGATCTCAAGGCTCGCGGATTGCTCGACGAGACGGTGGTGCTGTGGACCGGAGAATTCGGTCGTCTGCCCATTTCACAGGGCAAGGACGGTCGTGACCACAATCGGCATGCCTTCTCGTTGTGGGTGGCCGGCGGCGGGTTCAAGGCGGGCCATGTCCACGGAGCGACCGATGAGTTCGGCTACAAGGCCGTTCAGGATGGGGTCAGCGTCCACGACTTCCACGCCACGTTGTTGGGACAACTGGGATTGGACCACACCCGACTCCACGTTCCCCATGAGGGGCGCGAGGCCAGCCTCACCGATGCCGAAGTGACCGGAGCCCAGCCGGTGCCCTCGCTCCTGGCTTGAGCCGTCCTCGAGGAAGGTCCTGCGTTGCGGGATTGCCGTCGGGCCGTACCGTCGGGCTCGCATGGCGTTCGAATCGTTCCGGGACTGGGTGGAGTCGCTCGAAAAAGCGGGTGAGCTGATCCGCATCGCGCATCCCGTGGCCACGGAGTTGGAGATCACCGAGATCGCCGACCGTGAAATGAAGAAACCGGGCGGCGGCAAGGCGTTGCTCTTCGAGAAGCCCACCGTCCGGGGTGTCGTTTCACCGTTCCCGGTGGCCGTCAACACGCTCGGCTCCTGGAAGCGCATGGCCATGAGCATGAATGCCGCTTCGGTGGACGAGGTGGCCGCCGAACTGGGCGGGCTCATGAAGGCCCGCCCCCCGGCTTCGATGAAGGAGGCGTTGCGACTCCTGTCGCTGGCTCTGGATTTGCGCCATGCCAAACCCAAGACGGTGAAGAGTGGGCCGTGCAAGGAGGTCATCCACCGCTTCGAGGCGCCCGCCAGTCGGCAAGCGCCTTGGCCCGAGGCCCCCGACTGGCGCAAAGGAACCGATCCATTGCCGCCCACGCTGGCCGACCTGCCCATCCTGAAGTGCTGGCCGCTGGATGGGGGACGCTTCGTGACCTTGCCGTGCGTGGTGACGCAGGATCCGGACACCGGCGCGCGCAACCTGGGGATGTACCGCATCCAGGTTTATGACGAACAGACCACCGGTGTGCACTGGCAGTTGCAGAAGGTCGCCGCACGCCACGGCCGTCGTTATTACGAGACCGGTCAACGCATGCCCGTCGCCATCTTTCTTGGCGGCGACCCGATGTTCCCCTTCGCGGCCACGGCCCCGTTGCCCGACGGGTTGGATGAATTCCTGTTGGCCGGGTATCTGCGCAAAAAAGCCGTCGAACTGGTGAAGTGCGAGACCAACGACCTCGAGGTTCCGGCCAACGCCGATTTCGTCATCGAGGGCTACGTGGATCCGACCGAACCCCTCCGCATGGAGGGCCCGTTCGGAGACCACACCGGCTACTACACCTTGCCCGAGCCGTACCCGGTGTTCCACGTCACGGCCATCACCCATCGCAAGGACGCCGTGTACCCGGCCACCATCGTGGGCATTCCGCCGATGGAGGATTTCTACATCGGGGCCGCGTCGGTGAAGTTGTTCCTGCCGATCTTCCAGATGAACTTCCCGGAGATCGTGGACATCTCCCTGCCGGCCGAAGGCACCTTCCACAACCTGGTGGTGGTGAGCATCCGCAAGACCTATCCCATGCAGGCTTACAAGATCATGCATGGGCTCTGGGGCATGGGGCAGATGATGTTCTCGAAGTACATCATCGTGGTGGACGCCGAAGTGAACGTCCACGACACGCGCGAGGTGCTCTTCCACCTCTTCGCCGACACCGATCCCCAGCGCGACACCCTGCTGACGCGCGGGCCGGCCGATGTCCTCGACCATGCGACCTCGCACATCGGCGTGGGCGGCAAGATGGGCTTCGACGCCACCCGCAAGATGCCGGGCGAAGGGTTCGATCGGCCTTGGCCTCCGATCATCCGCATGGATCCGGAGGTGAAGGCCAAGGTCGCCTCGATGAGGCCTCCGGGCTGAAGCGCTGCCGACTCCAGTGCCGGCTTCAATGCGGAACCCCTGTGGGTCGCCGCAAAGCGGCTGGTGTTCGCCGCACCCGCCGGATCAGCGAGGGGCGTCTTTCGAGGGCGGCGCCGGGGTGGGCTCCAGCGGCACCTCGCAGAAGGTCAATGCGGCGATGCCGTTGATTCCGCGCAGCACGCGTTCCGGGTTCCACGACGCGCTATCGAGGTAGGTCAGGGTTTTGGCCTGCGACGGTTGGTGCAAGGTCAGAATCAACCGCGGGCCGTCGGTCTTGCCGGAAGCGACGAGCCCCTTGTCGCCATCGAGCTGGAATTCCGTGATCAGAGCGGGATCCCAGCGCACGGGTTGGTCGAACTCCAACACCAGTCGGGACCGGGTCGAATCCGAGTAGGTGGCCCGCAACAAATCGGGAGCCGTGATGGAGTTCTTGGGGGGCAGCCCATGCAGATCACGATCGATCAGCGGGGCGAGGAGGCGGGCCATCTCGGCATAGCCTCGGGCCGGATAGTGGCATCCTCCGGGAGGTTGGATGCCCAGAGTGGACATCACCGTCAGGCGCGACAGGGCCGAGGGCAGATTCCGCTGCACCTCCCGGAGTCGATTGTCCGAGCCATCAGTGCCCATGGAACAGGCCTTGGGCCAGATCTGGAACGCGTAGTGGTGGCGCAGGTTCGGGTAATCGGTGGCCCAGGCCGCGGCAAGGTCGATGAACAGCGAACGGTAGGTCTCCCAACCGTAGCCGCCACTCGGGCCGTCGGCGCCTTGATCGTTCTCGCCCTGATGCCAGATCACGGCGCGGATCCCGTCGGTCAGCCGGGCCGCGCGGGCACGGGCCAGCAGGCGACCATAGATCGTGTCGGGGTCCGTGGGATGGGTCGGGTTCCGTTGGTGTTGATCGATGCGACTGCCGCCCACGGCCCCGTTCAGGAAGCACACCGGGATCCGATGGGTTTCAACCAGATGGCGGCCCAATTCCATGGCCCAATAGCCGACTTGATGGTGTTCATTGTCGCGCCCGCGATGGACGGCCAGACCCCACGACCCCGATTCGGCCGGTTCGTGCCCCATGCTGCCGAAGGTTCGGATCCACTCGCTGCGGAAGTCGGGTTGGTCCGGGCCCCAATCGGTGGCGACGGCGTTGGATTGCCCATCGATGAGGTAGGCGTCGCCGCAGACCAGATTGGTGGCCGAATGCACCGGGATCTCCCGAGCCTGATGGATGCGGGCCAGTTCGAACCGGTATCGGATCAGCCCGGGTTTCAGTGGCAGCTCGAAGCGGTAGGATCGATCGGCCTTCAGTCGCGTGCGGCGCTCGGTCAAGAGCCTGTCCCCGGTTCGACCGATGCCGGCGTCGCGGGTATTTCCCTTCAAGGTCGCGCCCGCTCCGGTCGTGTCTTGGGCGAATACCCGCACCACCACCGCCTCTGCGGGTTCCTCGATCGAGCCTGCCGCGAACAGGGTTCCCCGATTGCGGTCATCCCGGGCGTAGAATTGGTTGTCCCGGGGCCAGTCGCGGGATGTGGGGGCTTGCTGCACCCAGCCATCGTGTCGTGGGGGGCGCACCGACACCGTGACAGACCGGCGCAGGGGCGTGCCGCCATTGTCGAGCGTGGCGGTCACGGTCAGACGGCCTCCGTGGAGAGCGCGTTTGAGGATCAGGTCATGCCCTCGGATCTCACGGACCGTGGCCAGGGGTTCCACCGACCAGGTCGTCTTCAGAGGCGAAGCTCCCGAAGCGATCTGGGCGGCCTCGGGCACGCTCAAGGCCGGGGACAGCGACAGGGGGCTGCGTCCGTCCCAGTGGGTCGGTGCCGTCAGTTGGAACTCCGGGTCTGCAATCGACTCGTGGATGGAAACCGGGATCTCCAGGCGACGGATCCCGTCCGGGTAGGCGGCATGGAAGGTGATGGTCACCATCGTGTCTCCCGAAACCCGACCCGCTTCGAGTTGGTAATGGAACTGGTTCACCGCCACCACCACCGGAGCGCCGCCGGCCTCCTGGCGGGTCCACCAGACCCGCTGTGCCCCACCGGCCCTCGCCACCCACCTCAGAGCCTGTCCCTCCTCCACGACACAACGAGCCTGTCCCTTGGAGGTAGCCTGTCCCTTGGAGGTAGCCTGTCCCTTGGAGGTAGCCTGTCCCTTGGAGGTAGCCTGTCCCTTGGAGGTAGCCTG
>JAIXXC010000028.1 GCA_027490985.1 Verrucomicrobiales bacterium
CCCCGTTGGATCGTCGAGAAATACTTCTGAACCTCCAGACGGGGGGAGTTTCGGGGACTTGCCGAGGGAGCGCCCGCCCAGCACCGTTGGCAACGTGACTCTTGAAGATTCTCTGGGGGACATCCTCCGCAAGGCCCGCACTTCGACCCACACCGAGGTGGCTGCCGCCGCCCAGGCCGCCGGCGTTTCCACCGCGGAGTACGAGCGCATGGAAGAAAGTGGCAAACCTGCGGCGGGCTGCCGCTTCGCCGAGCTCGGGGCCCGGTTGACCCTCGACGGAGCCAAGCTGAAGCGGATCGCCGAGGGCTGGCTGCCCAAGCCCGTGGCGACCTCGGGGTGGTGCGAGCTCCGGGTGATCACCACCCAGGGCGAGGGCATGGCCGTCCACGCCTATCTGGTCTGGGACGAAGTCACCCGCGAGGCCGCGGTCTTCGACACCGGATTCGATGCGGCTCCGATTCTGGCACTGGTCGACGAACACGGTCTCCAGCTCAAGCACCTCTTCATCACCCACTCCCACGGGGATCATGTGGCCGGATTGGCCGGTCTTCGGGAACGCTTCCCCAAGGCCCGCATCCACACCAATTCCAAGAACGCCCCGGTGGAGCAGCGCATTCGCGCCAACGACTTCATCATGCTGGGGAGCCTGCGGATCACCAATCGCGACACCCCCGGTCACGCCGAGGACGGAGTGACCTACATCGTGGGCAACTGGCCCGAAGATGCGCCCCATGTGGCCATCGTGGGCGATGCCCTGTTCGCCGGATCGATGGGCGGAGCCCGTGATCAGCTCGACTTGGCGCGCTCGAAAGTCCGTGAACAGATTTTCTCCCTGCCGCCCGCGACGCTAGTGTGTCCGGGTCATGGTCCGCTGACGACCGTGGAAGAAGAGAAAGCCAACAACCCCTGGTTCCCATGAATGCCCACAACGGCCGGTCTTCGAAATTCCTGCGTGCGGTGATCCTGGCCGTGGCGACGGTGCTCGCAATCCGGCCGCTCATCGGGATCGCTGTGGCTGCCGAAGACAAACCGGCCGTCGTGGCCAACCCTGCCGGCGTGGTCGTAACCTCGGGCCCGACGACCCCTCCCGGTGGTCAGGCCTCGTCGTCCTCCCAGCGGGTGCTTCTGGTTCGGGCCTCTCCAGTGCCTCTGGGCGACAATTCGGTGATCGCGGTCAGTCCCCAGGAGGCCAAGCGCGAATTGCTGGGCATCGATGGCGGGCTCTTCCGTCGCTCTCTGGCCGAGCCGAAGGTGCAGTCGGTCCCGGAGCAGGGCGGGTGGGTGCGCGGTTTCTTCAAGGAGCCGAAGGCCTCCAAACTGTGGTCGTTCTTCAATCCCAAGGCGCCTCTCGACACCGAGACCGATTTGATGCGCTCGGCCCGGATCTTCGGGATCCGCGGCGACGCCCCCTTGCCCACCTCCATGCAAGATCCGATCCAGGTGGAGCCGGTGGGTATCCGTTTCTGGCAGATCAACCGGTGAGCGGCGGCCTTCGATGGAATCTGTGGGCGGCCCGTTGATTTCCCGCCCCGGTTCCCGAGATTGGGGGTTCATGACTCCCGCTCCTGCCGCCAATCCTGGACCGCCCGCCCTGGCGGCCTTGACCGCGTGGTCGGAGCGTCAGGCGATGGACTGGGGGTTGGCTTTGATCAGTCAGGGAATCCCGGCGGTCATCGAGCGGGAAGAGCCTCCGCCAGGGCAATCCCAAGAAGCCTCCGAAAGGGCCTTCGAAGCACCGATCGAAGGGGCTCCGCATCCATCGTCTCACCCGGGTGGACGATCGGCGGGGGGCCGCCGTTCCGCATGGCGTTTGCGGGTCGAGCCCGAGGTGCTGGAACGGGCGCGGGCCGTGGTTCTGGAATATCGCCGCGAAAACCGCCGCTTCGCCTGGCACCGCACCGCTGTCGCGGCTCGTCCCTTGTCGTGGAATCCGACCGCGTTGTCCTGGATCCTGCTGTTGATCGCGCTCCATGGGCTGCTGCCGCTGGGGCTTCGTTCCGCGGGCTGGGTCGAAGTGGCGGCCATTCGTCAGCACGGGCAATGGTGGCGCCTGTTCACGGCCACCTGGCTGCATGCCGATGCGGCGCACCTGGCTTCGAATGTGGGCACCGGCTTTCTCACCCTGGGCTTTGCGATGGGCCGATATGGGCCCGGGACCGCGCTGTGCTTGAGCCTGATGGCCGGTGCCGCCGCCAATATCCCCGGAATGCTGTTGCGGGAACCCACCGCGCGGGCCCTCGGCGCCTCGGGTGTGGTGATGGCGACCCTCGGCCTTCTGGCTGGCCATGCGGTGGTCTGGTGGCGCGTCAGTCGCCATGCCTCCAAGCCGGTGTGGATCAGCCTGGGAGCCGGTGCATTCCTCTTCCTCAGTCTGGGAGTCAACCCGGCTTCGGATGTGTTGGCCCATGCCGGCGGCTGTGTCGGAGGTATCGTGTTGGGAGCCCTGGCCGCCTGGTTTCGGTGGGGCCGCTTCGACAAGCTCTGGGCTCTGGCCTACGCCGTGTTGGCGGTGGGCCCGTGGCTGTGTGCGTGGGCCGTTCGAGGCCGTTGATGTCCGTTGATGGCCGGGCGGTTCAGCCCTTCTGTGCGGACAACGGGGTCAATCGGCCCTCGCGGTCCACCGAGTAGTCGATGCCCCGCCAATGCACGGTGTTGCCGAAGATGGCCGCGGCCCAGACGGCCGCTCCGAGCAGGTCTTTGGCGGCGGCCATGCCGAAGACGAAGGAATCCCCGCGGCTCGCGCGCCCCGGCACGGCCGCGAGGTGTTGGGCCAGGAGTTGCGCCATGAGCGAGCGGGCGATGACCAACCCCATGAAGAGTCCGAGCCAGCTTCCGCGTTCGCGGGAGGACAGCGCCGGATGCCACGCCACCACGGCCGCAGCGAGGGCGTTCCACAGGGTGCCATTGGCGAGGATGCTGGCGATGTACGGGGCCGGCCGGCAGACGCGGATGGTGCGGTTCCAGCGCACCTGATGGGCCCAGATGGCCTTCCAGCCGGTGGGAGCGTCGAGGCATTCGACCACCACGGGAGTCAGTTCGATGCGCCCGCCCGCCGCGACGATGCGGTGACCCAGTTGGAAATCATCGGCAAGGTAATCGGCCAAAGCACGGAAACCGCCGATGCCTTCGAGGGCCGACCGGCGGAAGAGCATCGAGGCCCCCAGAGCGAAATCCATCGGAGCCAAGGTCCGCGACTGCAGCACCTGGCTCCAGAAGTCGGCATTCGTGGCGGTGGCTTCCCATTCCATGGCGGTGTTGGAGGGATTGGCCAATCGATAGAAGCTGTGGACCAAGGCCACGCCACTGTCTCGGAGCGGCAACACCATCTGCGAGAGCAGGTCCGAAGGCACCAGCACGTCGGCATCGCTGACCAGGACCAGTTCCCGGGTGATCAGCCCCTCGGCCTGCGCCAGTTTGGAAGCCTTGGCATTGGCCCCCACCGGCTCCGGAAACACCAGCAACTGCGCGTCGCGATGGGGATGCCCGGCGATGAGCCGCTGGACCAGCGGCACCACCGGATCATTCGCATCGGCCACCACGAACAGGTACTGGAGGGGGCCCGGATAGTCCTGCGTGAGCCAACTCGTCAGGCAGCGTTCCGAGTGATCCGGATCGCAGCCTTTGAGGGGCTTGAGGAGGGTGATGCCCGGAGCGAATCCGGGATTGGGGCTGCGCCGATGCAGGGGAAAGCGCTGCCCCGCGATGAACTGCCAAGCGACGATGCCGAAGCTCACGACGGCCAAGGCCGCCGGGATCCCAACGGTGAGCGGGGGCATCATGGCGTCCTGAGTGGCATGGGTGGCGTTTTCCGAGTCGGGGCATCAACGGGCGGCGCTGCCCACCGCGTCGCTCCAGCGGCCGCCGCCCAGACGCTCGGTCAATCCTTCGACCAGGTCGCGCACCAGGCCGGGCCCCTCGTACACCAGGCCGGAATACACCTGGATCAGCGAGGCCCCCGCCGTGACCTTCTCCCAGGCGTCGGCCGCGGTGAAGACGCCACCCACGCCGATGATGGGCACGCTGCCCCGCGTTTGCCGGTAGAGGTGACGCACCACCTCGGTGCTGCGGGAGGTCAGCGGCCGGCCGCTGAGACCTCCGGCCTCGCGGTAGGTTTTCTGGGCCAGATGGTCCTGTTGGGTCGGCCGCGTGATCGTGGTGTTCGTGGCGACCAGTCCGGACAGTCGACGGGGAGCCACCAGGCTGACGATCTCATCCAGCGCGTCGAACGACAGATCCGGGGCCACCTTGACGAGGATCGGCTTGGGGGGTTCACCCCGGCCCAGTTCGGCATTCACCGCCTGCATCGCCGCCAGGATGTCGTCCAGCGCCGACTTGTCCTGGAGCTGCCGCAGGTTGGGCGTGTTCGGTGAACTCACGTTGACCACGAAGAAATCGGCCAGAGCCCACAGTGTGCGGAACGACTGGGCGTATTCGGTCGGAGCCTCCTCCAGCGGGGTGATCTTGGACTTGCCGAGGTTGATGCCCACCGGATGGGAGGGCCACAGGCCTTCGTTCCGCCAGGCCTTCAGCCGCTCGGCCAGCGCGGCCGCTCCGCCATTGTTGAATCCCATGCGGTTGACCAGCGCCCCGTCGGGAACGCAGCGGAACATGCGGGGCTGCGGGTTGCCCGGTTGAGCCTGACCGGTGACACCGCCGAGCTCGCTGAATCCGAATCCCATCGCCTCCCACATCGGCACGGCCACGGCCTGTTTGTCCATGCCGGCGGCGAGTCCCACGGGGTTGGGGAAGCGCAGTCCCATGGCCTGCACCGGAAGCGGAGCCGTCTCGAAGAGCGCCTGAGCGAGTTTGCGGGATCCGTCGCAACGACTGGCCCACGCCAGCATGCCGAGGGTCTGGTTGTGGACCATCTCGGAATCCTGGGCGAAGAGGAACGGGCGGGCGATGTTGCGGTACAGCCAACTCATGCGGCCGCCAGACTGCCCGGAATCGGGGCCTCCGGGCAAATGAGGTTTGAGGGACGCCGGGAAGCGAGGCCTCCCGGAGGAAGCGTCAAAAAGCCGCTTCCTTGGCGGCCCCGGGATTGGCAGCGTCGTCCTGCGCCGGTCGATGAAGGCGCTCTCCAGATCCCGATGCCCACCGCCACGATTGCCAATCCTCCTCCCCGACCGGTCCAAGGCGCGGGCCTGATCCGATCGCTGCCTCTGGGCCGCAAGCTCCATCCGCTGCTCGGCTGGATCAACGGCACCTCGGGTCTGGTGTCCGTGCCCTTCGGCGCGGGCCGATTGGCCCATCCGGCCTCGTGGACCAAGGCCATCGCCACGCTGCTGGTGGTCGGAGAGCACCTGTTGCCCGAATTCGGTCTCATTGCCCCGATCCTGCGGTCGCTGAAACAAGGCACCATCGTCGATGTGGGGGCCAACATCGGGTATTTTCCGCTGCTCATCCGCCGCGAGAGTTCGTTGCCCATCCTCGGTTTCGAGCCTCAACCCTTCTTGCACGAACTGGCCTCGACCACCGTGGCCGACAGTCGTCTGAAGGACGTCGAACTGCGCCGATTGGCCTGTGGCGATGCCCCGGGCGAGGTGCTCTTCCAGAGCGGCCCGAATGGCAACATCGTGTCGGCCGCCGAGGCCGCCGCGGCGACGGCCGAACACGAGTCCGCGGCCGCCTCGGATCTCGACACGGCCGCGCAAACCACCCTCAAGCGCCGGCCCATCATCCCGGTGCCGGTGGTCACGCTCGACACCGAGTTGGCCCACACCCGTGTGTCGCTCATGAAGATCGACTGCGAGGGCTATGAATTGAAGATCCTGCAGGGAGCCCGCGAGATCCTGCGTCGCGACCGCCCGGTGCTCCTCATCGAGGTGCATCCTCAGTTCCTGCCCCAGTTCGGTGGCAGTGTCCGTCAGGTGGTCGAGTTCCTGGCCCCGATGTACGACCTCGAAGCCTGGGACTTCAGTCCGGATCGCGGATCGCTGGGCCTGTTGCGCAGCCTGTCGCGGTATGCGCCGGACCGTGGCCAACGGTTCCCGGACATGGAGACCATGATCACCGCCGCGGCCACGCCGCCCGTGCCCAGTCAGCTCTATCTGCTGTGCCGGCCCAAGGCCTGAGCCCGATCCATCGCACCCGGCCCGAAACCCCAACCCAACCGATCCCCGCATGGGAGCCTTCCTTCGCCAGCTGTGGCCCTTCATCGCCCCCCATCGCGGGCGGCTGGTGGCCGGAGCCCTGTCGGGTCTGATCTACGCATTGGGAGGCACCCTGTTGCTGCTGGCGGTGAAGCTGGTCCTGGATGCCATCTTCCCCACCGAAGGGGCCCGTGATCTGGTTCAATCGCTCGGCAAGCTCCCGGCGCTGCTCCGGGATCCGCTGCTGGCGGCCATGGAATCCCTGCGCAGCCGGGTCGATTCGGGGGCGCTGCCCTGGATCATCGCCAGCGTTCCCCTGGCCATGGTTCTCCGCGGCGGTGGGGCCTACCTCAGCCTCTACTGCATGACCTGGGTGGGCACGGCGACGATCCACGACCTGCGGGTCCGGATTTTCGACCATCTGGAACGCCTGTCGCTGGATTACTTCACCACCGCCCGGACGGGGGATCTCCAATCCCGGCTGATGAACGACACGCAGGCGATCCAGCAGTGCATCGCCCAGGGCTTCTCCACCATCGCCCGTGAACCGGCGACCGTGGTCGGCATCCTGATTTTCCTCTTCTCCATGCAGACCCGACTCACCCTGGTGGCGCTGGTCGTGTTCCCGCTGGTGGTGGTTCCGGTGGTGGTCTACGGCCGCAAGGTGCGGCGTTCCTGGAAGGCGGCCCAGACCCACACGGCCGAATTGAGCGATCTCATGCAGGAGGCCTTCACGGGCATCCGGGTGGTCAAGGCCTTCAACCTGGAGGCCACCATGACCGAGCGCTTCGGCGCCACCTCACGGCGCATCACGGGGCAGTTCATGCGCTTCGTGCGCGGGAGCGAGATCCCGGGTCCGGTCATCGAGACGTTCGGGGCCGTGGGTGTGAGCCTCATGCTGTTCTACGTGTTGCGCTTGCCCGACGGCGAGCGCCCGAGTAACGGCGACTTCTCCGCGTTCGTTGGTGCGCTGTTCATGCTCTATCAGCCCACTAAGAATCTCAGCCGCCTTTGGAGCCAACTGGAACAAGGCCGGGCGGCGGGTGAGCGGTTGTTCCCGATTCTGGCCACGGCCAGCTCCGTGGTGGAACCGTCCCAGCCCCGGCCGCTCCGGGCCCAGGGCGCGACCGTGTCCTTCGAGGAGGTGGGCTTTCGATATGGCGACCGGCCGGTGCTCGAGGCGTTTTCATTGACCATGCCGGCCGGGTCTCTCGTGGCCCTGGTGGGGGAGAGCGGTTCGGGCAAGACCACCGTGGCCAACCTGTTGCTGCGCTTCTACGACCCCGAGAACGGACGCATCCGGATTGGCGGGGTCGATCTCCGCGAGGTGGCCTCCTCGGATCTCCACGATCAGATGGCCGTGGTCGGCCAGGATACGATGCTCTTCAACGACACCATCCGGGCCAACATCCGCATGGGGCGTCCCGGGGCGACCGACACCGAGATCGAAGCCGCCGCCCGTGCCGCCCATGCCGAGGGGTTCATCCGCGAAAAGCCCCTGGGCTACGACACAGTGGTCGGAGAACGGGGCAATGCCCTCTCGGGCGGCCAGCGCCAGCGCATCGCCATCGCCCGGGCGATCCTGCGCAATGCGCCCATCCTCATCCTCGATGAAGCGACCAGCGCCCTCGATGCCGAATCGGAGCGGGCCGTGCAGGCCGCGCTCGAAACGTTGATGACTGGGCGGACCACGCTGTGCATCGCCCACCGGCTGTCCACCATCCAGCGGGCCGATCTCATCGTGGCCATGGAATCGGGTCGCATCGTCGAGCAGGGAACCCATGCGGAACTGCTGGCGCGGGGCGGATTGTATGCCCGTTTGCACGCCCTGCAGTCGGGTGGACATTGAATCAGCGCACGGACTGGATGGGCAGTTTCCGAAGCACCGGTTGCCGCACCGGTCCCGATGCGCCCACCGCCACCGCGGGGTTCAGCGCCGCCACCAGCTACGGCCCGCGGATGGCGCCGTCCCCGAGGCCGGAGCGTCGGAAGCCGGAGTGGCCGCCGGCTCGGGATTGCGCCCGGTGAGTTGGCGGACCAGCAACTGACTGCGTGCGGCCGTCAGCGCCATGATGAACTCGTCGTAGCTCCCGAAGCGTTCGGCGGGCTGTTTGGCCATGGCCTTGGAGAGCACTTCGCTGGTGGGCCGGCTGAGAGTCGCGAGGACTTCGCAGGCGGGCCGCAGGGGGATCGCCAAGTGCGCCGCGACCACGTCTTCGACGGTGGGAGCCTCGAAGGGCACGTGCCCGGTCAGGGCGTGGTAGAGGGTGCCGGCGAGGCTGTAGATGTCGCACAGGAAGGTGTCGCCCTCCTGACGCACCCGTTCCGGGGCGATGTAATACGGAGTGCCGAAGATCGGGGCGTAGGCGTCGGTGTCGGCATCGGCCTTCTTGGCCAGGCCGAAGTCCACCACCTTGGGTTCGCCATCGGCGCTGAAGAGGATGTTGCCCGGCTTGATGTCGAGATGCAGCAGGCCCCGCTTGAAGGCCGCCTGCAGGGCGCCGGCCACCTTGATGCCGATGTCGAGCACGTCGAGCTCCGGGAGGGTCTTCTCGGCTTCGATCCGACTGTCGAGACTGCCCGCATCGGCGATCTCCATCGCCAGGAAGCGCAGGCCCTCGTGGTAGTCGAAGGTGTAGATGTGGATGATGTTGGTGTGGTTGATCTGGGCGCAGGCCCGGGCCTCCACGGCGAAGTTGTTCACGGACGCCGGATCCTCGGCGAACTCGCGCTTCATCAGCTTCACCGCCACTTCCCGGCCGAGGGCGGTGTCCCAGGCCCGGTACACCGTGCCCATGCCACCCGAGGCGATCTCGGAGCGCAGTTCGTACTGCCGCAGCATCATGGGCATCATCACCGTGGCCTGGCACTTGGTGCAGGTCACCTTGTCCAGCGGCGCGAGGTCGCCGGGGATGAACTGCTTGGCCCCGCACGCCGGGCAGGAAACCATCTTGAGCGCCTTTTTCTGGGAATCCGTTTGCTCCATGAGTCGCGAACGGAGTCTATGCCCCGCCGGCCCCGGAACAAGGGCGGCGAGGATTTTTCGGATCGGAAGAGGGTCCGGCGGACACTGTCAGGGCTTTCCGGCCCCGGCGGTCACTTCTTGGGATCGAGGTTCGCGGCCAGATCGGCCTCGGTGATCGTGGATTCCACGCCACCGGCGGGCACCTCCATCTGGGCGAGCCAGAGCAGGGCATTGAGGAGGATCTTCCGTTGGTTCGGATCGCCCCAGTTCTTGTGGGTATGACCGCCGGTGAAGCCCATCCCGCGGCCGCCGTCGATGCGCTCGTGCACCCACATCATGGCCTCGCGTCGGCCGGAGGCGGCGACGATGTGGGCGTAGGGTCCGGGCGGGTAGACGTAGGGGCCCTTGCGGACGGCGTCGGACGGGGCGTCTTCGAGCAGCCAGGTGACGGGCCGACCGTTCTCCGACCAGCGCATGTTGACGTACCACTCGTCGCGAGTGGAGAAGGGTTTCACGCCGCGGCTGACCGGATGGTTCGGGAAGGTCGTGAACTTCGGGGTCCACATCGGGTTGATGCTGAACTGGTGCTCATAGTATCCGCCGACCCAGCGGAGCATGGCATCGCCGGGGTCGCCGGCGGGCACTTCGACGCCGTAGTGGGCGAAGCCGAGTCCGGCCCCGCGCGAAGACAACCGGTCGATGAAGGCCATGCGCTCGGGCTTGATGGCCGGATGGCCGCCGCCGCCGTCGGCGTAGATGAGCAGGGCGTCCACCCGTTCCAGGGCCGCGTTGTCATCGACCGACTTGCCGCCCTCGACCTTGGTGGGCCAGCCATTGGAATACACCTGCACCTCGAGATTCGGCACACCGGACAACGCCTTCTGGAAGAGCAGGCACCCGGCACGGAACTCGTGCATGCCGGAGGGGTGGCTGGGACGACCGGCGATCAGCGCGATGCGGTGGGTCTTGGCGGCGTCCTTGGCCAGGAGTGCGGTCGCTGGCGTCAGCAGCAGGGCCACCAGCGCGGTGATGGCGGCGGGCAGGAATCGATTCATGGATGAGCAGCAGCGTTTTCCGGTGGCCGTATCCGGTCAAGGTGTTGTCCGGAGCACTCTTCTCCGAACCGCGGTCGCAAGTCTCCGCCAATGTTCCGCAAGCGGCCGGCAGCGCAGGGGGAGTCCGTCTGTCTACGATGGGCCCCGATGAAGTTCATGTTCCAGCGAGGCCTGTTGCCGGGGATCGCGCTGTTGGCCTCGGTCCAGGCCCTGTCGACCGTTGCCGCCGATGCGTTTCCCGAGGTGGCGGGTGCCTTGCCGAAGGTCACCATCCAGGGGGAGTCCGACGCCGACAACGTGGTCACCCATCCGTTCCCCGCCGAGGTGGAGGGCACGAAGGTGTACTCGGGCAAGAAGGTCACCATCCTCGACTTCGATTCGCTGCCCCAGATCCAGAGCGACAATTACCGGCAGGCCTTTTCGCAGATTCCCGGACTGATGGTGAGCGAATTGCCCAATGCCAGCTTGTTGAGCCTGGGATACCGGGGCATCGGCGATCCGCATGAGTCGCAGAACCTGTTGGTGCTCAAGGACGGCATGCCCTTCGTGGTGGATCTCTACGGGTATCCCACGGTGTATTTCGCGCCCCCCTTCGAATCGGTGGACCGGCTGGAGTTCATCCGCGGCGGTGCGTCGCTCATGTACGGCCCGCAGCCCTCGGGTGCATTGAATTATGTGACTCACCAGCCGCGCCGGGATCGGCCCTTCGCCTTGCGCACCCAGCACATCTTGGGCAGCTACGGGCTCTACACCACCCACACCCTCGTCGATGGCACCGAGGGCAAGCTGGGGTATCTGGTCTCGTTCGACCACCGGCAGGGCGACAGTTTTCGTCGTCGGAATGGTGACTTCGAGATCAACAGCGGCTCCATCCGCCTGGTGTACGACGCCACGGCCGAGACGCGCTGGACCTTCGACCTGGACGCCACGGCCTCCGACAGCGG
>JAIXXC010000230.1 GCA_027490985.1 Verrucomicrobiales bacterium
ACCATGGTGTATGGCGTGCTCCGCTTCATCAATTTCGCCCACAGTGATGTGTTCATGCTGGGAGCGTTCGTGGCCTGGTATTCTGTTGAAAAGCTGGGATTGCCCACCCAATCCATCGGGGGCGGTCTGGCGGCCTTGATGTTGTCGATGTCGGTGTGCGCCGTGCTGGGCGTGGTGATCGAGAAGCTCGCCTACAAACCGCTGCGCCAGCGGTCCACGCTCACGGTGCTCATCACGGCGATCGGCGTTTCGTTGCTCATCCAGAATGTGGCCCAGAATTCGCGGCTCGGCTTCGGTCCCAATCCCAAGGCGTTCCCGGCCCTGTTCCCCTCGCAGCAGCTCCACTTCGGTGCCTTGACCGTCTCGACCCACCAGCTGGTGGTGCTGGCCGTCGCCCTGAGCCTGCTGGGGGTCCTCTATTGGATCGTCCACCATACCCGCACGGGCACCGCCATGCGGGCCCTTTCGTTCAACGCCACGGCGGCCTCGTTGGTGGGCATCGACACGGACCGCATCATCTCGTTCACCTTCGGCCTGGGCTCGGCCTTGGCCGGCGCGGGCGGGGTGCTCTATGCGATGAACTACCCCAGCATCGATCCCCTGATGGGCACGTTGCCGGGCCTCAAGGCGTTCGTGGCGGCGGTGCTCGGCGGGATCGGCAACCTGCCCGGAGCGGCGCTGGGCGGGTTGGTCATCGGTCTGGTGGAGACCTTCGTGTCGGGAACCCGGCTCTCGACCTTTCGTGATGCCATCGCCTTCGGAATCCTCATCGCCATCCTGCTGTTTCGGCCGGCGGGTCTGCTGGGCAAACTCAAGGTGGAGAAGGTCTGACGATGGCGTTCCCGGTTGCCCAACGCTGGTTGCTCGGAGTCCTGGTGGTCTCCCTGGGAGCCTCGGCCCTGTCGGGGTCGATCGATCCCTACTTCCTCGATGTGGTGATGGGCGTGGGTGTCAGCGTGGTCCTGGCCTCCAGCCTCAATCTCATCAACGGCTTCACCGGTCAGTTCTCGCTGGGGCATGCCGGCTTCATGGCCGTGGGCGCCTACGCCTCGGCGATGTTGTCCACGGTGGTGGCTCCCCGGTTGGGTTGGAGCCCGGCGCTGCTCCAATGGGTGTTTTTCCCGTTCAGCCTCGTCGTGGGTGGCGTGCTGGCCGCGCTGGCGGGTTTGGCCGTGGGAGCCCCGTCGCTGCGGCTCAAGGGCGACTACCTCGCCATCGTCACTCTCGGCTTCGGAGAGATCATCCGCGTGATCCTGCAGAATGTGGACGCCGTGGGCGGCGCCCGGGGCCTGACCGGTGTGCCCACCTACAGCACCCTGTTCTGGACCTTCGGCACGGCCGCACTGACCGTGTACACCGTGTGGGCGCTGCTCAATTCCACCCATGGGCGTGGATTCCTCGCGGTGGCCGATGACGAGGTGGCGGCCGAGGCCATGGGACTCGACACCACCCGCTACAAGATCACGGCCTTCGGCATCGGATCGTTCTTCGCGGGCGTGGCCGGTGGCCTGTATGCGCACCTCAAGGGGTACCTCAATCCCGGCGGCTTCTCGTTCGACAAGAGCATCGAGATCGTGGTGATGGTGATCCTGGGGGGCATGGGCCGCCATGCCGGTGTGGTCTTCGCGGCCATCCTGCTGACCCTGCTGCCCGAAGGCCTCCGGGAACTGGGCGGTCGTTCGGTGCCGAATCCCTTCGGAGGGGCGGCCTGGTCGCTCGACTGGATCAAGGACATGCGCATGATCCTCTACTCGCTGCTGCTCATCGTGCTGATGCTGACGCGGCCACAGGGGTTGTTCCATCGGGACGAGCGACGGAGGAAGCGCGCATGAGCGACCCGCTGCTCCAACTGACCGGGGTGACCCTCCGTTTCGGTGGCCTCACGGCGGTGTCGTCGGTGACGGCCGACGTGAAGGAGGGCGAGTTGGCGGGGCTCATCGGCCCGAATGGGGCCGGCAAGACCACCCTCTTCAACCTCATCACCGGGGTGTATCAGCCCACCGATGGTCGCATCGAGTTCGCGGGCGCGGGCACCGGTGGGGTGAAGCCCTTCCACCTGACCGGGCGCGGGATCGCCCGGACCTTCCAGAACATCCGCCTCTTCCCGAGCCTCTCGGTGGCGGACAACGTGCGGGTGGCCTTCCATCGGCATCTGGAGCACCGCACGGGGCACTCGTGGCTGCGCGGTCGCCGTTTCCATGCCGAAGAAGCCGAGTTGGGCGAGCGCACCCGCGAATTGCTCGGCATCTTCAATCTGGAGCGGTTCCAGGAGGCTCCGGCCAAGAGTCTTTCCTACGGAGACCAACGTCGCCTGGAGATCGTCCGTGCGCTGGCCACCGGGCCGAGGTTGCTCCTGCTCGACGAACCGGCCGCCGGCATGAACCCCTCGGAGAAGGACGAATTGATGCGCCTGATCCGCTTCGTGCGGGACCGCTTCGGTCTGGCCGTGCTGCTCGTGGAGCATGACATGAAGGTGGTCATGGGCATCTGCGAGCGCATCCACGTTCTGGAATACGGACGCAAGATCGCCGAGGGTTCGCCCGAGGAGATCCGTGCCGATCCCAAGGTCATCGCCGCCTATCTCGGAGACTGACGGCCACCGACACCCTTTGTTGTTTCCACCGTGCTCGAAGTCCACAATCTGAGTGTCCAGTACGGGGCGATCACCGCCCTCCACGGCATTTCGTTGACGGTGCCCGAGCGCGGCATCGTGACCCTCATCGGGGGCAATGGCGCGGGCAAGACGACCACGTTGCGCGCCATTTCGGGCATGGTGAAGCCGTCCTCGGGGCGGATCGTCTTCGACGGCCAGGACATCACGGGCTTGGCCCCGCATGAGATCGTGCGCCGGGGTCTGGCCCATTCACCGGAGGGCCGGTTGGTCTTCGCCAATCTGACGGTGATGGAGAACCTCCGCATGGGGGCCTACCTGCAGCGGGACGCCCGATGGATCGCCTCGGAGCTGGATCACGTCTTCGGCATGTTTCCCCGGCTCTTGGAGCGCCGCGAGCAGCTCGCCGGGACGCTTTCGGGAGGCGAGCAGCAGATGCTGGCCATCGGCCGCGCCCTGATGAGTCGTCCGCGCTTCCTCATGCTCGATGAGCCCTCCCTCGGCATCGCGCCCCTGCTGGTGAAGGAGATCTTCGCCCGGTTGGTGGAACTCAACCGCGAGCGCTCGCTGCCCATGTTGCTGGTCGAGCAGAACGCCCATCTGGCCCTCGAGGTCAGCTCCTACGGCTACGTGCTCGAAACGGGCCGTGTCCTCCTGGCAGACCGTTCAGCCGCGTTGCGTGACAGCCCCGAGGTGCGCCGCGCCTATCTGGGCGGCTGACCCCTGGAGCCTGGGTTCCAGCCCCAGCCCCACTTTGGGCCCGGGTGGTTTGTGATTTTCCATCCCGATGAGGTTACAATTGTCATCGATGGGTGAAACCACCGTTACAAGTCCGGCGTCTGGCGGGGTGGAATGGGCGGAATCTCGAGACCGGGCACCAGCGCAGGGCGATATGCTCTGGGGCTGCTCGTGGCTTTCCTCGGGTGGGCGGTCCTTCCGTTGGGAGCCTTGGAACGGGCGTTCTGGGATGGCGGCAAGATTCCCCGCAATCCGGGCACCGGCCCCTGGGTGCTGGAAGAGGCCTTCCCGTCGCTCGGAGCGATTCCCGGCATGCTCGGATTCGCGGTGCCCCCCGGTGAAACCCGGCGACTGATCCTGGTGGGCATGGGTGGGTTGGCCTACGAAGTGTCATTGGCGGGTTCACCGTCCAGTCGCTTGTTTCTGGATCTGTCCCAGCGGGTGTTTTTCGAGCAGGAATCCGGACTGCTCGGCTTGGCCTTCCATCCCCGCTTCCAGACCAATGGCTGGATTTTCGTGTACTACTCGTCGCGCGAAGGGGCCGGCGGCCTGATCCAGTCGTTCAACCGCTTGTCTCGATTCACCGTGCCGCCCGGCGGGGATGGTCGTCCGGATCCCGCCTCGGAGGTGATCCTCTTCAATCAGGCCGACCCCGGTCCCAATCACAATGGCGGGTGTCTGGCCTTTGG
>JAIXXC010000013.1 GCA_027490985.1 Verrucomicrobiales bacterium
GGTGAATGCCGCAGCCGCCGCGTCGGCTCTGGCCGCCCACAAGCCGGTCTCCGGCGAGATCGAAGTGGTGCTCCACCGCGATGGCTCGGTCGATGACGGCCGGTTCGCCAACAACGGCTGGCTCCAGGAGATGCCGGACTCCATCACCAAGGTGACCTGGGACAACGTCGTCATGATGTCCCAGAAGACGGCCAAGTCGCTGGGCTTGCCCACCAAGCGTTCGGGCAAGGTGCCTGCAGACCTGAGCCCCGCCGAGGCGGCCGATGCCAAGGACGGTCAGTACGATCAGCCCGTGGTGAAGATCACCGTGGGTGGCCGCAGCGTCGAAGGCCCGGTCTGGATCCAACCCGGTCTGGCCGATGGAACCATCGCGCTGGCCCTGGGTTACGGACGTCGGGTCGTGGGTCGCGTGGGTCGCGGCGTGGGCTTCGATGCCTACAGCCTCTTCCAATCGGCTTCTCGCCATCTCACCGCCGGCAAGGTGGAGAAGGTTTTCCGCAAGCATCGCTTGGCGGTGACCCAGGAACACGGCCTCATGGAAGGCCGTCCGGTCATTCGCGAGGCGCACCTCGAGCAGTTCAAGGCGCATCCCAAGTTCGCCCAGAACATGGACCTCGAGGCCCATTTGCCCCATTACGTTCCCTACAAGGAAGAGGGCGATGGGCGCAACGCCGAGAAGCGTCCGCAAAATATTTACGAACATCCCTACGACCAGAATCCGGAGACGGCTTCGAAGGTGCATCAGTGGGGCATGGTCATCGATTTGCAAACGTGCGTGGGCTGTTCCGCCTGCGTGGTGGCCTGTCAGAGCGAGAACAACATCCCCATCGTCGGCAAGGATCAGGTGGCCCGTGGCCGTGAGATGCTCTGGATGCGCATCGACCGCTACTACAGCCACAATCCGGATGTCGATGTGAACGCGGAGTTGGCCGCCGAGGATCCGCAGATGGCGGTCCAGCCGATGTTCTGCCAGCACTGCGAAGCGGCCCCTTGCGAAAGCGTTTGTCCGGTCAATGCGACCGTCCACGACGAAGAGGGCATCAACGGAATGGCCTACAACCGCTGCATCGGCACGCGGTATTGCGCCAACAACTGCCCGTACAAGGTTCGTCGCTTCAACTGGTTCGACTTCAACAAGCGCGAAAGCGATTACGGAGCGGCCCAGGATCAGCACCTGGTCAACACGGGCAATCTCTACAAGGGACCGCTCGGTGTGAACCGCAATGCGGAACCGGAGTGGGAGATCATCAAGCTGGTCAAGAATCCGGACGTCTCCGTTCGTATGCGCGGTGTCATGGAGAAGTGCACGCTGTGCGTGCAGCGGATCCAGCAGGGCAAGATCGCCCAGAAGGTCAAGGCGGGCAACAGCGGTGAAGTGGCCGTGCCGGATGGCGCGATCAAGACCGCCTGCCAGCAGGCCTGTCCGGCCGACGCCATCGTCTTCGGCAACATGCTCGATGCGCACAGCGAGGTCGTGAAGGCCAAGGCCAGCCCCCGGAATTATTCGGTGCTGGGCTTCCTCGACACTCGTCCGCGGGTCACCTACCTGGCGCGCGTCCGCAATCCGAATCCGGCGGTGCTCGCACTCGAGAAGCGCAAGACCCCCGATAGCCAGCGCGACTACGAGCGCTTCCGTCACGAGTCTCCATTTCAAGAACACTCACATGGTCACGATGCCTCGCATCAATCCGCGACTCAGGCGGGGAAAGGAGCGGTCTAATGGCTAGCCCTGGAAAATCCGCCGCCGTCAAGGCGCCTGAACCGCCGGCCGAACTGGTCCGCGAGCCATTGGTTCTCAACAACCGCTCGCTCGGCTGGATCACCGACGCCATCGCCGGCGTCTGTGAGAAGCCGATGCCCGCCTGGTGGTGGCCCGCCTTCATCGTCTCGGTGGGTGGCATGATCACCATGTTCTCGCTCATCGCCTACCTGGTTTCCACCGGTGTCGGTGTGTGGGGTCTGAACCAGCCCGCCGACTGGGCGTGGGACATCACCAACTTCGTGTTCTGGATCGGCATCGGTCACGCCGGAACCCTGATCTCGGCGGTGCTCTTCCTGCTGCGTCAGAAATGGCGTACGTCGGTCAACCGGGCCGCCGAGGCCATGACCATCTTCGCGGTGGCCTGCGCCGGCATCTTCCCGGTCTTCCATACGGGTCGCGTGTGGTTCGCCCTGCTGCCGGGCTATTTGTTCCCGGCCCCGAACGCCAACGAGATCTGGCCGCAATTCCGCTCGCCGCTGTTGTGGGACGTGTTCGCGGTGTCCACCTACGGTACGGTGTCGCTCTTGTTCTGGTATGTGGGTCTGATCCCCGACCTGGCCACCTTGCGTGACCGTTCCAAGGGTCTTCTGCGCCGCTTCTTCTACGGATTGTTCTCCTTGGGTTGGACTGGTTCCAACCGCCATTGGAGCAACTATGAAAAGGCGTATCTGCTCTTGGCTGGCTTGAGCACGCCGCTGGTGTTGTCGGTGCACTCCATCGTGTCGTTCGACTTCGCCGTTTCGGTGGTGCCCGGTTGGCACACGACCATCTTCCCGCCGTACTTCGTGGCCGGCGCGATCTTCTCGGGCTTCGGCATGGTGCTCACCCTGCTCATCCCGCTGCGCTCGCTCTTCAAGCTCGAGGACGTGATCACCCTTCGACACGTGGAACTCATGTGCAAGGTGCTCTTGGCCACGGGTTCGATCGTCGGCTACGCCTACGGCATGGAGTTCTTCATCGCCTGGTATGGCGGCAGCCCCTACGAGCTCTACGCCTTCAAGAATCGCGCCTTCGGTCCGTACTGGTGGAGCTACTGGGCCATGATCTCGTGCAACGTGATCAGCCCGCACTTCTTCTGGTTCAAGAAACTGCGCACCAGCGTGGTGTTCGTGTGGATCGTCTCGATCTTCGTCAACATTGGTATGTGGTTCGAGCGCTTCGTCATCATCGTGACCTCGCTCCACCGCGATTATCTCCCCTCGAGCTGGGGTTACTTCACCCCGAGCTGGGTGGATGTGATGACCTTCGTCGGCAGCTTCGGCCTCTTCATGACGCTGTTCCTGCTGTTCATCCGCTTCCTGCCGGTCATCGCCATCAGTGAAGTCAAAGGCGTGACACCCCAGGCCGATCCCCACCATCCGCTCGGTGGCGCCAAGGGACACCACTAACCCCAAGCCTTGTCCATGAGTTCCAATCGTTCCAAGCCGCACGGTCTTCTGGCCGAGTTCCACACGGCTGCGGATATTTTCGAAGCGGCGATCCGTTGCCGCGACGCCGGCTTCACCAAATGGGATGTCTACACCCCGTTTCCGATCCACGGCATGGATGAAGCCATGGGGCTTCGCAAGTCGCCCGTGGGGTGGTTCACCTTCTGCGGCGGGTTCACCGGGTTCTTCACCGGCATGACCATGATCTGGTACATGAACAAGTTCGACTACCCCTTGGTGGTCGGCGGCAAGCCCCTCTTCACGCCGTTGTTCGCGTTCCCGGTCAGCTACGAGATGACCATTCTGTTGAGCGCCTTCGGGACGCTCTTCGGCATGTTCTTCCTGAACCAATTGCCCAAATTCTACAACCCGCTCTTCAAGAACGAGCGGTTCAAGAAATCGACGGACGACCGGTTCTTCATCTGCATTGAGGCAACCGACCCGAAGTTTGGAACGGACGCGACCCGCACCTTCCTGACCGAAAAATGCCACGCTGCGGTCGTTGAACTCGTGGAGGACTGAATGCGCACCTTCCTGAAATACTTCTTCACCGCCTACGTGCTGGCGGTCGCCCTGGTGGTCGGAATCGCCGGCTTCCGTGGATCCAAGAGCACCAAGCCCCCGCTCGAGGTGTTCCCCGACATGGATCGCCAGCCCAAGCTGCGTCCGCAGACGACCACCAAGTTCGCCGCCTGGTCCGATGGCCAGACCTCCCGCCCGCATCCGGCCGGAACGGTCTCCCGCGAATCGAACTGGGAAGACAATGCCTTCAACACCGGCCGCCAGGGTGGTGCTGTGGTCGAGGTGATGCCCATCGAGGTCAACGCCTCGGTCCTCAAGCGCGGTCAGGAGCGCTACTCCATCTACTGCCAGCCTTGCCACGGTGTCCTCGGTGACGGCAAGGGCATCACCAGCAAGTACGGCATGGGCAATACGGCCAGCTTGCATCAAGACCGTCTGATCAAGACCCCGGACGGCGATATCTTCAACACCATCAGCAACGGCAAGAGCACGATGATGGGCTACGCCTCGGCGATCCCCGTCGCCGATCGGTGGGCCGTGGTCGCCTACGTCCGGACGCTGCAACTCAGCCGGCTCGCCGCGGAGTCTGAAATCCCGGCGGCGGTGCTGCCGACCATCAAGTAAGGATCCATGAACGCATTTTCACGACAATCCAAGTCCTGGATGGCACTGGCCGGGGTGATGGTCACGGGCGCCGTCGTCGGCCTCGGCATGCTCCCCGCTTTGGGCGCCGATGCCGGTCATGCGGCCCAGGTCGCCCAGGAAGCGGCCCACGGTGCGGCCAGCCATGGTGGGGCCGACCACGGTCATGCGGCCGTCTCGGTGTTCTCGCTCAAGCAGATCGCCCACAGCTACCTCACGGCGTACATGTTCTGCCTGAGCCTGTGCGTGGGTTCGCTGTTCCTGACTCTCGCTCACCACCTGTTCGACGCCGGGTGGTCGGCCTCGATCCGCCGGGTCACCGAGACCCTCGCCAGTCTGCTGTTCCCGTGGATGCTCATCCTGGCCTTGCCGATCATCGTCTTCGCCTGGACGGGCAACCTGCACGCGTGGTTCAGGATCGATCCGGCCTCAGACCACGCCTTGGACGTCAAGAAGGTGCTCTTCAACCCGATGGCCTTCACGGTCATGGTGCCGGTGCTCATCACGTTGCTGGGCCTCTTGGCTCGCCAGATCCGCACCTGGTCCATCGCTCAAGACAAGGACGGTGCGGCTCATTGGACCAGCAAGTCCCGCAAGCTCGCCGCCGGCGGTATCTTCTTCTTCGCCTTCGGTGTCACCTTGTTGTGCTTCCTGTTGATGAAGTCGTTGCAGCACCAGTTCTTCAGCACGATGTACGGCGTCTATTATTTCGCCGGCAGCGTCTGGACGACGTTGATCACCCTGTATCTGCTCACGATGTGGTTGTCCCAACCCGGTCGGCCGCTCGAGAAGGTGTACTTCAAGCGCCAGCAGCAGGACCTCGGTGTGCTGTTCTTCGCCTTCACCGTGTTCTACTCCTACATCCACTTCTCCCAGTACTTCCTCATCTGGAATGCCGCCATTCCCGAGGAAACCTTCTGGTATGTCCGCCGTGAAGTGGGCTCCTGGAAGTGGGTCGGCATGACCATTCTCTTCGGTCACTTCTTCGTGCCGTTCCTCATCCTGCTCAATCAGGATATCAAGCGGAACATGGCCGTGATGATCCCGGTGGGAGCCTGGGCCTGGTTGATGCAGTACGTCGACATGACCTACAACGTCATGCCGGTGCTCCACCCCGACGGTCTCAAACTGACCCTGTGGGATCCGATCTTCTGGCTCGGCATGGCCGCGGTGCTGGCTCGCCTCTTCTGGTCCGACTATCGCAAGAACCCGGCGTATCCCCTCAAGGATCCGCGGCTGCAGGAAGCCATCATCCACCACGAGGTGCCGGCTCCCGGTGCTTCTGCCGCCCACTAGAGCACTAGAAACCTCCTGACATGAGTTCCTCGAATTGCTGTTCCCCGACGTCGAAGACGACGCTCGCCTATCTGGTGGGCGGGGTGGGTTCGTTCCTGATCGTGGGTGTGTTGGCTTGGCTGGTGGTCCACCAGCCGGTGTCGTCGGTCGACGCCGAGCGGGTGTCCCAACGGGTCAAGTTCCGTTCCGAGGTCGAGGCGGCCAGTGGCCCCAAGGTCACGGGATACGCCCTGGACACCGATGCCTTGGCCAAGGGCAACAAGGTCTATCACGTGCCCATCGCCCGGGCCTTGGAGATCGCCGCTCAGGATTTCAAGGATCCCGCCGCCGGTCGCGCCAAGCTGATCCAGCGTCTGGAAGACAAGTCCAAGCAGCAGTCCTTTGAGTGATTCCATGCCGGTGATCGCATTCATCCTGTTGGGAAGCGTGGTGCTGCTGCCGGCCGCCGCGCTCCTGGCGCTGCGCTGGGCGGCCACCACCGGTCAATTCCGGTGCACCGACAAGGCGGCGCTGTTGCCGTTCGATGACGTGGAGCCGGTAGGGTTCGAAACTGACCGCATTTTGGGAGGAAACCGCCGTTGAGCATGATCAA
>JAIXXC010000122.1 GCA_027490985.1 Verrucomicrobiales bacterium
CTCGGCGAGGCCGCCCGGAATCGGAAAGCCCGTCCGGAAGGCGACCCCAAGGGCATCCTACCCCTGCTGCAATCGCCCCAGGAGTCGGTGCGGGCCGCCGCGCTGCGGTTGTCGGGCGATTGGAAGACCGCTCTGCCCCCCGAGTCGCTGTTGAGCCTGGCCTCGGATGCCTCCGAATCGGTCCGGGCCGCCGCCTTCGAGGTGTTGCGCCTCCAGGGTGCCGGCAGCCTGCCCCTGCTGAAGCGACTTTCCGAGAGCCCGGATCCCGCAACCCGCCGTCGCTCGGCCCTCACCTGGGCGGCTCTCGACCTGAACGGGGCCGGGCAGGCGCTGGTGGGCATCATCCAAGGCCTGGATCAGGAGCAGGCCGCCCAGGATTTCTGGCGGTCGCTGCTGGCGATCAAGGGTTCTGGCAAACGGCTGGCCCCCCTGCTGCCCGCAACAGGCATTCCGCAAGCCGCGGCCCGGACGGGCATGCGGGTGGCCCGTGAAGGCGGGCGCAACGACATGGAGCTGGTGCTCGCCCTCGCCCAGGGAGCCGGGTTGTCGGCCGACACTCAGGCCTTCACCGGTCAACTCATCCGCGAGATGGCCTCCAAGGCGGCCGCCTCGGGCGACCCCCACCGGGGCGAACTGGTCTACCGGCGTTCCGAACTGGCCTGCACCACCTGCCACGCCATCGGCGGCGCCGGCGGACGGGTGGGGCCCGACATGACCTCCATCGGAGCCAGCGCGCAGCCCGATTACCTCGTGGAATCGCTGCTGATGCCCAATGCCAAGATCAAGGAAGGCTACCATGGCGTGGTGGTCGAGACCAAGGATGGCCAGACCCTGTCCGGAACCGTCGTCCGCGAATCGGCCAGCGAGCTGGTGCTCCGCGGCACGGCCAATCAGGAGATCGTCCTGGCCAAGTCGAACCTCGAATCCCGCAACCAGGCCTCCGCGTCCTTGATGCCCGCCGGCCTGCTCGACTCGCTCAACGAGACCGAACAACTCGATCTGGTGGCCTTCCTCTCCCGACTGGGCAAACCCGGTGAGTTCGATGCCAGCAAGGGAGGCGTGGCCCGCAAGTGGCGCCTGGCCAATGTCGTCCACACCGACCAGCAGAACGGCCAGTCCGACTGGATGTGGAAGACCCCGCTGCAGAACAAGCGCTGGACCGAGGTGCTCTCCCGGGTCAACGGCGACCTGACCCGCACCCTCATGGAGACCGCGACCCGGGCCAACATGTGGTCGTCGAAGATCGCCGTGCTGGCGTTGACCGAGGTGCAACTGGCTCAGCCGGGCACCGTCCGTTTCCAACTCACCGCGGCCAAGGGCACCGAGCTTTGGGTCGACGGGGCGAAGGTGGACGGTCCGGTCGCCCTCGGTGCCGGCACCCATCGCGTCCTCGTGCGCATCGACCCCAACCACATCCCCGACAAGATCCGCCTGGAGACTTCCGACGCGTCGTTCGGCCTGAATTGAGCGACGGGGCCCCGCTCCAACACCCCCGCGTCGACAACCCGCCCCGGTCAATCACGGCTCATGCCGCGGTGGCGGAAGGCCTTCACGGCCTCGACGATCGCCCGGTCGTCATCGCCCCGGTCGCGGACCAGTTCCAGGAATCCGGGCAGGGTCATGCCCATGCGCCGCAAGAAGGGGCGGTCTCCGCCACAGCCGTACATGAGGTCGGGGGGCATCTCGCCGCGCAGCTTGAGCCGGGCCTTCACAATCAACCGAGGCAACCACGCGATGCCGTCCACGGCATCGGTCTTGGCCGGCAAGTCCGACATCGGCACCACCGTTCCGGTCCATTGGCCCCGCATGGGCCCCAAGAACCAGGCGCGACGGAGGCGCTGCACCTCCAAAACGGTCTCGAAATCGGGTTCACCAGCGTCTTCCGCGTCTTCGATGAAGTCGTAGAGCTCCTGCACCGTGCAACCACTCTCCCGCAAGAAGGTCGTGTCGGCCGGATCACACAAGGTGGCCACGGAACAGCGGCCCGCACGGAATGACGCCAGAGCCCGGTCGTAGACCGCGCGAAACTGGGCATCCCACCCGTCGGTATCCGGATCTTCTTCCAAGAACCGCCGGGCCTCGGGAACCTGATCGGCGGGCACCTTCACCTGGATACCTCCGGTGACCATCGAATACCCCTCGACACTGAGTGCGGCCTCGACTCCATGCACGAAGGGAGTGAACCCCGCCGACTCCAACCGGGCGGCCGTGAGATCCGCATCCGCCGGAGAAAACACCCGTGAGATCGTGACGAGTTCCATGGCGTGAACCTCCGAGTGGGGATCCCGGATGTCAATGGGGTTGAACCCGCCCCGGGGACGAATCGGGCCCGCGATTCACCTCGCGCAGGATGCCTTACCGGAAAGGCCCACGACCCGGATAACCGGTGGTGTTGGTGAGCGGTTCCACCCGCTTGGGCTTCCAGAACAGTCCGTTGCGGGCCAAGTTGCTTGATACCGTGGCGAAGTGGCCCACCGTCGCGCCCAATTCCGCCTGAAGCTTGGTGTCTTTGAGCAGCGAACCCACCGCTCCGCGCCCCGCTTGCAAATCCAGGGCGATGTCACGCACGGCCACCGACGCATCCCGGAACCCACCCACCGCCTCACGCAGGGCGGCCTCGTTGGTCGCCACCAGGGTATCGGCCCGGACCAGCAGTGAATCGGCCCGGGAGGCCAAGGCCCCGACCTGCCCCGCCAGCGGGGTCAAGGTGGCTGAAAACGCCTGAAGATTGCTGACCGTCGCCGCCACGGCGGGCTTCTCGGACGACACCAACGACTCCACTTCGACCAGCGTGCGATCCAGGCGTTCGGACGTCCGACGCAAATTGGCCAGCGTGTTGGTGACATCCTTGAGCGTCGAAGCCGACAGGATCATGCGATCCACGCGCTCCACGACCTGATCCAAGCGGGTCATGAGGCCCACGGCGCTCCGGGCGGCCTCCTGCAGGTTGAACGGGTCGACCGCGATGACCTCGGCCCCATCTTGGAGCGGCGGTGCGGCATTCCGGGTCGGGATGATCGC
>JAIXXC010000251.1 GCA_027490985.1 Verrucomicrobiales bacterium
AATCCGGACGCAAGGAGGTGGATCCGCCCCAGAAGTTCCAGGTGGCCGGGGTGTTCGATGCGGGTCTCTACCAGTTGGAGATGTCCGCCATGCTCACCGGCTTGGGCGACGCCCAGGATCTGCATGGCATCGAAGACGATGTGACGGGCATCACGATCATGCTGCACCAACCCGATATGGCCACGACAACCCGGGTGCATCAGCAACTGACCAAGGCCTTGGGGAGCGATTTCCAGGTCGTCTCTTGGATGCAGGAGCATCGTCAGCTTCTGGGGGCGTTGGTGGTGGAGAAGAACATGATGTTCTACCTGCTGTTCTTCATCGTGATCGTGGCCGCCTTCGGCATCATGAGCGCACTCATCACTTTCGTGGTCCAGAAGACCCGCGAAATCGGCATGCTCAAGGCGCTGGGGGCCACGCCGTCGCAGGTGGCGCTGGTGTTCCTCTCGCAAAGCCTCGTGGTGGGCGTGGTGGGGGTGATCAGCGGCTTCGCGCTGGGTTGGACCGGGGTGCGTTTCCGGAACGACTTCCTGCACTTCATGAACCGGACCTTCAACCTCGACCTGTTTCCGCCTGAACTCTACCAGTTCCGCGAACTGCCGGCCCGGATCGTGACCTCCGATGTGGTGATCATCTGCGGAGGATCGCTGGTCATCTGCCTTTTGGCCGGGGTCATCCCCGCGCTGCGGGCCGCCTGGTTGCAACCCGTCCAAGCCCTTCGCCATGAGTGAACCGCTCATCCAGGCCCAATCCATCCACAAGGGGTACTCCCTCGGACGTCGCCAACTCGAGGTGCTCCGCGGGGTGGACCTGCGGGTCGAGCCCGGCGAATTCGTTGCGCTGAAAGGGGCGTCGGGCGCGGGCAAGAGCACGCTGCTGCACCTGATGGGCGGGCTGGATCATCCGGATACGGGGACGATCCGGGTCCGTGGGGTTTCGCTGCAGTCGCTCGGACCGGCGGACTTGGCCCGGTTCCGCAATCGGGATGTGGGTCTGATCTTCCAGGCCTTCCACCTCATGCCGGAGTTCGATGCGCTTGAGAATGTGATGCTTCCGGGGCGCATGGCCCGCCGACCCTTGGCCGAGGTGCAGGCCGAGGCCGATGCCTTGTTGAAGCGGGTGGGATTGGGCGATCGATTGGATCATCGTCCCGGCGAGTTGTCGGGCGGAGAACAGCAGCGGGTGGCCATCGCGCGGGCCCTCGTCAACAACCCGACCCTCATTCTCGCCGATGAACCGACGGGAAACCTCGATACCAGGACGGGCGAGGAAATCGTGCAACTGCTGCTCGAAATCCGACGGGAGCGCGGGGTGACTCTGGTGGTGGCGACGCACGATTCGCGTCTGGCCGAACGGGCCGATCGCATCGTGAACCTGGTGGACGGGTTGATCGTCGATGAAATCAGGCCCGGAGCCGGATCCATGGGCTCCGCGGTCTGACCGTGTTGCTCCCGACGCAGACAGATCCCGTGATGGATCTCAAGGGGTTCCTCAACGGTGTTATCAGCGGGCTACTCAACGAGTTTTGGACAACTCCAGGATGCGCTCGAACACCGCGGCTTCCAGCGGCATCACGCTCAGACGGGACTGTCGGATGAGCGGCATGTCCTTTGTGACGGGGTCCGTCTTGAGCGTGGCCAAGTCCACCGGGGCTTTGAACGCCTTGTGCGGGGCGAGGTCCACGACCGACCAGTCGCCCTCGGTGGCGGTGGGGTCCGGGTAGGCCTCCCGGACCACCTTGGCGATGCCGACCACCTGCTTGCCGGTCACGCTGTGGTAGTAGAGCACCGCATCGCCCGCCTTCATGGCCCGCAGGTGGTTGCGCGCCTGGAAATTCCGGACGCCGGTCCACGCCGTCTTGCCGTCGGTCACCAATTGAGACCACGGGTAGGCTTCGGGTTCCTGTTTCACCAACCAATAGCGTGTCGCCATGGCCGAAGCCTGCCCCGCCTCGCGGCATCGGCAAGTCTCTCCGGTGGCGGCGGGTATGTGACAGTTTACAGACGTTGATCCTCCGCGCTTGCCTTTCGCAGGCCGCAGTCCATACCGGATCCAACCCTGAACCCCACGATGACCCCTTCCTACGAAGACCTGGCCTCGATGATCGACCACTCGCTGCTGCATCCCACGCTCACCGATGCCGAGCTCAAGGCCGGGTGCGAGTTGGCGGCCCGCTATGCGGTGGCCTCGGTGTGCATCAAGCCCTACGCGGTCGCCCAGGCGGTCGAGTGGTTGGAGGGGTCGGGGGTGGCGGTGGGCACCGTGGTGGGCTTCCCGCATGGCAGCTCCTCGCCCGAATCCAAATGGCGCGAGACCGATCTGGCCTGTGCCGATGGGGCCACCGAGATCGACATGGTGATCAACCTCGGAAAGGCCCTCGGGGGCGAATGGGAATTCGTGGAGGCCGAGATCCGCGGCGTGTGCGAGATCGCCCACCGCCATGGAGCCCGGGTGAAGGTGATTCTCGAGAACGATCATCTGGTCGGCGGCGGTGCCGGACTGAGCGGCGACGACCTCAAGCGCACCCTGTGCCGCCTGTGCGAACGGGCCGGAGCCGATTGGGTGAAGACTTCCACGGGCTTCGGCTTCGTGAAGCAGCCCTCGGGCGGCTACAACTACCAAGGAGCCACCGAACACGATCTGGCTCTGATGCGTGCGGCGGTCTCTGAAAACGTCCAGGTGAAGGCGGCGGGCGGGGTGCGCGATCTCGACGGCTTGCTGCGGGTCCGGGCGCTCGGAGCCTCGCGGTGCGGGGCCACGGCCACCGCGGCGATGCTCGACGAGTACCGGCGCCGTGCGGCGGCAGGTACTCTGGTGCCGCCCTCCGCATCCAGTCTCGGCGGTGGCGGGTATTGACCCGGCCTGGTGCTGGAGGACTCACCGGTCGGACATTGCTTTTGAGGCCTTCCGGTCGAACGCTGAGGGTATTCTTCGACCACACCCCAAGTCCGTGAAACCGAAGCCTGTCAGAAATGGCAACGATGGCTTCACCCTGATCGAATTGTTGGTCGTGGTGGCCCTCATCGCGGTGCTGGCGGCGCTGTTGCTGCCGGCGCTCGCCGGGGCCCGGGCCAAGTCGGCGCGGGTGGCCTGCCTCTCCCAATTGCATCGGTTGGGCTTGGGGTTCGCCCTGTACCTCGGCGACCATCAGGACCATCTGCCCGATCGCCGTGACCTGAAGGGGTCGCTGGGCTATCGGCCTTGGAGCGACTGGCCCCCGTCGGATCCGCGTGCGGGCTGGACCTTCGAAGCCCTGGCCCAGTCGGGCGGTGGGGCGGGGCTGTGTCCGGCCCTGGTGAATCAGCCGCTCGGTCAGGCGTCCCAGGTGCTTCAAACGGCTCTGATCCGAAGCATCCGACACGACACCGGATTCTGGCTCTGGCGCTTCGACCGGGCCGATGCTGTCGTGCCCCTCGACAATTTCTGGAACAAGACGCCCGAATCGGCGCTGGAGGACCTCCGGGTTTCTCTGCTCAACTCCACCACACCACCACCCGATGGACTCTCCGGAGTGGAGATGGCCGTGGACCCGTATTTTCCACGGACGATCCCTGCGGTGGCTCCGGCCTTGTCGGGGCGGTCCGCCCACCGGGGAGGGCGCAACCGGCTGATGCTCGATGGCAGCGCCGCGTGGTTCCGGGACAATCGACTGAACTGACTGGGTATGAAGCAACACTGGCGGCATTGGGTGAGGGCGATCTGCATGGCGGGTGGGGTCGTGCGTGCGATCGGGGCGTCCCAGGCCACCGTCGACTGGCCCGCCTACCTGGGGGATGCGGCCAGTACCCACTATTCCCGAATCGAGCAGATCCAGCCCAAGAATGTCGCCCAGCTGCAAGTGGCCTGGACCTACCGCAGCGGCTGGTCCGACGGGCAGAATCGCTCGCAAATCCAGTGCAATCCGCTGGTCATCGACGGTGTGGTCTATGGTACGACGCCCGACCTGAAGCTCTTCGCGCTCGACGCGGCCACCGGCGTCCAGAAATGGCGATTCGATCCGGCGGCCTGCCCGGGGATCACCAAGGGCGGGGTGAATCGTGGATTGGCCTATTGGGCCGAGGGTTCCGACCGACGCATCCTCTACGCCAACGATCATTTCCTGCACGCCATCGACGCGGTGACCGGGCGGCGCATTCCCGAGTTCGGACAAGAGGGGTCCATCGACCTCAAGCAGGAACTCGGGCGCGATGCCTCGGGCCTGTCGCTCCAGGCGACGACCCCCGGAGTGGTCTTCAAAGACTTGCTCATCATGGGCATGCGGTTGGGCGAGGGGCCGGCGCCCGCGGCTCCGGGGCCCATCCGGGCTTTCAATATCCGGACCGGCAAATTGGCCTGGCGCTTCAACACCATCCCGCAGCCCGGCGAGCCGGGGCATGAAACCTGGCCACCCGAGGCGTATCGCTATGTCGGAGGAGCCAATGTGTGGACCGGCTTCGCGCTCGATGAGGCGCGGGGGATCGTCTTCTGCCCGACCGGCTCGGCCGCCTTCGATTTCTGGGGCGGCAACCGCATGGGGCAGAATCTCTACGCCAACTGCCTCATCGCCCTCGATGCCCAGACGGGCAAGCGCCTCTGGCATTTCCAGTTCGTGCACCACGATCTGTGGGATCGCGACCTGCCGGCCCCGCCCAACCTGGTCACCGTGACCCATCAAGGAAAGCGGATCGACGCGGTGGCTCAGGTCACCAAGTCGGGGCATGTCTTCGTCTTCGATCGGCAGACGGGCCGGCCGCTCTTCCCCATCCAGGAGATCCCGGTTCCCAGCTCCGATCTCTCCGGGGAATCGGCCTGGCCCACCCAGCCGGTGCCGCTGCGTCCGCCGCCCTTTTCGCGGCAGTTGTTCACCCACGACGAGATCACCGACCTCTCGCCCGAGTCCCATCGGCAGGTCCTCGAACGCTTTTCCCGCATCCGACCGCATGCGCCGTTCCAGCCGCCCAGCCGCGAGGGGTCGATCGTGTTCCCCGGGTTTGACGGCGGTGCCGAATGGGGCGGGGCGGCGGTCGATCCCGACGGGGTGCTCTACGTCAACGGCAACGAGATGCCCTGGATCCTGACCATGGTGGAGACCCGTCGGAAGGAAGGGGAATCGGCAGCCTCGGGCGCGGCCCTCTACCAGCAGATTTGCGCGGTGTGCCATGGTCCGGAACGGCTGGGCAACCCCGGACAGAACGTGCCGTCGCTGGTGGGGGTCGAGAAACGCCTGCAGGCCACGGACTTGCACCAGCTCCTGCAGACGGGCAAGGGAGTGATGCCCGCCTTCGATTTCCTCTCCGAGGCACAGCGTGCGCGCCTGGTGGCGTTCCTGCGCGGTGAATCGGAACCGGACTCCGCCGCCGAAGACCGGTCCGCACCGGCCGGAGCCGATGCGCTGGGCCTCATCCCGTATTCCATGACCGGCTACAACCGGTGGCTCGACAGCAATGGCTATCCCGCTGTGAAGCCGCCGTGGGGCACCCTGAACGCCATCGACCTCAATACCGGATCCATCCGGTGGAAAGTCCCGCTCGGGGAGTTCAAGGAACTGACCGCGCAAGGCGTTCCTCCCACGGGCACCGAGAACTACGGGGGGCCCTTGGTCACGGCCGGAGGGCTGGTCTTCATTGCGGCCAGTCGGGATGCCCATCTGAGGGCCTTCGACCGCAAGACGGGGCGGGAGTTGTGGAAGGCCCCGTTGCCGGCCGGTGGTTATGCCACGCCGGCCACCTATTCGGTCGGAGGACGCCAATACGTGGTGATCGCCTGTGGTGGCGGCAAGATGGGAACCCCCAGCGGTGATGCCTACGTGGCCTTCGCCTTGCCGGCGCCGGTGCGCTGAGGCGCGGGGATGAGCCCTCGACTCAATCGCTGCGCGGTGACCGACCCGGCCCCCAGCGAGCGACGCAGGGTCTCGCGCACGACGGCATGACGGAGTTTCCGACTGCACGAGAAGATGTCCACCGCGGCGTAGCCGTGTTCGGGCCAGGTGTGGATGGTCACGTGGCTTTCGGCGATGACCACCACACCGCTCACCCCCCAGGGGCTGAATTCGTGGAAGACCGGTTTGACGATGGTTCCCTGGGCGGCCGTCACGGCTTCCAGCACCCGCTGACGGATGGTCTGCACCCGCCCCAGGATGGCCGCGTCGCACCCGTGGAATTCGAGCAGGGTGTGCTGGCACAGGGCCTTCGTGGCGGATCTGTTTTTCGGGGGGATCGGGGCGATCGGGTGCATGTCAGGCCGTGGTTTGAAGCTGTTGGAAGACCGCGTCGGCGGCGTGGAGGCCGCGCGTGTAGGCCTCCTCGAAGAGGGAGATCCCGGACATGTCCGAGTGCGCGAAGTAGACCACGCCTTCGCGCTGGGTCAGCGCGGCGGGGCGATGTCCCCAGATGAAACCGGGTGCCGGTGCGATCATGCCATGGCCCCAGACCTGGACATCCAGATGCTCGATGCGGCGACGCAGATCGGGGTGGGCCACCGACAGGTCGTCGAGGGTGAGATCGCACCAGTGAGACCAATCGGCCTTCAACGCCTCGGCTCGGGCGGTCGCCGGGTCTGCCGAGTCCAGCGGTCGATAATACGTGAGCACGGTTCGACGCGGGTGTGGGAACAGGCTCTGGTGGCCGGCATCGACATACCCGAGGCCGTCAGAGCCATCGATGACGTTGTCCCAGCACAGCGGCATGCCCCGGGATTCGGGTCGGGAATCCAGCGTCAGATTGGCCACCATCCAGGGCGGGTAGTGCAGGTGGGGATCGGGCGGGAGGCCGTGGACTCGCCGGTATACGAACCGGGGGATGGCCGCGATGAGCGCCCGGCATTCGATTCTCAGGGACCGATTCTTCGCGGCATCGAAGACGTCGATCTCGGCGCCCCGATCGTCGTGGCGGATCCCGAAGACGGCATGGCCCGAGCGGATCTGGCCGGCCGGAACCGGCTCCCGCAGCCGTGCCGCCAGCCAGCCGTTGCCTTCGGGCCAGGTCAGCACCGAGTGGGTCGGGGCGTTGGCGGCCACGCCGGACCGGGCCGCGAAGTAATGGATCCCCGCCCAGGCGCTGACCCGATCGATACCGGCCCCGAAATCATCGCGGCAGCAGTAGTTCACATACCGGCGCAGGGGTGCGGCTTGAAACCCCTCACGGTCCATCCACCGGGCCATGGTGATGCGGTCGAGGTCCAGCAGCATCGGATCCTGCGAACTCCGGTCCACGGGGATCGCGAAGGCCGGGCGACCGTCGGCCCCGGATTGGTGTCGAAACGCCTCCATGCGCTGCAAGAAGGCGCTCACCTGATCCCGTTCGCCCGGGTCGAGGCCCAGTTGGGGAATCAGCCCCTCCTGCCAGCGCCCATGGACGAACAGCCGTTCGGCGGGATCGTGGCAGAGGTATTCCTCGCGGTAGATCGGGCGTGCCTGGGCATCGAAGCCGGTCACGACCCCCAATTCTGCGAGGAGTTGCCGCACCTCGTTGGCCTGCGCACCGGGCAGGGGCAGGTAATGGGCTCCCCAGGGGTGTGCCGAGACCGCATTGATCCCGCTGCGCGAATTGCCGCCGGTTTCAGGTTCGAGTTCCAGCAGGACCACGTCGCGAAGGCCCCGCAGAGCGAGGGATCGGGCCGCGGCCAATCCGGCGATGCCGCCTCCCAGAATCACGACATCATGGCGCTCCGACGATTCGGGCGGCGGCAGGTCGCGGTCCCTCAGGCGGTGTCCCAGGGCCCGGTCGGGGCCCACGATGGCGCCCGTGAACCGGGGCGCGGCGTTGCAGCCGGCCCACCCGAACGCGGCCCCCACCGTGGCCGCACCCAGGAACTCGCGACGCGTGGTGCGACGGGGACCGTGGGTGGGGGAACCCGGTTGCAGCGGCGGGATCATGGACTCCTCAGTGGACATACTGCGCCCACTCCTCCTCGAAATAGCGGACCAGCATCTGGTTGTTCAGCCGATGCACTTCCACCGGAACCGCGTCCATGTCCGGAGGGAATTCGAACAGGCTCGGTGCGGTGGTCCCGGTCAGGTAGCGCAACCCTGTCGGCAGGCGAAGGGGGGCTTCCATCGGTTGGTCGGAGGCCAGGATGAACCCCCACTCGCCGAAGCTCGGAACGTAGAGGTGATAGGGGGCCGTTCTGTTGAATCCGGAGGCGCGGAGGGTCTGGTTGACGCACCAGAAGGTCTTGCGGGCGACGTAGGGCGACGTGCACTGCACCACCAGGGCCCCGCCGGGTTCGAGCGAAGAGCGCACCCGTTGAAAAAAGGTGGTGGTGTACAGTTTTCCCAGACTGAAGTTCGACGGGTCCGGGAAATCGGCCACCACGAAGTCGAACCGCTGTCGGTTGGTGGCGTACCAGGTGAACGCGTCGGCATTCACCACCGAGACCTTCGGGTGGTTCAACGAATCCCCGTTGAGCCGGGTCAGCAGGGGTTGCGTGCGAAAGAGGCGGGTCATGTCGCCATCGAGGTCGACCAGCGTCACCCGATCCACCGACGGGTATCTCAGGATTTCGCGCACCGCCAACCCGTCGCCCCCGCCGAGGACCAGCACCGAACGGGCTTCCGGGAGCCGGGCCAATCCCGGATGCACCAGGGCCTCGTGATAGCGGTATTCGTCGCGGGCGCTGAACTGGAGGTTGCCGTTGAGGTGCAGTCGAAGGTCCGCGCCATTGCGGGTGAGCACGATGCGCTGGTAGGGGGACGACTTGGCGTAGAGGACCGTGTCGGTGTAGGCCGATCGCTCCGACCACGCCATGAGACGTTCGGAAGCGATGAATCCGGCCAGCAGGCCTCCCAGCAGCAGGAATCCGCTCACCGAAAGGAGGCGGCGTTGCGGCCCGGGCGGTATCAGCAGCCGGGAACTCATGAGCCCCACGGCCACATTGAGCATGCCAAAGAGGAAGCTGGAGCGGACCAACCCCAGATGCGGCACGAGGACCAGCGGGAAGAGCAGCGAGGCCAGCAGGGCGCCGATGTAGTCGAAGGTGAAAACCCGGGCGACAAGGTCTTTGAATTCGATGCGGTCCTTGAGCAGCCGCAAGAGCAGGGGGATTTCGAGTCCGACGAGCATGCCCACCAAGAAGATGAGTCCGTACAGGGGCACCCGGAATGAGGAGACGACCGGAAACAACAGGAACAAGAGGGCCGCCGACCCGCCTCCGACGAGACCGATGAGCAGTTGGACCTGAACAAAGATCCACCCTTCGCGCCGGTCGATGAATTTGGAGAGCCACGAGCCCGCCCCCATGGCCGACAGGTAGACGCCGATCACCGTGGAGAATTGCGTGACCGAATCGCCGAGCAGGTAGCTGGCGATGGTGCCGGCGATCAACTCATAGACCAGCCCGCAGGTGGCGATGACAAACACGCTCCCCAGGAGCAGCAGGCGAGAAGCGCGATCGTTCATGCGGTGCCAGAAGGCGAACCGACTATCCGTGGAGGCAGGCGGCGATGATGAGGCTCATCCCGAGGGCCAGACAGCCGAAGAAGATGGCCACGGCCGTGTTCTTGCGCTCCACCAATTCCTTCCAGAGCTCTCCGGGAGTCAGCTTGTCGACGATGAAGAAACACACCAGGAAGGTGACCAGGCCGATGACCGAGAACACGACGCTGTTGATGATCGCAGGTACGAAAGTGGCGACGCGGGGAACGAAGTCGAAGGGATTCATGGGTTATTTGTGCTGGGTGGCTGGGGAGTGGGGCAGGAGGCGCGAGGGTGAAAAGGACTTCATGAGGCTGTAGCCATTGCGTCCGGCAGCCGCCAGGTAGAGGCAAAGGGCCGTTCCGAAGGCCAGATAAACGGGGGTTTTGATGCGCATGGTGGGAAGAATCTGGGCGGGTCAGTCGTCATCGTCACTACTGCCCCAACCCGACGAAATGGGGGTGTACGGTGAGTGATCGCTGAGGGACCAGCGCTCCCGTTCGAAGGCGTGTTCGCGGATCCAGCGGAAGAGCGGGTAGGCCAGCAACGCCACCAACCCCAGGATCACGTTGCTCCACACCATCACGTCGCGAGTGATCTCGACGAGGAATTCGGCACGCCCCAGTTCTGGGGAACCGTCGACATCCATCACCAACTGGTATTCTCCGGGTTCCATGGCGGGCACCAGTTCGGTGGCCTGGCGCGCACCCTCGGACCAGGCCTCACCCTCGTCGATGCCGCTCCAGTACTCGGCGGCGAGGCTGAGTTCACGGACCTCCTTGGTCTTGGTGTTGACCAGATCCACGTCCAGCTCCACCCACGATTGGTTGACCGGCGTGTGGAGGTCGATCTGCAGCGCCTGCGGGTGGGTACCCCCGATGCGAAACGGGGCCGACACATGCGTCTTGTTGGTGCCGCTCAGGTCGACGCTGAACGATTCGCGGAACGCGCGATCCTGATCCTTCGTGCCCGCGCTGATCAGGGAGATCAGCAGCCATGCGATGCCGAAGACCGGCAGCAGCCAGCGCAGGGTGCGCCCCTTTTCCCCATGCGGGTTCGGCTGGTTGAGGTAGGTGCCGGAGCGTTCCCGCGGAGGTCCGGTGAGACCGAAGGCGCCGAAGACGGCCTCGGGCTCCAGGTATCGGCCGTGGGACCAGGTTTCTTCGGTGAGGTCGGGATAGTGCTCTTGCGACAGGACGAACGGGGGCGCGATGAAGTCGGAGACGAGGGTGCGTTCACCGATCCGCACCGCCCAGTAGAACTCGCCCCACACCTCGGTCACCGCGGCCGAGCCGGAGGCGAAGAGACGGTATCCCCGACCGTCGTGGGCCGGCAGGTCGTCCACTCTCCGGGGTTCTTCCGGAAGCATCGTGACCCAGCTCCAGTGCCCTTCGTAGGTGACCAGCCATCGGAAGCCGGCGAACGGATTGAACAGAAGGTATTCCTGCCAGGAGTACCCCTCGGCGTCCCGGCGTCGCACGAAGCCGATGCAGGCGTATTCGACTCCGTCGAAGCGGCCGCGCTGGCCCATGGGGATGATCAGACGGGGCTCCGAGGCGATGGCCTGTTCGATGAGTCGGAGCTGCGGATGCGAGGTGTCCAGCAGTGAACCGCAATGCCCGCACAGCGCCCGCATGCTCTGGCCGGCGGCCCTCAACTCGATCGCGGCGCCGCAGGCCGGGCAATTCAGGGCGTCGCTGCCGGTCGTCTCCTTCTCCAGCCGATCGGTGGTCCAACCGGGCAGGGGACGCAGGTCGCTGAACTCCAGCTCGTCGAAGGTGAGGGTGTGACCGACGAACACCCGAGTCCCGGTGTCGGAGAACTCCAGGTTGGCGAATTGCCGGTCGGGCCCACCCAGATCCACGCTCACGGCGGTGCGCCCCGGAACCGCCACCACGGGGAGGGTCCCTTCGCTGCCCAGAACCTCGGTGGTTTTGACGTCCCGGATTCGGTATTCGATCTCTCCAATCCGGAGGGTGGCCCCCAGCGTCAGGGCACCGCGCTCGGGCAGATCCGGCGGTGGTGGGATCTCGAAGCTGGCCGCGTAGAATCCCTGCGCTTCGGCGATCCATCCCCATCGATTCTCCCCGAATTCGATGAGCCATTCATTCCAGGAACCTTGCGTGTAACCGACCCGGATTCG
>JAIXXC010000260.1 GCA_027490985.1 Verrucomicrobiales bacterium
CGGCATGCCGAAAGCGCGTTCGCCGCCGTGCAGGCCACCGGAGAGAACCGGGCCCATGCCGCGGCCGAACAGCTCCTGACCCATCCGTTCCTCGACACCGGTTCGGCTCTGGCCTCGGCCAAGGAGGTCCTGATCAGCGTGTCCGGAGGCGACGATCTCCAGATCGGTGAAGTCGAGCGGTTGATCGAGGCCCTGCAAGGACGCTGCCCGACCGCTGAATTCATCGTCGGGGCCACGATCGATCCGGACCTGACCGGGCACCTCCACGTCACGGCCATCACCACACGGCCGGCCGCTTCGGCCCCGAACCCGCTGGTCGGATCGGGCTTCGCCCGGAACGAGGTCGCTCCCGCCCCATCGGAGAGCGGAACCCCGATCCCCAGAGCCTCGAACACCGCCTTCGATGGCGAGGATTTCAACCGGGAGCCCGAAACCCGCGGCACCACCGATTCCCGACTCATCCCGCCACCGCCCGAACTGAACATCGAGCAACGTCAGCGCATCCTCAACGGGCAACGCAACAAGCCCACCCGTCGGCGCCCCGACTCGCAGATGCTCATGAATTTCGACATCGCCCAGCGGGGCCGTTTCGACAACACCGAACGGAACCGGCACAAGGGGGTCGATCTCGACGTCCCGACCTACCTGCGGTTGGGCATCGTCTTCAATTGACCGCGTCGGCCCGGATTGAAAGCCCGACGATCGGGGATATCGTGCACCCATGGACCCGGTCTCTCTGGAATCGCGACGTGCGACGGTCGAGGATCTCGAATCCCTCGAGACGCTGTGGCGCGAAGCCGGATTGCCCGCCGCCGAACTCGGCAAGTTCCTGACCGAGTTCCAGGTGGTGACCTCCCCGGACGGCCGGATCCTCCACTGCATCGGACTGCTGGTCGAAGGCGATCAGGCCCTGCTCCACAGCGAGGCGTTGCCCACCCACCCGACCGTGGAACCCGACGCTTGTCGCTCGGCACTGTGGCGACGACTCCGGATCCTCGCTCGCAATCAGGGAATTTCGCGGATCTGGACCCGGGAGGATGCCGAGTTCTGGGCGATCAGCGGCTACGAATCGATCCCGGAATCCGGCCTTCCCGCCGAATTGCCCTCCTTCGTCCCCAGGGAGGACGGATGGCGAGTGTACCACAGTCCGGATCCCACGCAGGCAGACCTGCTGGTCAAACGGGAACTGGCCCTGTGGCAGACCCAGCGCGAACTGGAGAAGGACTCCTTCCAGCAGCGGGTCAAAGCTTTTCGAGCCATTGCGGTCGCCCTCGTCGTTGTGGTCGTCGTCCTCTCCGCCGCTTTCGTCATCAAACTGGCCCAGGTTCGTCCGGACTTTCTCCAACGTCTCTTCCGCTGACCTTCGTTTCCCACCCGGAAACCGCATCCCTGCCGGCGCACCCATCGTCATCTCAAGGAGCAACGGGGCATTCTAGAACAACCTCCGTCATCCTCTCCGAACCGCCACCGAGCGCTTCTTCCGGGTTGCGGCCATGAAAACAACAATTCCGTCGAAGAGCTTTGTCGGATACTCGAGGTCTCGGTCAGTGGCTACTACGACTGGGCCATGCGCCAGACCCAACCATCACCAACCTCATTTTTTACTTTCCGTTTTTTTGAGGCAGGCCCACCCCGAGCGAGACCCGCTTTTACCGGGTGAAGCCCTAGCCTCCCGACGCGGACGATCGGGGCGATTCGAAGCCTCAATGCGACAGGCGACCTGGAGACAGGTCGCCTGTTTTTTCGAATCCGAAGAGGAGTTCCGGGCCGGACACACCAAGGAGGCGAGGGTGGAGAACCCTGCTGAAACAAGTGCACCCGACCCGGAACGGGTGGACGAGATGTTGGTTCTCCGGTGTCCACCCAGCCGCCGGCAAGCCAGCGACTCGCCCGTTCTAGGCTCCCGGCTTGGCACCGGCAATCGTCAAATCACGCGGCCTGCCACAATTGCTCCGGGCAACGTGCACCGCCGGGCACCAGTCGGTTCTGGGGCACGGCACCGGGTGGGGCGGCGGCAGTTCGACCCGACCCAGCCCCTGACGACTCCCCGAAAGAAAACTGCACCCGCCGTGAAAGAACCCGCGAGCTTCCACCGAATCGATCCATGACACCGGCCATAGACCGCGCTCCGACCCTCCCATGCTCGCACAAATCCGTTCCGCCTCGGTTCAAGGAATCGACGCCTTCCCCGTCGAAGTCGAAGTCGACTCGGGGCCCGGGGCCCAGCAAATCGTCCTGGTGGGCCTGCCCGATGCGGCCGTGCGTGAATCGCGAGACCGCGTGGGCACGGCCATCATCCACAGCGGCTTCCGGTTCCCGCCAGGGCGGACCACCATCAATCTGGCCCCTGCCGACGTCCGCAAAGAGGGGCCCAGCTTCGATCTGCCGATCGCTGTGGGCATCCTCGTGGCCAGCAAACAACTCGTGCCCCGCGATCTCACCGCGTTCGCCATGGTGGGCGAGCTGGCGCTCACCGGGGCCGTCCGCCCTGTCAAAGGGGCCCTGGCTCTGGCACTCCGGGCCAAGGCCGAGGGGTGTCGGGGTCTTCTGCTGCCCGCCGAGAACGCCGCCGAAGCGGGCGTCGTGGACCAACTCGATGTCATCCCGATCCGATGCCTCCAGGAAGCCGCTCAATTCCTCGCGGGCCAGACCGCGATCCCGCCCCTGAAGGTGGATACCGGGGATCTTTTCCAGCGGGGCGACACCGACCCCATGGACATGGACGAGGTTCGCGGACAGGAATCGGTGAAACGGGCCCTCGAGGTGGCCGCGGCGGGCGGTCACAATCTCGTGCTCATCGGGCCGCCCGGCACCGGCAAGTCCATGCTCGCACGCCGTCTGGCGACCATCCTGCCGCCCTTGACGTTGTCCGAGGCGCTCGAAGCCACCCAGATCCACAGCGTCGTGGGGCAACTGCCTTCCGGTCAGGCGCTGATCACCCGTCGCCCCTTCCGGTCTCCACACCACACGGCCAGCGATGCCGGACTGCTCGGGGGCAACTCCCACCCCACACCGGGCGAGATCTCCCTGGCCCACCACGGCGTGCTCTTTCTCGACGAATTGCCCGAGTTCAAGCGGACGGTCCTGGAGACGCTGCGCCAACCCCTCGAAGAAGGCAGGGTCACCATCAGCAGGGCCGCAGGCACCGTGACCTTCCCCGCGCAATTCATGC
>JAIXXC010000203.1 GCA_027490985.1 Verrucomicrobiales bacterium
ATCTTCGGGGCGTCTGATGAGTTCATGAGTACTGGATGTCCTGGCGTATCGAGTCGATGGATGCCTTGGGGTGCCGTTATCGCGGCCTTCCTCGCGGTCGGATCGGCTTGGGCCCACGACTGGCACCGTCACGACGAACCGCCCGCATCGCCCGCACCGGCCGCGCCGGCCGCGGCCAAGATGCGCCTGCGGAGCCTGCCCAAGAGCGCCACAGCCCAGACCTCGGCGCGGGCCGATTTGCTGGCGCGCACCTTCGTACGGTTCCAGCCCTCGGTGCGGTTCTGGTGGAATGCCGAGTCGTTCATGGTCGGGTCCGACGGCATGCCCGCCCATGGCATGATGGAAGGGATCACCGCCTGGCAGCGGCAGATTCCCGTGCCCACGTATTACTTCGGCACGAACCAGTGGCGCCTGCCCGTCGAACCGGTGGAAGCGGCCCACCCTCAACCCATCACCTCGCAGACCTTTTTGCAGGGAGCCATCGCCTTGGCAGCCAATGGCATCCCGATCTTCAACCCGGCCAACAATCGTGGCGAGATCTCGGCGTTGATCGGTGAACTCGATCAATGGGGCGGACACTGCGGTCGTGCCGACGATTACCACTACCATGCGGCCCCGTTGCATCTCACCAATGTGCTGGGTTCGGCCCTGCCCATCGCCTTCGCCATGGACGGGTATCCGATCTACGGGTTGACCGAGCCCGACGGGGTGGCGCCGGTGGGGTTGGACTCCTTCCGGGGTCACACCAATGCCCTCGGCTATTACCACTACCACGCCTCCCTCTCGATGCCGTACGTGAACGGGGGCTTCCACGGCGAGGTGGATGCCGTTGTCAGCACCAATGGTCAGGGGCAGGTGGTCAGCCAGGCGGGCGTTCAACCCCGGGTCAACCCGGTGAGGCCCTCAGGAACGGCCCTGAATGGAGCCGCGCTCAAGACCTTCTCCCGACTGGGTCCCGACCAGTATCAGCTCCTCTACAGTGTGCCCGCCTCGGCACCGGCGACCAACAGTTGGACCTACTCGCTGGATCGCACGGCGGGCATCGTGAAGGTGACCTATCTCGATTCAGCCGGCCTGCGGACCACCAACTACCCCAATTGGAAACCCGCGCCGGCCCTGGCCTCGCTGCAGGAACCGCTGGTGGTCGTCCCACCGGCTGGGGTTGCGGCCGCCGTGGGCGAATCGGTGTCCTTCACGGTGGTGTCGCAGGGAGCCGGGACCTTGAACCACCAATGGTTCCGCAACGGGGTGGCGCTGGAGGATTCCGTCTCGGTCTCGGGCGCCCGGTCGACGTCCCTGAAGATCTCCCCCGTTTCGTCAGCCGCGGCCGGTGAGTATTCCGTGCGCGTCTCCAATGCGGTGGGCAATACCCTGAGCGCCGCGGCGGTCCTGACAGTCTCCGGGGGATCGGGGTCCGGATCGGGGTCGGTGTCCCGGGGGCCGGCGACCCTGGTCACGGGCAACCTGCTTCCCGGAGGGCAACGCGTCGCCGCGGTGGGCCGGATCACGGCCGGGGATGGGTCGATCTGGACGGTCCCCGCAGGCACGGCGTTCGTCGACGGACCCAAGGCCTCCGACCTGTACAACGACGTCAGCGAATTCCGGCCCGACGGGATCGCCGGCGTGGATCTCAATGCGGTCCCGGTGGTGACTGTCGATCCGGACGGCGAGGTGATCACCGGGTACTTGTTCGCCGACAACTATTTCGAATTGTACGTGAACGGCACCCGGGTCGCCGTGGATCCGGTGCCGTACACCCCGTTCAACTCGAGCGTGGTGCGTTTCCGGGCCAAACGCCCCGTGACCTACGCGGTGCGTCTGGTGGACTGGGAGGAGAATCTGGGGCTCGGCACCGAACTCAACGGAGGCAATCCGTTCCATGCGGGAGACGGCGGTTTCATGGCCAGCTTCAGCGATGGCACGGTGACCGGCCCCGATTGGCGGGCCCAGACCTTCTACATCGCGCCGCTCAACGACCCGGCCCTGGTGGTGCAGCGGCCCGATGGCACGCGGGATTCCTCGGCTGTCCCCCTCGATTCCAATGCCGGCACCAACGCCTGGGCGTTGCATTACCCCGTGCCCACCGATTGGACCCGACCGGCCTTCGACGATTCCGCATGGCCTCGGGCCTCGGTGTTCTCCGAGGCGGAGGTCGGTGTGGACAACAAGCCTGCCTACACGCGCTTCCCCTCGGTGTTCTCGAAATCCGGGGCCCGGTTCATCTGGTCGTCCAATCTGGTCCTCGACAATGAGGTGCTGGTGCGGTTCACCGGGAGCGCCGGTTCCGGCGGGGGAGGGTCCACCAACCGGCCGCCCGTGTTTCCGGCAGGGGCCTCCGATCCGCATCAAGTCCGGGTCGGCGGATCGTTGCGCAAGGAATTCGGCGCCACCGACCCGGATGGAGTTTCCCAGACGCTGTCGTATCGCCTGGGAACGACTCTGACGGGAGCTTCGGTGGATCCGGTGACCGGCCGTTTCGACTGGTCGCCGACGGTCGGCCAAGACGGTCGGATCCATGTGGTGGAGATCATCGTCACCGACTCCGGGTCTCCGGCCTTGAGCGTGACCAATCGGTTCCTGGTCACCGTACCCACGACCCGTCCCGATGTGGTCATCGTGGTGACCGACGATCACGGCTTCGGCGACCTGGGGGCTCACGGTGGCTTCGCCAAAACGCCGAACATGGACCGCCTGGGCCGCGAGGGCATCCGACTCGAACGCTTCTACGCGACGCCGGTCTGCAGCGTCACCCGATCGGCCTTGTTGACCGGCCGCAATCCCATCCGCACGGCCGTGAACAATTCCCGGGGACTGAGCCTCCAGGAGCATACGTTGCCGGAGACCTTCCGTGCCGCGGGATACCAGACCTTCATGTGCGGCAAATGGCATCTGGGCGGGCTCTACAACACGGAAACCAATGTGACGATCGCGGGCATCTCCCGGCCGGTCATCCGGGAGAACCTGGAATACCAGCCTCAGAATCGCGGCTGGGACCTCCATTACGGCGAATACACCGGGGCCATCAACTACCTCACCCACGTCAGCCAGGAGACTGGTTCCCTCGACTGGTGGCAGAACGGCCAGACCAACCTCGATGAGGGTTGGTCGACCGACCTGTTGGCCGACCGGGCGGTGCGCTGCCTGAAGGAGCGGGATCCCCTGAAACCCCTGGTCCTCTACCTGGCGTTCAACGCGGTCCATGGGCCGGTGAGCGCCCCGGCCGAATACCTCGCCCGCTATGCCTCGATCGGAACCACCAACGTGAATCGGCAGAAACTCCTCGCCGCCATGGAGCACATGGACGATGCCCTGGGTCGGGTGCTGGGTCAGATCGATGGCGGCGGCAACACCACCAACACCGTGGTGGTGTTCTTCGGGGACAATGGCGGACAGCAATCCACCGGCGGATCCAATCTGCCGTTGCGGGGCGACAAGGGGGATCTCTTCGACGGAGGCATCCACACGCCGGCGGCCATCCGGTGGCCCGGGGTGCTGCCCTCGGGCATCACCCATTGCCAGCAGTTCATCGGAGTGGCCGACTGGTTCCCGACCCTGTGTGCGGCCACCGCCGTTACCCCGGGGAACACCGCTCCATTCGATGGCCTCAATCTCTGGCCCCAGTTGCTTCGGGCCACCAACGGGTGGAAGGCCAGCGATTTCCGCTCTGCCCCTCTGGTGGCTGGCAGCAGTGCCGGCAGCGCTTTGTTTGGGCTGTATCCCAAAGAGGGAACCACGACCGTCTTCAAACTCATCCGCACCAAGCTGCCCGCCGGTGCGGGCGGGGGATTCAGTCAGAGTTTGTTCGATATCCTCAATGATCCGCTGGAGCAGACCGACCTGATCGGCCAAGCCGCCTGGGCTCCGGTGGTCACGTCGCTGACCGCGGCGCATGAGGCCATCAAGCCGGAGTCCTATCCGCCGTACATCGGCGTCCAGCCGGAAGGATCGTCGGTGTCTCCGGGCGCGCCGGTGACCCTCTGGGCCATGGCGACGATCTACGCCAAAGGGGCCCGCGCCCAATGGTATCGCAATGGGGTGGCCCTGCCCGGGGTGACGAACCTGACGGTTGTCGATACCAGCGTCTACCTGAGCCGACTGGAGCTGCCCAGCGTCGCGGCCGCGGACGCCGGTAGTTATGAGGTGGAATTCGCGGCGACCACGGTGGGTTGGCCGTCGACCGTGCGCAGTCGGAGTGCCGTGCTGACCGTGGCGGGTGGTGGAGGAGGGGGCGGCGGATCGACCAACGGACCGCCCGGCGCTCTGTTGTATGACGTCCTGCTGGGTCGGCCGACGGATCGATCCATCGCGCTCAATCTTTTGTCGCAATCCAACCTCACCGTGACCCTCGAATACGGAACGGATCCGGGAACGTATCCGCTCCGGTCCGAATCCCGTGCGGTGACCGCAGGAATTCCGGCGCTGTTCACGCTCGAGGGCCTGTCCCCCAATCAGCGGTACTTTTATCGGGTGCAAACCGTGGCGAAGGACGGGAATCCGCCCCAGGTCGGTCCGATGCGCACCTTCCACACACAACGGGCGCGCGGCAGTCGTTTCACCTTCGCCCTCGAGGCCGATCCCCACCATCGCGACAACGAACCCGCGGTCTGGAAACTGGCCCTCACCAACATGCTGGCCGACCAGCCCGACTTCCTGATCGATTTGGGCGACACCTTCATGGAGGAGAAGATCGGCGCCACCAACGCCTACTACCTGACCCAACCGGGCATCTTCGAACTGCACGAGGAGGTGCGGCGGGGGTTCTTCGGACTCGTCGGACACTCGATGCCGACCTTCCTGGTCAA
>JAIXXC010000188.1 GCA_027490985.1 Verrucomicrobiales bacterium
GGCTCGAGAACCTGGCCCGTCCGGTTGGCCACGGCCAAGAAATCCAAGGAATTCGGCCCGGATGCGGTCAAGTCCGCCGCCACGGCCTTCGGACTCAAACCGTCGGAGTCCCTCACCCGACTGCTCGAAGACAACGCGAAAGCCGAGAAAGCCGCGCGCAAGGCCGACAAGTAGGCCTGCCCCACCGCGATCAGCCCCAGCGATCGGCCCCATCGTCGGAACCAAAGACCGGTCGGGGCCTCAGACCCCGAACACCCTGCGGACGAATTCCCGGCTGCGGCGATGGTTCTCGACCCCGCTCCGTGTGATCCGGGTGCCTCCTTCGAGCGCCAATTCCACGGAGAACCGACGCGGCCATTTCCGCGACCGGGCCAGAGCGGCGATCTCCGAATAGTCGATGTCGCCCGTATCGAGGTCTTCCCACCAGATCTTGTCCCGGCTCTGCCTCAAGTGCCAGGACACCACGCGATCTCCGTACTGCCGGAGCGCGTCCATCGGAGCGATGCCGCCCCGGTACAGCCAGTGGGTGTCGATGCAGAAATCCACCTCGCCCGCCCGGGTCACCGCGAAATTGTGGTGATATTCGCGCCCTGCGCGGCCGAGTTCGGGCGTGTGATGGTGCACCCCGAGTCGCAACTTCAGTCCCTTCAACTCACGCCCCAGGAGTGCCAGCGCCTTGCCTTGCCGGACCAATTCGACGTCGGTCTTGTCGCGGCCGATCGGGTCCACATTGCACACGATCACCTCGAAGCCGGAGTGTGCGGCGACCTTGGCGGCCGCCACCAAGCGTTCGACCACGCCCTCGGCACCGTCATTGTGGAGCGCCCCACCCGTATAGAGGCTCACCGGCCTCAATCCTTTGGCCCGGAGCTTGTCGGCGAACTCCGCGTTCTTCTCCGGACGCCCTGAATCGAGATTGCCCTCGGCATAGTCATAACCCGCATCGCGGAGCGCCGAGAACACCTCGCCCAAGTGGGCATTCAGATCCTTGCCCTCCCGCTGGTAGTACTGCCCCCACCCATAGAGTTGACTGCCGACGACACCCGATGGCGTCGACTCGGCGCCCTCCAGATCGACCCCCATCCACGCTCCCATGGAGGCCCCCATCGATACCCTCAAGAACTCCCTGCGCGACACTGGATTCATCCACCGACTCCAATCCGAATCTGCGGTTCTTCCAAGTGTCAAAACCACGCCGCCCGTCGACGCATCTTCTGCTCCTTCGGGGGCATCCGCCCGATCCGAGCCGCTATGCCGGATCCACACCCACCGGCGTTTCCGGTGGATCTGGGGTTGCCACAGACGAGGGGGCTGACCTTTGATCGTCGCAAGTCCATGGCTGATTCGCTCCCAGCACGAGTTTCCCGCATCGTCCAGGCCACCCCGGTCCACGACATCCACACCCACCTCTACGATCCCGCCCAAGGCGAGTTGCTGCTCTGGGGCATCGACGAGCTCCTGGTGTACCACTATCTCGTCAGCGAAGCCTCGCGCCAGATGGAGATCTCCCTGGAACACTTCTGGAGCGCCACCCGGCAAGAGCAGGCCGACTGGGTCTGGAAGACCCTGTTCATCGACCATTCCCCCGTCTCCGAGGCGTGTCGCGGGGTGGTCACCACCCTGAACCAGCTCGGCTTGGATCCCCGCAACAACGACCTGCCCCGCCTCCGGACTTGGTACGCCGCGCAGAAGCCCGACCGCTTCATCGACTTGGTCATGGAGAAGGCCAACCTCGCCTCCATCTGCATGACCAACTCCCCGTTCGACCCCGTGGAACGACCCACCTGGGATCGGGGCTTCACGCGGGATCCCCGTTTCGTGGCTGCCTTGCGCATCGACCCGCTCCTGGTGGCTTGGCCCGAAACTTCCGACTGGCTCCGGACCCAGGGCTACGCCGTCACCCGCGACCTCAACCCGCAGACCCTCGGCGAGGTTCGACGCTTCCTGGCCGATTGGACGGCCCGCATCGACAGCCGCTATTGCATGGTGTCGCTGCCGCCGTCGTTCGCCTGGCCGGCCGATTCGGACATCGCACGCCTCATCGAGGGGGCCGTCTTGCCGCATTGCCGGGACCACGGACAGGCCTTCGCCCTGATGATGGGCGTGAAGCGAGCGGTCAATCCCCGCCTCCGCATGGCCGGTGACGGCGTCGGATGCGCGGATCTCGGCGCCCTTCAGGCCCTGTGTGCCGCCCACCCGGAGAACCGGTTCCTGGTCACCTGCCTCGCCCGCGAGAACCAGCACGAACTCGTCGTGCTCGCCCGCAAATTCCCCAACCTCCACCCCTTCGGCTGCTGGTGGTTCACCAACACTCCGCAACTCATCCGCGAAATCACCACGATGCGCCTGGAGTTGTTGGGCACCTCCTTCACCCCGCAGCACTCCGATGCCCGTGTGCTCGATCAGGTCCTCTACAAATGGCAGCACTCCCGCGCCCTCCTGACCGAGGTCCTGTCGGAGAAGTATGCGGCGGTGGCCGCGGCCGGCTGGGCCGTCACCGACGCGGAAATCCAGCGGGACGTGTCGGAACTCCTTGGCGGCGGGTTTCAGCGTTTCCTTTCCGGGGCTCGCGTCTCGGCCGATCCGCGTTAGCCTCCGCCTGTGCGCTCCACCCTGCTCCTCCTCAGCCTCCTGGGCCTCTTCGCGGTGCAGGCGGCGTCGCCCGATCGGAAACCCAAAGCGGGCAAGGCGGGAACCGGGGCGACCGCGCGCAAGCCGAAAACTCCCGCCGACCTCCCCGCGTTCAACACGGCCGAGTTGGTCGCCCGGACCCGCGAATCCATCGTCCGCATCGAGGGTCGCGGACGCGATGGCTCGCAGGAGGGCGTCGGGACCGGGTTCGTGATCGATGCCGAAGGTCTCATCGCGACCAGTCTCCATGTCATCGGCGAAGGGCGGGCCATCCAGGTGCGCTTGGCCGACGGCAGCACTCCGGAGGTCACTGGCATCCACGCCTGGGATCGGCCTCACGATCTGGCCATCGTGCGCGTCCGGGCCTCGGGTCTGTCGGCCCTGCCGCTGGGTGACAGCGATGCCCTGCCCCAGGGCGCTCCGGTCATCGCGCTGGGGCATCCACTCGGCCTCGACCACAGTGTCGTCGAGGGCGTGCTCTCCGCGCGCAGAGATCTCGAGGGGCACCCGATGCTGCAACTGGCCATGCCCATCGAACCCGGCAACAGCGGCGGCCCGCTGATCGACCGGGCCGGACGGGTCCATGGCATCGTCAACGCCAAGAGTCTGCTGACCCAGAACCTGGGGTTCGCCACGCCGGCCAACCACCTCAGGGTGCTCGTCAAGCAACCGAACCCCATGGCCATGGACCGTTGGTTGCGCCTGTCGGCCCTCAAGACTCAGCAATGGGAATCCTTCCTCGGTTCGCACTGGCATCAGAAGGGTAGCCGCATTTTCGGGGATGGCCCGGGCTCGGGGTTCGGCGGCCGGTCCTACGTGTTGCACCGGGAGCCGATGACCTCCGGGGCCGAACTGCAGGTCACGGTCCGCCTCTCCGACGAATCGGGGGCCGCCGGCCTCATTTTCGCGGGCGATGACTCCGGTCGCCACTACGGCTTCTACCCCACCGGCGGCGAACTCCGCCTCACCGCCTTCGAGGGACCGGACGTCTTCTCGTGGCGGATCCTCGGAACCGTCCCATCGGCGGCCTATCGCGGGGGCGATTGGAACACGCTGAAGGTCCGGCAGATCGATGGTATTTGGGAATGCTCGGTCAATGGCGAGGTCGTCTTCCGGAGCACCGACCGCGCACTCCAGGGTTCCCGCGTGGGTTTGGCCAAATTCCGGAACACCACGGCCGAATTCCGGGGGTTCCGATCGGGCCAAGCCGAAGCCCGACCGCCCGAATTGCCCCCGGAGGTCGTGGCCGGGTTCACGGCGGGTCGGGAACCTCGCGAAGCTCTCAAAGCGCATCCCGCCGCCGCCGATCGATTCCTCCAGGAACGGGCCCAGCGGTTGGAGAACGAAGCGGGCCGGCTCCGGAAATTGGCCAAGGAACTGCACCACGAGGTCGCACGCGAGGCGCTGGTGGCCGAACTGGCCAAGCCCGAAGCCGAGATCCGTCTGGCCCATGCCGCCCTCCTGCTGGCCTGGCATGACCACCCCGAACTGGAAATCGCCGAGGTGGAACGCCAATTGGCCGAACTGGGATCCGACGCCCGCTCCCACGTGGACCGCGTGCAGTCCGAGGCCGATCGCATCGACGCGTTGCGGCGATTTCTCTTCGAGGAACAGGGTTTCCACGGAAGCCGCGGTGATTACCGCAATCCGGCCAACAGCCATCTCCAGTCGGTCCTGGAAGACCGGGAGGGGATCCCCATCACCTTGAGCATCGTGTTCCTCGAAGTGGCCAGAGCCGCCGGCATCGCTCACCTTCAGGGACTGCCCTTGCCCGGACACTTTCTGGTCCGCCACTCGCCCCCCGGGGGCACTCCCCGCCTCTACGATCCCTTCAACGGGGGTATTCCCATCACCTTCTCCGAGGCCGATGAACTCGGCAGCCAAAGCGCCGGCGTCCCGGTCCGGAGCGAATTCCTCGAGGGGGCAACGCCTCGATCCATCCTGATCCGCATGATCCACAACCTGCGCGCCTTCACAATGGAGCGATCCGGAGTGGAATCGGCCCTGCCCTATTCCGACCTGCTGGTGGCACTGGCACCCGACGCCCGCAGCGCCGCCGCCGAGCGGGTCGATCGGGCCCGGCTCAAGTCCCAGCTGGGTGACCGGGACGGCGCGGCCGCCGATCTGAGGGCCGTTCTGGAGACGGTGCCCACCGGACCTCAAGAGACGCGGATCCGCGAGGCGCTGAAGGCGCTCGAGAGTCGCCCCTGAGCGCTCGATCGGGACCCGACGAAGTGTTCCTGCCGGCGACCCCGGGACGGCCTAGCGCCGGGGAGGTTGCTTGGAGAGCTTGCGCTGAAGCGAGCGTCGGTGAATGCCCAAGCGTCGGGCCGCCGCGGAGATGTTGCCTCCGCAGTGGCTCAAAACGCGCTGGATGTAGGCCCATTCCCACCGGTGCAAACTCTCCGGCGATTCGACCGACTGAGGTTCTCCCGGGCGGATCCGAAGCCATGTTTCCAGGGCGAGGCCCGCTTGATCCGCCTGATCCGCGGACACCCACAACACCTCGTCCGGGGCGGCGATGTTCGAACCGACCGGATACACAGGGCTCGCGCCCTCCGGATCCGGGCTGAGGGAATCCCACGCCACCATCCGCAGACCCGCAGCCGCCAAGGCCTGGCGGATCCGTTCGGTTTGGGACGGATCCCCCTCGATCCACAAGGCGGGCTTCCGCGATGGTTTCGGATCGGGAAGTCCCGTCGGAGGGTCAGGATTCGAGCCCATGGATCTCACCCTGGAATCAAACCGCGCCGCCGGATCGGCTCCGGGGTCGGGTGATCACGAAGAGCACCACGCCGGACAGACTCAGCACGAACACGCCGGCCGTCCCCACGACGAGGAGACCGTCACGAACGGTCTTGTTGGGAATGAAGGCCAACTTGTGAAGGTTGCTGAAGACATCGGCTTCCCACTGCCGCCCGTCATCGGTGAAACGGGTCACACTCTCGGTCATGGTGCTCACGTA
>JAIXXC010000236.1 GCA_027490985.1 Verrucomicrobiales bacterium
CGGATCGACGTCGATCAGCGGCCCGGGTCGCTGCCGCCGAATCGGAACGCCGCCAACGGGTGGATGATCACCACCAACTACGCCATCCCGGCCGACAATCCCTTCGTCGGTGCGACCACCTTCAACGGAGCATCGATCAACCCCACGAATGTCCGCACCGAATTCTACGCGGTCGGGCTCCGCAACCCATGGCGCTTTTCCTTCGACCCGGCCACTGGCGACCTGTGGATCGGCGATGTGGGGCAGGACCGCTGGGAGATGGTGTTTGTGAGCCGCGCCGGAGCCAATCACGGGTGGCCCTTCCGCGAGGGGCGGGTGGCCGGGCCGCGCGCCGGAGCGCCGGTCGGATTCCTGACCGAGCCCGCGTTCCGGCACGTGCCACCGGTGCATGTGTACGCCCACGGCAGCGGCAACGACCGGGGCAATTCGATCACCGGCGGGCGCGTGTACCGGGGCGGCAGGATCACCGCGCTGCACGGGGCCTACGTCTTCGCCGACTATGTGAACGGCAACGTGTGGGCGCTCCGACGGGATGCGGCCGGCACCGGGTCGGTCGAGCGGCTCGGAGGCGTCGCCAATGTGGCGGGCTTCGGCGTGGATCCCGCCAACGGAGACCTCCTGGCCATCCAACTCAATGCGGGCAAGGTGGTCCGACTGGTGGCCAGCCCGAATGCCGCCGATCGGTCCTTCCCCGTCACCCTCGAGGCCACGGGGGCCTTCCAAGACCTCGCCGCATTGACGCCCTCGAAGTCATTCCTCGACTACGAGGTGAACCTGCCCTTCTGGTCCGACCATGCCGTGAAGCGGCGGTGGGTGCACATCCCGCCTGGCCAGCGGGTGGGGACCGATCCGGTGGAGGCTTGGAAGGCCCCAGCCGGCACCGTCTGGATGAAGCATTTCGAGATGGAGATGGAGCGCGGAGTGCCCGAGACCCGTCGCCGGATCGAGACGCGGTTCCTCGTCCAGATGACCCAGGGGGTGTATGGCATCACCTACCGGTGGGCTTCTCCCACCAGCGCCGAACTCGTGCCCGACGAGGGGTTCACCGAGACTCTGGGGATCCGCGACGGTGGCGTCAATCGGGCCCAGACATGGCGCTACCCCAGCCGCAGCGAATGCCTCGCCTGCCACAATCCCGCCGCCGGCGGATCACTCAGCTTCAACACCCGCCAACTCGACCGTCGCCGCAGATCGGCCGAAGGCCCGCAGGTCCATCAGATATCAGCGCTCGCCGCGGCGGGCTACTTGGAGTCGCCGACGGGCTCCGAAGGATCCCGACCCGGGTTCCACGACGACGGCTCCGGGCAAAGCCTGGAATGGCGCGTTCGCCGGTATATCGACGTGAACTGCGGATTCTGCCACCGGCCCGGAGGTCCCGGGGGCGGTCTCTGGGACGGCCGCGCCTCGACCCCGACCGACCTCGCCGGGTGGATCGGGGGCGCGGTGGTGACCGACGGGGGTGTCCATGGCGGGCGCGTGCTCCAACCCGGCGACCGGACCCGATCGGTGATGCTCGATCGCATGAGCCGCACGGACGGACGGCGGATGCCCCCGGTCGGCAACTCGGAACCCGACCCGGAGGGCATCGCGCTGATCTCGTCCTGGATCGAGTCGCTGCCGCAACGCGGTTCGTTCGAATCGTGGCTGGAGTCGAAGGGGCTGTCCGTCCCCGGTGCCACTCCGAACCCGGCCGAGGACCGGGACGGCGATGGCGACTCCGATCTGCTGGAATTCCTGGCGGGCACGGAACCCAAGGAGCCCGCCTCCCGTTGGCGCCCGCGTCTGGAGGTGATCGGCGGGAAGACCATGTTGACGGTGCGTGTGCCCGCCAACACGGCCCTCGAGATCCAGGTCGCCGACACAGCCACCGGTCCTGAAACCTCCTGGAAGAACACCGACTTCGACAGTCCAACGCCGCTGTTCCCGGCCTCCGATCGCGAGGTCTCGCTGGAGCTGCCCGCGGAACCGACGACCCGGTTCCTCCGTCTGGGCCTGCGACGTCCCTGATCGGTGGCACTCGGAGTCGAGATCGGTGAAAGCCACGGCCCTTGTTGGCGGCGACGGCAGATCCTAGGCTCGGGATCGATGACCCTGGAGATCCGACCGCACGCGCCCCACCGTGGACCCGGCCGTCACCCTTTCGGCACAGCCGTCCGGTTCTGGCGGGGGCTTTTCGCAGCGGGATTGGCCGTGGGGATGGCACTGGGACTGCAGGCCGAGACACTCATCCCCACCGGGGCGCTGTGGCGCTGGCGGCCGGGCACCAACGAGGCTTCCGCGCCGATCACAGCGTGGCGATCCCCGGACTTCAGCGACCCGCAGTTCGTCTCCGCCCGCGCCCCCTTCTGGTTCGGCGACGCGTTGACCGGAGGCACCCAGATCAGCGGCATGCAGAATGTCTACGGATCGCTCTTCCTACGGCGCGCCTTCGTGGTGTCGCAGCCGAGCGAGCTCACCGGACTCCGGATGGGGGCGCTCGTGGACGACGGGTTCGTGGCCTGGATCAACGGCACCGAGGTGCTGCGGGTGAACGTGCCCGGAGCCAGTGGCGATCCGGTGAGCACCGGCACCCTGGCCGACAATGCCGTCGAACCGGTCGCCTTCACCCAGTACACCCTGCCGAACCCGGCCGGTTACCTGCGGCCCGGGACCAACCTGCTGGCCGTCCAGGTATTCCAGAGCAGCCTCGGCAGCAGCGACCTGGGGTTCGAGGCCTCGCTGGAATCCGTGCTCAAGGATGTGGTCCCGCCGACGGTGATCCGTCTGGATCCGGCGCCGGGCTCCACAGTCGAAACCTTCACCACGCTCACCGTCACCTTCAGCGAGCCGGTGACGGGAGTGGTGGCCGCGCACCTGCAGGTCAACGGAATCGGCGCCCGTTCCGTCTCCGCGGTCGATGCTTCGACGTACCGGTTCGAGTTCGCCCCGCCGGCCTACGGTGCGGTGACCGTCGGGTGGGACTCGCGACAGACCATCACCGACCACGCCGAGCCGCCCAACGCCTGGGTGCCCGTGCTGCCAGGAACCGGGACGGGATCGGTCTCCTACACGCTGATCGATCGGACCGCCCCTACGGTGAGCGCCCTTCAGCCCGCCGACGGAGCCGCGGTGCGGACCCTCGATTCGGTCACGGTGCTCTTCAGCGAACCCGTGACCGGAGTCGATGCGGCGGACCTGCTCATCCAAGGAATCCCTGCCACCAC
>JAIXXC010000281.1 GCA_027490985.1 Verrucomicrobiales bacterium
ATGACTTCAGGGGTATATCCGTGATGGAGGATCAGCAGAGTACCTACACTGATTTCCATCTGCCATTCATTGGATATCTTCAGTATGGAGGTATAAACCCCTTCATGGACACACCCCTGGAATTGAACGGTGGGGATATTGCGAAACAACCGAGGGAGAATGGACCGTGATATCTGACCTTGATGCGCATTGATCAACGGCAGACGGATCAACGCAGTGTTGTGGCTATTGAGCAATCCCGGAAGGTGCTGCTTCTCGGACGGGCTCAATTCCTCATCGGCGTCGAGGAACAGGATCCAGTCGCCGGTGGCCGGGGCGATGGAGGCGTTACGGGCGGCGGCGAAATCGTTGCACCATTCGAAATGCCCCACTTGGGCACCTTGTTCTCGCGCGATCTCCACGGTGCGATCGGTGGAACCGGTGTCGATGACGATGAGTTCGTCGGCGATGTCTTTGACCGAGGCCAGGCATTGACCCAAGAAACGCTCCTCGTTCTTGACGATCATGCAGACGCTCAGCCGGGGCTTCCGGTTGGGGTCGGGCAATTCGGGCCAAGCGATCGGGTGGGTCTTTTGCCGCTGGTTACCGCGAGCCTTGAGCGTTCGTTCCAAGGCCGTGACCACCTGCTGCGCTGTGGGCCACTTCGGCGTGAGCGCCAAGGCGCGTTGGGCTGCCCGCAGGGCTGCTTCGGGGTCGCCCGCCGCCACCGCGGTGCTGGCCATTTGGATGTAGGCCTCGGGATGAAACGGGCGCAAGGAAATGGCCTTCAAGGCCTCCGTCCAGGCTTCCACGTACCGCCCGGCCCGCTCGGCCTCCACCGCACGGGCCAAGGAGCCGATCTCGGCGACGGATTTCGGGGTCGGCTCGGGTGGTTGGGGCGGCTGGGTCAGCTGGGCTTCCATGGCGTTGTGACCACCCCCTCGGGTCTTCCTCCCTGCGTTAGCCGAGTGAGCCAACGCTGAAGTGGATCTGGGTAGTCGAAACACCGCGTCGCAGCAGGGAATAGGCCACACCGAGCGGGCCGCGGTTTTGCGGGCGGTTCATGGATCCCCTCCATGGATCTCTGAACCGCGGCGAGGGTCCGGTCTCAGGGCGTTGCCGACGGCTGTTTCGGCGAGGCACCGCCTGAGCCGTCAACCCCACGAGCGAGGTTCAATCCACGGCCCGGCGCGCCATCACCCACCGGACAAAACCCAAGGCCCGAATCAAAGCCGCAACCACATCGAGTCGGGCGCCCCCGAAGCCCCGGGCTTCCCTGCTCCGCCGGGTTGTCCCTATCCTCGGGCATGGGCATGGACAAGGACGAGGTCGCCGCGGTGTTGTCAGAGATCGGGACGTTGCTCGAATTGAAGGGGGAGAATCCGTTCAAGACGCGGGCCTACCACAACGGGGCCCGCATCCTCGAAGGCCTGAGCGAACCCCTCGAGAAGCTGGTGGCCGAGAATCGGCTGGGCGAGCTGAAGGGCTTCGGCGAGGCGCTCCAAGACAAGGTGACCCGTCTGGTCACCACCGGCACGCTGCCCTATTATGACGAGTTGAAGGCGTCGCTGCCCCCGGGGCTGCCCGGGTTGCTCGAGATCCAGGGACTCGGCCCCAAGAAGGTGAAGCGGCTGTATGACGAACTGGGCATCGATTCGATGGAGAAACTCGAAGCCGCCTGCAAGGCCCAGACGATCGCCGGGCTGGAAGGGTTCGGCGAGAAATCCCAGGCGAAGATTCTCGAGGCCATCGCGTTCAAACGGCAGTTCGCCTCACGCCACCGGCTCATCGACGCCCTGATCTGCGCCGAACCCATTCTGGAATCCCTGCGCGGGCATCCCGACGTCACCCGCTGCTCGACGGCGGGGAGTCTGCGCCGCTGGAAGGAGGTCATCGGCGACATCGACTTCCTGGTGTCGTCCCGCGCACCGGCCTCGGTGATCGGCTACTTCGTCGCCCAACCCGGTGTGAAGTCGGTGCTGGCCCAGGGCGAGACCAAGGCGAGCGTGATCCTCGAGGGAGGCATCCAGGCCGATCTGCGGGTGGTGACCGACGAAGAGTTCCCCTTCGCACTGGCTTATTTCACGGGCTCGAAAGAACACAACATCGTGATGCGCCAGAGGGCGATCGCCCGGGGATTGCGGCTCAACGAATACGGCCTCTTCCGCAGCAGTGAGGAGACCCGCGATCCGGCCCTGCGGATCACCTGCCGCGAGGAGCGAGAGATCTTCGAGCAGCTGGGGATGGCCTATGTGCCGCCCGAATTGCGCGAAGATCATGGGGAATTCGCTGCGGCCGAGTCGCATTCACTGCCGCGCTTGATCGAATGGACCGACCTGAGGGGATCGTTGCACAACCATTCCAACTGGTCCGACGGCCGCGATTCACTCGAAGCCATCGCGGCGGAGGCCCACGAACTGGGGCTCGAGTACTGGGCCATCACCGATCATTCGAGGGCGTCGTTCCAGGCCAATGGGCTGGATGTGCGCCGTCTCCACGAGCAACTCGAAGCGGTGGCCGCGGTCAACCGGTCGTATGAGGCCGAGGGCAGCGAGTTCCGGCTGCTGACCGGATCCGAAGTGGACATCCTGAAAGAGGGGCTGGATTTCGAGGACGAGATCCTGGCCCGTCTGGATGTGGTGGTGGCGAGCCTGCACGTGCCCTCGAGCGATGCCGCCGAAAACACCCGTCGCTTGATCCATGCGGCCGAGAACCGGTATGTGCACATGCTGGGGCACCTCTCGGGGCGACTGCTCCTCGAACGCGATGCCTACAAGCTGGATGTCACGGCCGTTCTCAAGGCCTGCGCGGCGACGGGCACGTGGATCGAACTCAACGCGAGTCCGTATCGGTTCGATCTGGATTGGCGGCTGTGGCGTCAGGCCAAGGAGTTGGGGGTGAAATGCGTGATCAATTGCGACGCCCACCGGTTGGACCATTTCGACTTCCTGCGCCTGGGAGCGGGGATCGCCCGGAAGGGATGGCTGACCGCCGCGGATGTGATCAATACGCAGAGCCTGACCGCCTTGAGGACGGCCCTGAGCCAGAAACGCCGTTAGAGCCGGAGCCGGTCTACCGGCGCGGGATCGGCCCGAGGATGCGCACTTCGAAGGGCTCCAGGGCGGGCATCCAACCGTCGTCGTCCACCGCGGTGTCTTCGCCGGTGCGGACATCCGGGAGGCGCACGGTCCACCAGGCCGCGTCGGTGACCCGGATTTGCTGGAGGCGCTCGGTGGTGTTGACCAGCACCCAATACTCTCCGGGCTTCACGAAGCCGTTGCCCCGCTCCACCGCACTCACCGACCACAACACCGGCGGCTCGAGCGCTTCGTTGCGACGGTCGGTCATCATCTCGGAACGGGGCGGCCGCTTGGAGGTGGCCGGAGCGGCGAAGATCGGTTCCCAACGACGGACTTCCTGGACCACGTTGGTGAGGGCCTTCCAGGTCTCGGGATGTCGGGGCATCTCCCAAGAACCATCGCGGTAGGGATAATACACCACCCCGTCGGCCCCGAGCAGGCGCGCGCCCCAGGTCATGCTGCGCAATTCGGCCTCGGTCGGGGGCCTGGGCGAGAACGGAGGCGGGAACGGCTCCACCGATTGATAGGCGCCCCAATCCATGGATTGGATCACCGCATAGAACTGCTTGCCCCCGACCCGCGCCGCGGTCGCCCCGTGCCGCATGTGTTGGAAAAACGCGGGCACCGGAATCCAACCCACGGGGTAGAAGTCCACCATCAGCACGTCGGCCGTGTGGAACTTGGCCAGATTCCAGCCCCGGGCCACGACCAGGGCCGTGGGCTTTTGGGCTCCGGCCGATTTCACGGTGTTGCGGGCCCGCTCGACCTGCTCGGCCGGAACCTCGTTCAGATCGGGTTCATCGATGAGGTACCAACCCGCCAAGGCCGGATGCCGATCCCAACGGCGGACCGTTCGCCGCACCAGGGCCTCATCGAAGGCGCTGCCGGCTGAACTGCCCGGGCTGGCGATGACGCCCAACCCCAGGCGGGCGGCGGCATCCATGTAGGCCGGATCGAGCCCCCCCATGACCAACGAAAACCCGGCCTGATGAACGGCCTCCAGATCGGCCACCCCCGGAACGCCGTAGATCCCCACCGTGAACGGCCGCGCAGGCGGGCTCTTGACCGAGGCCGACGATCCCGACGGTCCGCCTTTCGCCTGGGGCAACCGTTGACAGGCACAGAGCCCCACCACCACGGCCGTCAGACTCACCCAGCAGGCCCACCGTGGGCGTGGCATCAGGCGCTTGAAGATCGTCATGGCGAGCGAGAGGTGAGGTGGCAGGTCTTCGGGCTTCCGGCTCAGGAGGCGAGCACCTTGCTGCGGAGTTGTTCCACCGTGGCGGTGCCCGTGGTGCCCAATTGATGGATCACGCAATGGGCCGCGGCCATGGCCAGGTGCATCGCCTCGGCCAGATCGGCCCCGGCCGCCAAGGCGGCGGTCAGATTGGCGCTCACCGAATCGCCGGCCCCGACAATGTCGATCGGGCCGCACACCGGGTGGGCCGGCACATGGGCCACTGCTCCTTCGGCCGAGGCCCCGATGATCCCCTGCTCGGCCAGCGTGATGAAGACCGGGCGCCCCAGATGCATGGCCATCGATCGGGCCGCAGCCACGACGGCGGGCGGGTCGGAGAGACTACGACCGGTGAGACGGGCCAGTTCGGCCGCGTTCATCTTCCAGTGGGCCGCGGGCCAGCCCTGCAAGCCACGCCGACTGTCGGCCACGATGGGCAAGCCCGGGTGGGCGGCCGACAACCGCGCCAGGCGTTCGCGAACTCGGGCCGTGACCACGCCGGTTTCAGCCAGATCCACCTGATCCATCACCATCCAGGCGTCGGCTCCCCGGGGATCCTCGACGACCCGATCCATCGCCGCGATGATCGCAGCTTGGGCATCGTCGGGCGTGGGTGAGAAGTTCTTGAGGTCCAGGCGACTCAGCTCTTCAGGAGGCTGACCGGCCCGATGCAGCAACGGCTTGGTGTAGGTGAAGGTGTTGCGTCCCGGAACCGCCACGAACCCCGACAGGTCCACGCCGGCCCGGGCAGCCAACGCCCGGTGGAGTTCAAAGCCTTCCCCATCGTCACCTCGAAGCCCCAGGCACCGGATCGTGCCCACTCCGAGGGCCACCAGATTGTTGAGCACCGTGCCCGCGGCCCCGGGGAGGCAACGGACTCCGGTGATGTTGTGCACGGGCAATCCCGTCTCGATGGAGATCTCGGCGCGCGCCGGGTCGATGTCGAAATACCGGTCGAGGCAAAAATCACCCAGCAACGCCACGCACAGGCGGGGATACCGGCCGGTGATGGCCTCGAATCGTTCGGCGGTCATACCGGGCTTCATGGCGAGAGGCGGGGATTCCGGGGCTGGGGCCACGACCCGCGGCTATTCCTTGAAGATGAGCTCGCCGTCGTGCCGGGTCACACCGCGGAAGGCCGCCAGGAGCTTGCCGGTGATGGGGCCGGGCTTGCCCTGACCGATGACCCGGCCATCGACCTTCACCACGGGCACCATCTCGGCGGCCGTGCCGGTGAGGAACATCTCGTCGGCGGTGTAGAGGTCGTAGCGGGTCAGGTTGGGCTCACCGACTTCGATGCCCATGTGCTTGGCGCAGTCGATCACCGTGTTGCGGGTGATGCCGTAGAGGGCGCCCGCGCTCAGCGGCGGGGTGTAGAGCTTGCCCTTCTGGATGATGAAGATGTTGTCGCCGGTGCACTCGGCCACATAGCCCTCGGTGTTGAGCATGATGGCCTCCTCGACACCGATCAGGTTCGCCTCGATGCGGGCCAGGATGTTGTTGAGGTAGTTGAGCGACTTGATGGCCGGGTTCACCGAATTCACCAGCATGCGCGTAGTGGGCACGGTGGCGATGGTCATGCCGTCCTGGTACACCGACTCGGGATACAGCTGGATGGTCGCGGCGATGATGATCACCGACGGCTTCGGACACCGGCGCGGATCGAGGCCCAGGGTGCCCTTGCCGCGGGTGACGATGAGGCGGATGTACCCCTCGCGCAGACCGTTGGCGCGGCAGGTCTCCAGACAGGCCTCCATCATCTGCTCGGGGGTCATCGGGATCTCCAGCAGGATGGCCTTGGCCGACCAGTACAGACGCTCGATGTGCTCCCGCAGCTTGAAGATGCGGTTGTGATACATGCGGATGCCCTCGAAGACACCGTCTCCGTAGAGAAGTCCGTGATCAAAGACGCTGATGGTGGCGTCGGCTTCGTCGCGCAGTTGACCGTCGATGTAGACCTTCATTGGTTTTGCTGGACCGACGCTACGTGAGCGCAGCATCCGGCCGCAAGCATCGCGGCAA
>JAIXXC010000150.1 GCA_027490985.1 Verrucomicrobiales bacterium
CAAAGCGGGTTTGGACGTGGACATCAACCTCTCTTTGCGCCCGGGACCACGGCTCCTCCTCCACGGATCACTCCGCCATCGTTCTACATCCTCCCCACGATTTCACGCGAAGCGGTACACAAAATCATGCCCCACATCACCCTCTTCGAAGAACTCGCCCTCAAGGAGGGACTCGAGAAAGGTATCCAGAAAGGCCTCGAGCAGGGCCTCGAGAAAGGCCTCGAAAAAGGCATCCTTCAAAATGCCCGCGAAGCGATCCTGGACGTCCTCGACACCCGGTTCGGCCAAGTGCCTGACTCCGTACGAGAGCGGATCAACTCCCTCGACAACGAGCGCACCCTCAAGGACCTCCTCCGCCGCGCCATCCTCACTCCCAGCCTCAACGAGTTCCAATCCACACTCTGAGCCCCGCCTGTGACCACCAGCGCGCCTGATCCAACCGCTCTTCCGGTAGGGATCCGATCTCAGAGCCGGCCGCAAGCGCTGTCGGATAAAGAGCCCTACCCACCGAGCAGCCATTCGTTCAAGCCCTCTGTACCCAGGATCTGTTCATAGGCGGCCGGAAACCGGTCGAATACAGGGAAACACCAACGCCTCTGGAAACCCTTCCAACGACGCACCAGGAACGCCACATCGGGCCGCGCTTCCACGCAGGCCTTTCGGTGCACTTCCCCCACCTCATCCAGCAGCGGAACGGACCACCCCTCCGAATCCTGGACTGCCATGCTCAACTCGGCGATGCGTTCCAGCGCGTATTCCGCCAACTCAACGGCATCAGCGGCGTGCCTTTCTTCCAGCACATGGCGCAGCAGGCAGCCGATGGGGGTCACCTGGTTCCCGATGGCGTCGGACTCCCGCCACGTCGTCCGCTTCGGTGGTTCGGTGAGGCCACAGATGGCCTCGCGGACAGGGCCGGCATTCCATGACTCTCCAGCCCCAGCTCCCCATGCGGCAGTCATGGCCACCAAGAACGGACGATGGGCAAACCCGGCCTCAACCAACCACTCCACCAAACGGGGTACCGGTTGCTCGCCCAACCACGTTCGGAGGCGCTGAAGATCTTCTCTATCCTGGATCATGAATCTTTAGAACCGAGTCATCGGTTACGACACTCGACGCGCATCCAGTGATGCCCAACAAGCCCAGGGATACCCTTCGCCCCGTTCCTTCAAGGCGTCGTCAACCGGCGGACATCGGACCGGGGAATTCCAAAGGCGGACGCCGCGGAGGCGGCGGCAGGATCAGTTCGCTGGCATCCAGTTCGCGCAGAAGCCAATCGACGTCGCCGGAGGTGCCCTGCCGGAGGTTCTCCTCGTCGAAGGAGCGGACCTGTCCCTTCAAAAGACGCAGCAGAGCCGGTCGGTACTTCGGGTCGGCGGCGGCCTGGCGCGGAGTCAGACCATCCAGCGCAGGCACGGCCACATCGGGATAGGTCCTCAGGTATTCGTCACGGGCATCGGCGGCGATCTGGGCCTGCGATTTCTCCGAGCCGGTGATTCGGGTGGTGCTGAGTTCGATCCGCGAGGGTTGCGACCGCAGCCGGGGCGGCACCAGGGCCACCTGCTCTTGGGAAACAGGCTGGACCATGCGGGCCGCCAAGTCTTCGAGGTGTTCGCCGGCGAATGCCACCAGATCGCCCATATGGGCCTCGAACGTGCGCCGCAACTGCGCGAAGCGTTGGCCGCCATTGGCCTCCAGGCGCCAGCGGTCATCGCCTATCAGCACTCTACCGAGAATACTATAGGCCATCTTGCCTTCGGCCGGAGCTTCCAGACAGTCGATCGCATCCAGGAATCCTTCCTCGGCCTCCTCGTCGGAGAGGTCCCCCGATTCCCATTCGATCACCTGGTCCAAGCGTTCGAAGCACAGGGCCAGAGGTTGTCGCAGGGTGTAGACGGCCTCACCGCGGACGGCATCCACGGAGGAGAACAGGTCGTGACGACGTACCTCATGGATGGCTTCGATCGAATCGTGAACGCGGCCGAGGTTCCGGGCGAGCCATCCGGGCAACTCCGGTCCGGACTCCGGTCCGCCCAGATGCCGAGCGATTTCGCCCACCACCGCATCGGGATCCAGGTCGGTGATTTCCGGAACGGTGATCGCCGCTCCCCAGAATCGATGAAAGTGCGGCAATGCGTATCGAAAGCCCAGCAAGGTGGTGAAGCGCACGGCCAGCCGGGCTATGGAACGGTCCATCACCACGAACCGGCCCGCGTCCGGTGTCAACAGATCCACGGCCTCGATTCGCTCGTGGTCAAGCACCCGATGCACCTCCAAGAGAGCCACCCGCATCCCGCATCGGGATCGCAGCAGGGCCTGCTGATCGTTGCTCAACCCATTGCCCTGCAATTGCAGGAGCCGTTCGCCGACTGAGAGCCCTGCATGGTCGGGATCATGGTAAAGCCGGACGGCCATGAAGGTGTAGACCGCGACCGGGTCACCTGCGGCGTGCAACCGTGACAGCTGTTGAAGCAATTCCTGTGGTTTGGCGGTGATGGAATGCAGCCAATTGAGACAGGCACGATCGAGCTTCGATTCGACCTCCAGCAACCGCTCGTAATTGGACGGTGCGAACGGATTGAATGGGCAGTCTGCGGGGCACACGAACAGCGAATTCCGG
>JAIXXC010000105.1 GCA_027490985.1 Verrucomicrobiales bacterium
CCGACTCACCAGAGCTCGGAACGCCGTTTCTGATCCTTCCCGGGCGTACGACCTCACCAGATCCCGGTCGGTCGGCATGGTCACCGTGTTCATTTCATATCAAGACTGCCGCACCCCCTCGAAACCGAACACGGTCTGGGAGGTGCGATGACTTCGAACCCGACCGACTTGCTGGGAAACGCCGGCTCAACCCGTCGTCCGTAGGAGGTACGGCGGACCAGCGCCGGTCCTTTCAGGAATCATCGCTCAAGTCTCGGGTCGACGTTCGTCCCCACCTCGGAGGGCGTCATCGCATCCACTTGGCATCTTGGGCACCGGTTCGCTGAGGTGAGCAGATGCTGGCCCGTGAAAGATTCACCCCGGAGCGAACGTATTTTGAGTCAATGGGGGAGAACGATCCATGGATCCCGACGCGTGCCAGCCTGCTGTCCCGGCTGAAACACTCGGATGACTCTGAAAGTTGGCGGGAGTGCTTCAACCTCTACTGGAAACGGGGTCAGGGAACGATTCCCGATTTTGAGTGGCTCCAGCCTGCCACCTTCATCTTCGCCTGAGTGTTTGAGGAAAGCAGCCCCAGGATTGAGTGGCACGTTGCCTCAATTCGCCGAAACGCTGTCACTGCTTCGCAGTCCAAGTCGGTCGACGTTCCACGATTGCCGCTGCGGGTTGCTACAATGCACAGCGCGCGGTTGCGCGAATCTGTTTGGAAAAGCCCGCCACAATGCAGGCACCTGGATTAGATAACGGAGCCGGCCACAGGCCGGAAGAAGACATCTCCGGGCCGGCAAGCCGAGGGTCAGATCACCTCAGGCGGAGCCGACGGGAAGAAAACCGGAAGAAGGAAGAAACGCTGACGCTCAATCCGGAAGAAAACGCCCCCAAAGAACCCAGCAAAACCGTGGTTTTCAAACCGGCAAATTTACGTGGGTTTCGGAACGGTGCTGACAGAGGGGTTCCACATGCGCCGACCGGCGCAGTCACAGGCGACTGAACCATCCTTGCATTTGTGTTACCAGGTAATACACCGTTGCGGTGATTTTCATCGAGTTGCCCCAGTTCACGGAAGCCGTGAACGAACTCGTGGATGACGCCAGCTACCTGGAGTTCCAAAAGGAATTGCTGGCTATGCCGGACCGGGGCGATGTCATGCAAGGGTCGGGCGGCTTGATGAAGGTCTGAATGCGGCTTCCGGGACGAGGCAAGAGTGGCGGTGCCCGCGTCATCTACCTCCACCTGAAGCAGCACGACGTGATCATCTTGTTCTACCTGTATACGAAGGCGAAGAGCGAAACCCTGACCGCAGCCCAACTGAAGTCCCTGAAGACGGCGGTGGCGGTCATCAAGCAACAGTTCCGACCATGAAAACCAAAGAAATCTCGTTCGATGCGGAAGCTCTGGTGGCGAGTGTGGAAGCGATGGCCGACCACGTCCGCGGCGAGCGGAAGCTGACTCTCCGCACGCGTGCCCTCCTACCGAGCCCGGTGAAACCGCTATCAGCCCAGGACGTTGCGGAAATTCGCCAGCGATTGAACGTCAGTCAGGCGGTATTCGCTTCCCTCCTCAATGTGTCGAAAGTCACGGCGATTAGCTGGGAGAAGGGGCGTCGACGCCCGAGCGGTGCCGCTCTGCGCCTTCTCGAATTGGCGCGACGTCGGCCCGAGGTATTTCAGGAAGTTTGACCTGACTCCCACTCATGAGGGGCACCTCTGCCTTCACAGTTCGGAAAGCGGACGCTCAAGAGTGTATCAGCCAAAAAAGAACGGTTATTTTATCGGCCTGTCTGGCAAGAGGGGTTTTGAGGCATTTGCCGGACCGGTCAAGATGTCGGAAGGAGGTGAAGCACGGCTTGCCCGCCGGGCACGAGTGCCGCGTTGATGCCGGTGTCGAACGTGGCGAACCGGCCCCCGTGCTTCACGGCAAGCGCCAGAAGGAAGTAGTCGGTGAGATTCTTGGACCCGGGCAACTGTGGGTGGTGCCTCTCATTGGTCAGAGTCAGGTCATCCGGCCAGAACTGATGACCCGGTGCCGCCATCAGGCGTGAAAGCACCCGCCGCGCTTCCACCGGGCTCCCCAGCGTTCGCGGGTACGATGGATGGCTGAGGATGCGGAGGAAGGCATTCTCGGTTGTCGGACAGGTGGCCCAACCTCCGGTGACAGCCTCACGTTCGAAGAAGCGCATGGCAGTGCCTTCGTGCACGTGCCCGGCATCACCCAGGGCGATGAGCACGCTGGCATCCAAGAGCGTGATCATGGGCGGCGAGTGTTGGCCATCCGCTCAAGCTCTTCGTTTTCCAACGCCTCCTGGACGGCCTGAACCTGTGCCACCGTGGTGCCACGACTGCCAGACACCTTCCGGATACGGAGGATGCCAAAGGGCCCAACCTCGAACCGGGCCGGGTCTGGATTTTCCGGTTCCATGGAGGGCCGGATCTCCCGACGGAGAGCCGCTTCAACAATGGCCTTGAGCGTGGTCTTCCGACGGACCGCGAGGGTCTTGGCCTCCATCAGAAGGTCATCAGGAAGAAC
>JAIXXC010000027.1 GCA_027490985.1 Verrucomicrobiales bacterium
ATCTGGACCTTCGGGTCGTGGACCACCTCGCTCCAATCGCCGGTCAGCACCGACGCGGGCACGGTGAAGCCGCGGGTCCGCTTCGGATCCCGCACGGCCATGCGGACGACATTCAGGCGCACGCCCAGCCGCGCGGCCATGAGGTCGCCATTGCGTTGCAGCGCCTGCCACACGCCCCCGCCGACCGTGCCGCCTCCCACCAAACCCAAGTTGACCTGCTCCATCATAGAAGTGCCAAGAGTGCCCCCGCCTGCCTCCCGGTAACAACGGGGTTTTTCGAGGAAGGGTTCAGCCCGGGTCTAGGCGTCTCCCAGGCTCACGCTCGGCGCCGGCAGGTTGCGGACGGTCTCCGCACCGGCGTAGCCGAATCCCGGGCCGGTGAGCGTGGAGAGGTCCACGCAGCCGTCGCGCCGGCGGTACAGGCCGGGGTGGACCGTGGCCTCGAGGTCGCTGGCCGCCGGGTAGAACTGCATGGCGTTGGTCTCGACGCCGCGGAGCGTCGGCAGGTGCGCCGCCAGCAGGCAGTGCGGGATCTGGGCCAGGCGGGGATTGGTGAGGTCCTGGACCATCAATTGCATGCCATGGGCCTGAGCCCAGGCGGCTGAAAGCAGCGCTCCGGTCTGGGTCTTGCAGGTCTTGAGGGCCACGCCGGTCCAGCCGAGTTCGCGGCCGAGTCGCACCAGTTTCCAGTCGTGGGCGCTCTCGTCGAGGAACAGCGGTTTGCGCCGACTCACCTCATGCACGGGAATCGGATGCGCCTCCAGATCGTAGGGAAAGGGTTGTTCCACGTAGGTCAGCGCTCGGAACAAATCGGGATGATCGCGTTGGAGTTGGTCGAGGATCCCGCAGACGTAGGCCGGATCGCGAACCGTGCAATTGAAGTCGGCCGTGAGGTCGGTGACGCCCAGCGGCAATCCGAGGCGCCCGACGCGGACGAGGCGCTGGTAATCCCAATCGGAGTCATTACCGCGCAGCTTGATCTTCAGGCAGCGCAGGCCGTCACGCACGATCCAGTCGGCCAGCAACACCGGGTGGCCATCTTGGGGTTCGGTGCCGGTGAGTTCCGACCGGTCGATCGGGTCGAGTCCGCCGACCAGATGCCAGGCTTCGAGACGTTCGCGGCGTTGCGGGAGCAGGAAAGCCGACAGGGGGCGGTCGCGGAAGGAGACGTCGGTGCCGGCGGCCGGTGTCAGGAATGCATCCAAGGTCTCCGGGAAGACCGCGGGCTGGAGGAGGTCGAAGGCCGTTTGTCCGAGCAGGTGGCCGAAGGCATCGTGCAGTGCCAGGTCGAAGGCCGAATGGCACACCAGGGCCGCGAGGTGGGGCAGGGGTTCGAGGCCTTGGCCCTTGCGGGTCGCATTGAATCGGCCCTGCAGGCGGGGTAGTTCCGATTCATTGAAGGTGTGGCCCAGGCGCATCGGATGCCCCGATTCACCGAAAGAATTCAAAGCGGCGGCGATGATCCGGCAGAATTCCTGAAGCCCTTCGTGTCGATGGCCATAGGGCAGCGACGAGGGCCACACCCACTGCACACTCAGCGGGGTTTCGCCCCAGCCCGAGGCGCGTCGCCCGTCGGGGCCTTGGACCGTGAGCCTCACCCGGGCGCAGGTGACGCTTGTGAGTGCTTCGGTGCCGAATTTGAGCGGCACCCGGGTCGTGACGGGCAGGAACCACAGAGCGACGCCGGTGACCCGGCAGGTGGGGGCGGTCATGGCTTCTCGGGTCGGATTTCAGCCCAAGTGGTGCTTCAGATGAGCGAGGCTGCGGGTGGCGATGGCCTCGGGACCCTCGTCGAAGACGAACACCTCGACCGACACCCAGCCCTGATAGCCCGTGTTGCGCAAGGCCTGGCCGATGGGCCGGTAATCGGTGTCGCCGAAGCCCGGCCCCTTGAGATTCTCGTCGTTGGCGTGGAAGTACGAAAACCGGCCCCCGAATGCCTCGATGGTCTCGGCCACGGGCCGGCCTTCGGAGCACATGGCCTTCACGTCGAGCATGATCTGGAAGGCCGGTGAACCCATGGCGTCGGCCAGGCTGCGGGTCTCGGCGGCGGTGTTGAGGAAATTGGTCTCGGACGGCGCCAGCGGCTCCAGGCAAATCACCACGCCGCGCTCCTCGGCGGTCCGCGTCGCCGGGCGGAAGGTGTCCAACGTCCACGCCCGCGCCTGCTCCGGCGTCACTCCGGGCAGCATGTCCCGGCGTTTGGGTGACCCGAAGATCATCCGCGTGCCGCCGAGGTCGGCACAAAAATCCACCGCATGCCGCAAGTAGTCGGCGGCCCGTTGGCGCGAGGCCGGGTCGGGATGGTTCACGTGCATGCCCTCGGTGAAGGCCAGCACCCAGTGGATGCCGGACACCACGATCCCGGCGTCTTCGGCCCGCTGGCGGATCTCGCGACGGCGTTCGCTGGAGATGTCGGTGATCAAGGGCGCCAGCGTGAACGGCGCGATTTCAACCCCCTCGTATCCGGCCTTCGCGATGTACGGAAAGGCCTTCTCCAGCGGCCAGTCCTTGAAGATCTCGTTGCAGATCGCCCAGTGCATGACGCGACCATCGGCGGGGCCGGCCGGGTCATCAATCCAATTGCATGCCAGCGGGACCTCACGTTCCGCAGAAGGTGCGGCCGCGGGGGGGCAAGGGCGGGGGATTCCGGAGCGCATCCGGTGCTGTCATGCTTCCTCGGCGTTGATTTCCCAATGAAGACGATCCGGACTGCGACCACTCGTCGGGACGATCCGCTCCAACCCGGGAGCGCAGTCCAAATCCTTGGGCCTCGGTCACCGGTGTTGACCGACCCGACCGGCGCGGCGGGTGCGGGCGAAGCCGCGTTGGCGTTCCCAGGTCGCAGGCTTCGAGTAGGTCTCGGAGAAGAGCCAGCGCATCCCCGCCTCCAGTTCGGCGACACTCATGAGCTTGGGGCGGTAGGTGACGTCGAAGAGGGTGCAGCGGTCCCAGTAGGTGTCGGCGAGCAGGCGGCCCTCGCGCCTCAGACGGGCCTGCAGCGGGGTGCCCGGGAAGGGGGTCTGCACGGTGAACTGCACCTCGGCCAGTCCGGATTCGCGGACGCAGTCCCGCAGCACCGGAAAGATGTCGGGCGTGTGGTTGTCGAGGCCTAGGATGAAACAGCCGTTCACGCTGACCCCGCGTGATTGGAGCGTATCGACCACCTGGCGCAGTCGCGGGGCCTGACGTCGTTTCCAATCGGTCGGGTCGAGACCGCCGAGGTCGTCCGCCCGCGGGCTCTCGAAGCCGATGAGCACCTGCCGACAGCCCGATGCGGCCAGCAGGTCGCACAATTCCGGATCGTCGGCCACCGAGGCGTCGGTCTCGGTGAACCAGTGCAGGCCTTCCCCGGCCAGCGCGCGCAGAAAATCGCGGCTCCAGGCGCGGTGGATGAAACTGTTGTCATCGGCCAGTTCGAAGAACGGCTCCCGGAACCAACGCCGGGCCGACCGGATCTCCGACATCACGAGGTCCACGGGTTTCTGCTGAAAACGATCGGTGATGCGCAGGCTCGCGCCGCAGAACTCGCAGGCCCGCGGGCATCCTCGGGAGGTCTGCACGGTCACGCGGTTGTACGGCCGGCCCGCCAGCAGGTCGAAGCGGGGCGCCGCATACCGCGGCGGTTCGAAGACGCGATCAAAGGCCCCCTGGTACTTCGGCTTCAGGCATCGAGCCTCGGCATCGGCGACGACTCGGGGCCAGGCCCCTTCGGCCCCGCCGATGACCACCGCGTCGACATGTTCCAGTGCCTCGTCCGGCAGGGCCGACACGTGCAGGCCGCCCATCACCACCGGGATTCCCCGGGCCCGGTAGCGGTCGGCGATGGCATAGGCCTCCCCGATCTGGGCGGACAGCGAGGAAATGCCGACCAGGTCGAAGTCGGGCAGTCGGGTGGTTTCGCCGAGTTCGGCCACCTCGAGGTAGGTGACCTCGTGGCCGGGCGGAGTCAGACCTGCGACGGTCAGCAATCCCAGGCTGGGCAGCGAGGCGATCACCTGACCGCGTCGGACGAAGCCCGGGAGGGTCACGCCCAGCGCGGCGAGTTCCGGAGTCCGCACGCGCACCCCGCTGAGCGCAATGAGGCCGATCTTCATGGGTTCCCCGTCGGCCGGGTGTTCGTCGGAACCGTCGACGGATGGATCCCCAAGGTCGCCAACCGCTTCAGAAGGGTTCTCCGTTCAGCCTCGTCTGAATCGATGGTCTTTCGGCCGTGCGCGGGCTGGGTCAGTGCGATTGCCTCTTCACGCGGCAGTGTTTCCGAGATCCATTTTGCCCAACCGGCCAGCAGCTCCTGATGGCCGGCGATCCAGCTCCGCCCGTCAGGAATCTTGACGAGGCCGTCGAGCAACAAATCCCACCCCTTGGCATCGGGGCGTCTCAAATCGGGTTCCGGGTCGTGAGAGAGCATCTCACGGAATCGCTGCATCAAGTGGGCTTGAACCCAGGGCGGATCATCGGTCCTCAGGGCCCCGAAGAGGGGCGGCAGTTCCGAGTATACCGCCCACTCGAAGGCCTTGGGAGGTAGCGGGCGACTCGGAGCGAAGTCGGAAGGAGTGTGGGCAGCGAGGTAGTCCAGCGTGGTCCGCGGACTATTGGTCGCGACGAGGGCCTCCACGATCACATTCCGACGCACCTGGATCTGGGCTGGGATACCGATGGCCAGCCAAAAGGTGGCCGCCAGGCCCAGGAAGGCCCTGGGCACCGTGACGGGTGAAGCCTTGGGAAAGGGGCACAGGGTGGCCTTGGAAGCCTTCGGTTGTCCGGCCCCGACGCGCAGGCCAGCCACGAGCAGAAATGGGAAGACCCCAACGCTGATCATCGAAACCGTCTGGAGGGCGCCGATGATCAGGTTCTCTTCCGGCGAATTCCGCATGCCCCCCATGGACAGGCCCACCTGAATCATAAGGCCCAAGAAACTCAGCGCCATCAACTCAGCGCTGGCCGGCACCAGCACCCAGACCAGGCTCGTCAGGAACTTCGCTCCTTGGACGACTTGGATGACCCGCGCCATCAGCAGCACCCGCCAGAGGGCCAC
>JAIXXC010000044.1 GCA_027490985.1 Verrucomicrobiales bacterium
CCGGTGAAGAGGTTGCCCCACGCATCGAAGACGAGGTCCTGCGGATTGCGCAGCCCCTGGTAGACCATCTCGAGGCCCGAACCATCGGCCTCGCAGCGGAAGACCGCTCCGCTGTCCGGCGTTCCCACGGTGCGCCCTTCGGTCTGGATCATCGAGGCGCGGTCGCCGATCGAGAAGTACAGCCGACCGTCCGGTCCGAAGACCAACCCGTGCAGATCGTGTCCGAGAAAACCGACGCGGATGCCGTGGCCGTAGCTGATGCTGCGCCGGTCGTCGGCGAAGCCATCACCGTCGGCATCGCGGAGCCGCCAGACATTGGGGATGTTGGCGAAGAACACCTCGTTGCCCCGCGCGAGCACCCCGGCGGCGACACCGTCGAGCGGGGTGGCGAAATTCTCGGCGAACACCGTGGATACCGTGGCCTTGCCCGTGCCCTTGGGATCGCGCAGCAGGCGGATCCGCTCGGTGTTGGTGTAGTAGCCGGCCATCTGATCCGGCTTGAGATGCCGCTGCATCATGGCCAATCGGTCATCGACCGACTTGCAGGCCAGGTCCTCGTCGAGCCAGTCCATGATGCCGCGGATGTCGGGCACACCGCGCCAGGCCCGGAAGCTTTCGGCGACGAAGACCCGGCCGTCATCGGCCACATCGAAGGCCACCCCGTGCGCGACGTCGGGTTCGGCTGCCCAGAGTTCGGCCTTCCAGCCGGTCGGGTAGGTGAACCGCTTGATGGCCCGTTCGGCCTCGTCCGAGGCGGCGGCGATCGTCGGCGCTTTGAACGAGGTCTGTTGCGGCCCCAGCTTGTGCTGGGCGTGGGTCGGAACGGCGGTGGTGGCGGCTCCCAATGCGAGGGTGGTCAGGCAACGGCGCAGGGTGGCGGACGTAACAGGCATAAAGTATTGGAGGGTATGAGCGTCTACGGGTGAAGCAAGCGACCGCTCGCCGCGGGCACAAAAAATCCCCTGCACCGTCGTGAGGGGATTGATGGGAAGCGATCAGAGCCGTCGTCGGAGTCAGCGTTTCCGGGAAGCAACGGCCCAGGCCGCCAATCCGAGACCGGCCAGCGCCCAGGTGCCCGGTTCGGGTACGGTCGAGGGCAGCACGTCCAACGTCATGGCATCCAGGCTCAGGTGCTCACCGGTGGCCTTGAAGTTGAGTGTGATGTCGTTCACGCCCGGATCGGTGATGTTCCAAGTGTAGGCCAACGAGATGTTGTTGCCCGGGAATCCTTGGGACGGGGCGATTGCCAGCGTGGTGGGAGTGCCTCCGAGTGACACGGGTTTTTCCGAGGACAGGTAGTTCAGACGGAGGCCCGAGTAATCGATCTCGGTGCCCAGCGTCCGAATCTGGAATGAAATCTGGGCGATGGGCTGCAGGCTGGCGTAGCGGAGGCTGAAGTTGCCCGCGCCTCCGACACCGACGTAGATGTTGCCGCTCCCCAAAACCGCGCCCACCGGGTCGAGTTGGGTGAGCGTGGCGCGCGTTCCGGTGTTGGAACCGCTCATGTCGGGCTGGTTGGCCACGTTGTAGCCCGAGGTGAACCGCTCCCATCCGGCGACTTCCGTTCCGGCCACCCCGCGGAAATACGGGGCATAGAAACCGTTGGTGCCGGCTGAGGCGTTGGGGATCAGCACAGCGGCGATCAACGCGGCGACTGAAATCGAATTCTTGATGTCCATGGGCTTGAGTGCGTTTGGCAGGAACGGCCTGAACCGAAACCCGCGATAGGTGGGAACAGCTAACACAGGCGGCGAGTTGCGCGACTCAAAAAGTCGAGGTTTGAGGATTGTTACTGCACTGCATCAGGCGGCTTTGCGTCGCATGCCGACGATCCGGAAAGCGGCCTGTTGCAGCACCAGAGCTTCATCGAGATCGGCGCTGACCAGCTTGCGATTGGCCTCGAGCAGAACCCCCATCGCCTCGACCAGTTCGTCGGTCCGGTAGTTCGCGGCCTGTTTCATGGCCTGGAACAGGACGAAAGGATGCGAGGCCAGGGGATTGAATCGACGGTCGGCCGGCATGGACGAGGGCGGGATCCGTTCGAGTTGGGCCTTGAACGAATTGTAGTCGCGCGAGGGTTTCAGCGCGCCGTTGGTCAGGAGTTCCTTGAGCATCAACAGCGACCGCACCTTGGAAATCAGGCCGTAGAGGAGCCCGATCTCGGACTTCCGTTTGTCGGTGCCCACCCGGATCTCCCACAGTTCCTCGTCCAACGTGCGGAGGAGTTTGGCCAGATCGCGATCGCCCAGCGCTTCGGCCAAGGCGAAGGCCCGGGCCAGCTTCTGCCGGGAAACGCACAACTGCACATCCCCCAGGGTCACGACCGAGCGGGCTCCGGTGTACAGGGCCAGTTTTTCGCACTCCGAGGCCAACATCCGCAGATTGGGGCCGACCCGATTGACCAGTTCGGCCAGCGCCTCGTCGTCGGTCTCCTTGCCGGCCTCGCGCAGGATCCGAATGGCTTCGGACTCGGCTTTTCCGGCCCAGTCCTTGTCGTCTTGCGAGAGGGCTGCAAAGAACTCGACCGCCCCGAGCTTCTCGAAGGTCTTGAAGAACGCACGCCGTTTGTCGGGTTTGCCGGCCGAGATCAGCAGTCGGACTCCGTCCCACCGGAAGGTCTTGAGCGTTTCGGCCAGATCCGAAAGCGCCGAGGTCACCGAGGCCGAACTGGCCGTGCGATCTTCGCCGAGGAAGTTGCAGTTTTGGAACCACACGACCTTGGCTCCTCCGAAGAAGGGCAGGGTGTTCAGCGCCGCGTGGAGTTTGGCGATCTTCTGTTGGGCGTCCGAGGCATTGCCGGCCGTGGCGTCCACCACCTCGTGATCCATACCGCCGAGTTCCGAGCACCACTGTTCGTAGAGTGCCCTGGCCCGTTGTTTGACGGAGAAATCATCGTCTCCGCAGACGAGCACCATCGGTGCGGGCGAGGTCGGGGCGGCCGTGCCGGACGCGGTGTTTCGGGCAGCCATCAAGCCTGTTCGCCAGAGTCTTCGCCTTCGGTGCCGTCTTCATCCGGCTCCTGGGCACCGGCCAGATGTTCGCTCATGTCTTCCACCTCGCGGAACAGGCTTCGGGTCACGAAGATGGGGCGCTTGAGGGCGCTGGCCAGAGCCAGACAGTCGCTGGGTCGGGCGTCGATTTCCACGAGCTTGGTACCAAGCTCATTCTGCTGCCGCAGGATGAGTCGGGCGAAGAAGGTCGAATTCTTCAGAGAGGTGATCACCACCCGCTCCAACTCGATGCCGAATCCCTGGAAGACCAACCCCATCAGGTCGTGGGTGAGCGGGCGGTCCTTCGGAGTGCCCCGCAGCGCCATGCCGATCACCAGTCCCATGCTTTGTTCGACTTGGATGACGAACACTTTTTCATCGTTGCCGATGAACAGGGCACAGCCGCTATTGGCGGGCAGAATGCCGCGAACCTTCACCGGAATGACGTCATTCGCCATGGCGCACAGGATAGGAA
>JAIXXC010000304.1 GCA_027490985.1 Verrucomicrobiales bacterium
GCGTACAGGTGGAGGCGATGGAACACCCGTCCGCGATACTCCACCTCCCGCACCCCGAGATCGGTGATGCTTTCGAATCGGGAAGCCCAGTCATCGGGGAGCCCGGTACGCCCCTCCGGATGGACATACAGGACCGTGAGTCCGGGGCGGCCCGAGTACCGGTATTCGGGCCAGAACCAGATCTGATTGCTGGGCCGTTCGGACTCCAGAACGGTCACAGTCGGAGTCTTGGCCACCACGGGTGCGGGCCCATCCATATAGAACGCCAGTTCGCCCGCCCAACCATAATGGTCGGCCACCACCCTCACGGGCCGGCCTTCCTTCAGCAGTTGATCCCGCTCGGCACGCACCACCGCCGCGGCCTCCCGATGCCCCCGCACGCGCACCAGCGGTTCGATGGCCACCGGCAGGGAGTGTCCCGTCAGCTTGAGGAGGAGGTTCGTCTCGTGAAGCAGCACCACCAGCGGCAGACCGATCCCCACACCCCACCGGAGCAGAGTCAGGCCGACACGGCTTCCGGACCGATGCCGGGCGTCCCACCACAGCACGGCGAACACCGCCAAGGGCGCGAACGCGGTGGCGACCCAGTTGGGCTGAACGCGGGACCGCAGCGTGTAGGCCAGGTAGAACAGGAACACCGGCAACCCGAAGCACAGCACATAGCGCAGGGCCGTCGGTCGGAGCGCGTCGCGGGGATTCGTCTCAGGTTGAGCGCCGAGCGCGGTCACCGGGTCAGGTCGCCACCGCCAGTACCCGATGAGCGCCAGGAGGACCCCCACGAAGAACACCGGGTTCATGAGGCCCAGCGTGGCCCCCAGAAACTCGGGCAGGAATTGCGGACGAAACGTCCAGGGTTGGTCCAGGCTACCCCGCTGCTGGAGGTGGGTCACCGTGATCCAACCGTTGCGACTGTTCCAGAAATAGACCGGCAACAGGGCCACCGCGTTCATACCCAAGGCCAACCACGGCCCCGGCCGCCGCAGGTGTCGCCGAGCCGGCGGATGGATCCAGAAGAAGACGGCGAAAGCAGCGATCAGAAACGGCGAGAAATATTTGCTCAGGAACGTGCCCATGAGCCCCACCCCGACAACAGCCCACCACCCCGTACAATCCTTCTCGAGCGCTTGCCAACCGGCGACCAGGGCCAGGGTCCAGAAGGCCACGGTCAGCGCATCCACGGTCAGGATGATCGAACCCACCGACAACAGCGGCATGGAGGTGAGGATGGCCACCAGGAAGAAACCCGTGCGCCATCCCGCCAACCGCGCCACGAATCCGGACAATCCCCACGCGGTGGCTGCCGACAGCAGCGGGGCCAGGAATCGAACGCCCAACTCCCGATCGCCCCACAGGTGGGTCCCGATCCACTGCGCGTAGGCGATGAACGGGGGTTTGCTGTAGTAAGAAAAGTCCGGGTGCTTCGACCAGAGCCATTGGTAGGCCTCGTCCTCCGACAACTCGATCACGGCCGAAGCGAGGTAGCCCAGACGGGCCGCCATCAGCCCGCCGATGGCCAACCAGGTCAGCCGGCGCCAGTGCGTCTCCCGTTCCGCCTCGGACCCGGCGGCACCTGCAGTCGCTGGAACCGGGGCGACGTGGAGCAGCGAGGGAACCCTCTGATGCCACAGCGGGAACCATCGGGTGCCCACGGTCCGCCAGGCCGCCTCGAAGAACCGCGGCAGACACCAGCCGTAAAAGGCGCCCCAGGCCCAACCCGCCGCGACATCGCTCGGATAATGGACCCCGACATACATCCGTGAGATTCCCACGCCCGCCGCCAAGGGCACCAACACCTTGCGGGAGCGCGGATAGTAGGCCGCGGCCACCATGGCGGCCCCGGCCCAGATCGCGGCATGACCGCTGGGCATGGACCCATTCAACCCCTTGCCGGCCAACATCCGGGTCTCCGGATGGGTCGCATAGGGGCGGGGGCGACCCACCGTCCGCTTGAGGATGCCCGTCCCCGTCTCGCCGACCGCCAACGTGGCGGCCAGCATCAGGGCGAAGCAGATCCCGCGTCGCCCCCCCTTCCAGAACAAGGCGAAGGCCAACAACGCCAACCCCGGCTTGAAAAGCGGATTGCCGCTGAGGATCGGCATCAGCACATCGAACACGGGGTTGACCACCCCGCGGTTGAACCACTGGAAGAGGGAATAATCCCCACTGGCGAACAGTTCCATCACTGCCCAGACCATGCCGTTTCGGATCCGGGATGGCCAGAGGCTTGACCGCCCCGGAGGCCGGCCGCAGGTTGGATCGACCTCATGCCTCCCAAGGCCCCCATGGTGAAGCTGCCCCTGCCCCCCGCCGACCCGGCGGAACGGGCCCGTCGTCGACGGGCGGCCGCGGCGGCCCGGGCCCGGACCATGGACCAGTGGCGCGGCCGCGGATTCACCAGTGCCGAAACGGCCTGGAGTTCACCGGCCAAGTCCATCGAGGCCATCCTGCCCGCGGTCTTGGGCCACCTCCGCCTGGAGCAGCGCCTCGACGAATCGAAGATCCAGACGATCTGGTCGCAAATCCTCGATCCGACCCTGGTCGCTCACGCGCAACCGGCGGGATTCGCCAAGGGAACCCTCTTCGTCCACGTGGACAGCAGCGTGTGGCTCAATGAAATCGTCCGGTATCGACGGCACGAAATCCTGGAGCGCCTCCAGACCGCCCTCGGCAAGACCGTCGTGCAGCGGATCTCCTTCCGGATCGGCTGAACGCCGCTCCGCATTCGCCCCGCCTTGCCCTGCTTGGTCCCACCGCGGACGTCCTGGCAGGTCGATTGAAACTGACCCACGGTTTCCACAGTCTCCCTGGACGCAGTGAACGCACCGAAAGCACCTTCCTCGCCGGTCACCACCCGGACCGGACTGGCCTTCCGCCGCTTCCGTCCCCTGCTCTGGAGCGCCCTGAGCGCCGCGGTCGTGATCCTGGCGGTCGGCTTCTGGAGCCAGAATGCCGTCCAGCGGACGGTCGAGGGGCGGCTCCGCAGCGAACTCGGTACGGCCATCGAGGCCAATGTCACTGCCCTGAACGTCTGGATCCAGGGACAGATGCGGACCGCCAGCCTGTTGGCGGCCGACCCGTCGATCCGCGAACCGGCCCAGGCGCTGTTGGAGCGTTCCCGCACCAATCCTCCGACGGCCGGTTTCGGACCCGGGCCCCGCAATGGGGCATTCCCGGCTCCCGATGCCGACCTCTGGATGGGGGCGCTGATCCGGACGCTCGACGAGCGGCTGTTGCTCACCGGCTACCCCGGCGCGGTGCTGGTGGGGCCCCAAGGGCGGATCGTGGCGGCCTTCGGTCGGCTTCGGGTGCGCCCCGGCAGCATGGTGCCCACCGATCATCAGGAACTCTTCCATCGGGTGCTCACCAACGGGCGTCCGGCGTTGGTCACTCCGTTCAAGCCCACCAGACCCGGGGGTCGCGGCCCGGGTGGGCCTCCCGGGGGGCGCCGCTCCGACGGCATGGGACCGTTACGAGGCCCGCAGGAGGGCCCGAACCCCAGGGACGGAGCGGGAGCACGGACCAACCGACCGCCCGAGCGTCCGGGCGATCGCGGCTTCGACCGCAGACTCGGCCCCGGACCGGACGGCCCTCCGCGCGGCGAACTCCAGGTGATGCAGATCCTCGTGCCCGTGCGGGATGCCGGCGGCGAGATCCGCGGCGTGTTGGCGGTGATCCTGCGCCCCGAAGACGAGTTCACCCGCGTGCTCTCCGTGGCCCGGCCCGGAGCCAGCGGCGAGACATTCGCCTTCGATCACGAGGGGCGACTGCTGTCCCAGAGCCGCTTCGACGACCAGCTGCGCCGACTGGGAATCCTCACCAACGCCCCGGAGGCGAGCTCCGCCCTCAACCTCGTGCTCCGCGATCCGGGAGGCGACCTGACCCGGGGATTCCAGTGGCCCCAGCCCGACCGGGCGGAGGCTCCGCTGATGGCGCTGGTGGCCAAAGCCCTCACCGAAAGCAACGGGGTGCAGGTGCTGCCCGATCGGGATTACCGCGGGGTTCCCGTGGTGGGTGCCTGGCACTGGATCGACGAGCACCAGTTCGGCGTGGTCACCAAGATCGACGCCTCCGAGGCCTTCCAACCGCTGCGGGTGCTGCGGTGGATTTTCCAGATCCTCATCCTCCTGATCCTCCTGGCGGCCGTGTCGGGCATCATCGCGGTCCACATCAGTGCCACCTGGCGCCGGCGTTTCGACGAGGCGCAACTCCGGGCCCGGCAATTGGGCCAATATACCCTCATCGCCAAGATCGGTGAGGGCGCCATGGGATCGGTTTACCGGGCCCGGCATGCCCTGCTGCGGCGCGAGACGGCCGTGAAGCTCCTGCTTCCGGACCGGGCCGACGACGACCTGATCCGCCAGTTCGAGCACGAGGTCCAACTGACCTGCCGTCTGACCCACCCCAACACCATCCAGGTGTTCGACTACGGGCACACCGCCGACGGCATCTTCTATTATGCGATGGAACTGCTCGAGGGACTCACCCTGCAGGACCTGGTGGACCGGTTCGGCCCCTTGCCCGAAGCCCGGGCGGTGCACCTGCTCCGGCAAGCCGCCGAATCCCTGCGGGAGGCCCATGGGATCGGTCTCATCCATCGGGACATCAAGCCCGGCAACCTGTTCCTGTGTGAACGGGGTGGACAACCCGACACGCTCAAGGTGCTCGACTTCGGCCTGGTCCAGGACACGTCGGCGCGGAGCGGAATCCCCGGCACGCCCAGCGAGGGCGGCAAGGCCACTTCGCGGTTTTTGGGAACCCCTCTGTACATGGCTCCCGAGACCATCCTCCAACCGGGACACGGCGACGTCGCCAGCGATCTCTACGCGCTGTCGGCGGTGGCCTTCGTGCTCGTGACGGGGCGTCCCCCATTCCCGGCCGCGTCGGTCGACGAGGTGTGGAAGCATCATCTGGATACGCCCGCCCCCAGCCCGTCCCAATGCGGAGCCCCGGACCTGAGCGCATGCCTCGAACAGCTCATCCTCGACGGGTTGTCCAAAGACCCGGCCCGGCGTCCCGCCGACATGGGGGTGTTCCTGGAGCGGCTTTCACGGAGTCCCATGGCCAACGATTGGACCGCGGAGCGGCGGCGATCCTGGTGGCAGCGCTTCGGCCCGGGTCTGACCGTTTCCGGAACCCGCGCCTCACGGCGCACCGAGGCCACGATCCGCATCGACCTGAGCCTCCGCGCCGACGGCACCGAGGTCGTTCCCGGTCCGGGAACGGATCCCGACCCGTCCCTCTGAACCGGATCCGTTCAGGGCTGAGGCGGGTGATGGCGCCGGCGGGCTCCCTCCCGATTCAACCCGCGGAGGAGCCGCTGAGGATCTTCGCGAAGAAGCGCAGGCTGCGCTCCACGTTCTGTTCCCAATACTCCCAGGTGTGGCCACCCGGAAACTCCTCGTACTCGTGGGGGACTCGGGCTTGATCCAAGGCCGCGTGCAAATCCCGATTGTGACCGATCAGGAAATCATCCACTCCGCAGTCGAATCGCACCGGCGGCAATGACGCACGGTTGCGAACCAGGGCTTCCACGGCGGTCGGTTCTTCCACCGTGGAGTCACCCACCGGCAAGGGCTCCGCGAGGAACGGGGCCAAAGTCTTTAGCGAGGTCGCTGCCGAGTGGGCCGAAATACCCCGAAAAACCTGGGGATGCCGAGCCCCCAACCGGAGGGCCCCGAAGCCACCCATCGACAAGCCCGAAATGAATCTCGGCGAGGCCTCGGTCACCTCGGGCACCGCCTCACGCGCCACCAGCGGCACCTCCTCCACGATCCAACGCTCGTAATTCCCGGAGGCCAGCGGCACGTAGGCCGTGCCATCGCCCCGCAATCCATCCGAGGGCATGGCCAAGGCCAGGGGCGGGATCTCGCCCGCTTCGATCAGACGCCGCGCCGTGTGATGCACCCGCCCCTTCAGAGCCCAGGCCCAGTGACTGCCATACACCCCGTGCAACAAGATCACCAACGGCAGGGCCGCCGGCTTGGGCGTCGACGGGGCCCACAGCGTCACATCCGCCCGCCCCCCCAGCAGCGTGCTGTGCACGGTGGCGAATCGCAGGCCGCCGAATTCGGCCAATGACGGTGAGAGTTCAACAGTCCGGAAGGGGCGCATGCCCGAGACTAGGGACAGGCTCGCCCGCATGACAACCCACACCGCTTGCGCCCCGGAAACCCGGAAGCCACATTGAAGGCGACTCGATGGATCCCCTTCTGAACCATCAACCCCTGCCGGCCCACCCCCCGTTGCCCAAACCCGTGGGGCATGGCCGGCGCAAGGTCCCGCGCTCGTTCCGGGATCTGACCCCGGGAGACCATTTCAATCCGCGCACATTTTTTCGCGAGATGGTCTGGCACGCCCTCAAGACGGCGCCCGTCGGATCGGTGAAGATCCCCAATTTTCCGCATCTGAAGGACGATCAACTGGCGCTGACCTGGATCGGGCACGCCTCGTTCTTGGTGCAGTTCGAGGGGCTCAACGCCATCATCGATCCGAATTTCGCCAATTGGCTTTTCCTGTTGAAGCGCCTCAAGCGCCCCGGGCTCCGGGTGAAAGATCTGCCACCCATCGACCTGGTGCTGCTGACCCACGCGCACTTCGACCATTTCCACAAACCCACGTTGCGCAAGATCCCCTCGCCCAAGATCGCCGTCATGCCCTGGGGCTGCGCGCCCTTGGCCCAGCGTCTGGGTTTCGGCCGTATCGTTGAACTGAAGTGGTGGGAAAGCTTTGGCCATGACGACTGGAAAGTGACCCTCGTTCCGGCCGAGCACTGGGGAGCCCGAACCCTCGCCGACAAGCACCGGGGGTGGGGTGGGTTCGTCTTGGAGTACCGGGGGCGCACGGTGTATCACGCTGGAGATTCCGCCTATTTCCCGGGGTTCCATGAGATCGGCCAGCGGCTCAAGCCCGAGTTGGCCCTGTTGCCCATCGGAGCCTATCACCCGGAATCCTTCCGCAAGGTCCACATGGGGCCCGACCAGGCATTGCAGGCCTTCCATGATCTCCGCTCGAAGTGGTTGGTGCCCATGCACCACGGCACGTTCAAGCTCTCGTTCGAATCGCTCGACGAGCCGGCCCGCTGGATGGAATCGCTCAGCCGAGAACACCGCCTCGAGCATCGCATCCGCATGATGGAAGAGGGCGTTCCGGAGCGTTTCTAGCCCAACTGCTGCAACGGGACCGAATCAGCGGCGCGAGTCGCGGGCGGACCGCTCGGAGATCGGTCCCTACCTGGGAGCGGGCACGGAGAGTTGGATCGACCTCGAGTCCATACCCGAGTGGGCGATTTCTGCTGTCGCGCCGGTCGATTTGACGATTCGATCGCCCCGTGGCGGTTCACTTCACGATTCTGGGCAGCGGGTCCGCGGGCAATTGCGCTTACCTCGAGGTCGGAGAAACCCGACTCCTCATTGATGCGGGCTTCAGCGCCAAGCAAATCCGGGAACGGTTGGCCTCGATCGGCCGCGTCCCGGAGGGACTCACCGGCATCCTCATCACCCACGAGCATGGCGACCACATCAAGGGCTTGGGGACTCTGGCAGAAAAGACCGGTACACGGATCTATGCCAACCGCTTCACCCATGAGGCCATTCGACGGGAGTTCTCCTCGGCTCGACTCGATACGGCCACCTTCGAAACCGGAGCCACGTTCACCTTGGGCGAGGTCGAGGTCCGCACCTTCAGCGTGCCCCACGATGCGGCCGATCCCGTGGGATTCCTCTTGGCCACCCCGGCTGGCAACATCGGCTTCCTGACCGACCTGGGCCATGCCACCAAGCTCATCCTGGAGCGGGTGAAACCGTCGAACCTGCTGGTGCTGGAGGCGAACTACGACGTGAAGCTGCTGCAAGAAGACACCCGACGCCCCTGGAGCACCAAGCAGCGCATTGCCAGCCGGCATGGACATCTTTCGAACCACGCGGCCTCCGAGGTGGCCACGGCCATCCTCCA
>JAIXXC010000017.1 GCA_027490985.1 Verrucomicrobiales bacterium
CCGCTTCACCCAGCCTGTGGCCGCTGGGATCCTTGAAGGTCGTCTTGGTCTGGCCCAGAAGATCGGGCTTGGTGGTCACTGCCTCGCCCAGGCGGTGACCGGTGGGATCTTTGAAGGTGGTCTTGGACTCGCCCAGGAGATTCGGCTTGCGGGTGACCGCCTCACCCAAGGTCTTGCCCGAGGAGTCGCGGAGCGTCGTGCGGGTTTCTCCCAAGAGATTGGGCTTGGTCGTGATGGCCTCGCCCACTTTTTGTCCGCGGGCATCCCGCAACTCGGTGCGGGTCTGCCCCAGAAGGTCGGGCTTCGAAGTCTTGGCCTCCGAGGGTTTGAACGGCTTGTCGGCGGCGTGGGCGGCCATCGCAGCAACGAAGGCGGCCAGCATCAGGCGGCTCACGGCGGAACGGGTTTTCACGGGGAATTTCGGGATCAACAAGCACCGACAGTCGCCGATCCGTTTCCGGCGCGCAAGGGACCGGGGATTCACTTCGGGGATTTCAGCCGGATTGTCAGCCGCGCCCCAGCGGGGCGATTCTTTGCGTTTTGCCTTCGGATGCGATCCGGTCCAGACTTGCGGCCGCTCAATGAACGCTCCCATCCGTGTCGCTGTGACCGGCGCTGCCGGTCAAATCGGTTACTCCCTCCTGTTCCGCATCGCCTCCGGTGCGATGTTCGGGCCGACTCAACCGGTCATCCTCCACCTGATCGAGATCGAACCCGCACTGAAAGCCCTCAGCGGCGTGGTGATGGAACTCGATGACTGCGCCTTCCCGCTGCTGCAAGGCGTGGTTCCGACGGCCAGCCTCGACGAGGGCTTCCGCGGCGTGAACTGGGCGTTGCTCGTGGGCAGCGTGCCCCGCAAGCAGGGCATGGAGCGCAAAGACCTGCTGGGCATCAATGGCAAGATCTTCACCGGTCAGGGCCAGGCCATCCAGCGGAACGCCGCGGCGGATGTCCGCACGCTGGTCGTCGGCAATCCCTGCAACACCAACTGCCTCATCGCCATGAACGCGGCGAAGGACGTGCCGTCCGACCGCTGGTTCGCCATGACCATGCTCGACCAGAACCGCGCCAAGACGCAGTTGGCCAAGAAGGCCGGCGTGCGGGTCGATCAGGTGTCCAACATCGCCATCTGGGGCAATCACAGCTCCACGATGTATCCCGACTTCTACCAGGCCCGCATCGGAGGCAAGGCCGCCACGTCGGTCATCAACGACGAGGCCTGGTTCAAGGACTCCTTCATCCCGACCGTGCAGAAGCGCGGTGCGGCGATCATCGAGGCCCGCGGGCTGAGCTCGGCGGCTTCGGCGGCCAACGCCGTGGTCGACACCGTGCGCGCGCTGACGACCCCGACGCATCCCGACGACAGCTTCAGCGTGGCCGTGTGCTCGCAGGGCGATTACGGCATCGAGAAGGGCCTGATCTTCAGCCATCCGACCCGCAGCGACGGTCAGCGCTGGGAGATCGTCCAAGGCGTGCCCATCAACGAGTTCAGCCGTTCCAAGATCACGGCGACCGAGAACGAACTGAAGGAAGAGAAGGCCCTGGTGGCCGACCTGCTTCCGAAGGCCTGAAAACGGGCCATGGCCCGGGTTTTCCCGGCCCTGAGACGACAAAACGCCCCGACCTCGCGGTCGGGGCGTTTTGCGTTCAAACAGATCCGGATCAGCCCAGCTTGGAGAGCAGCTCCGCGTTGGTCTTGTGCTTCTTGAGCGCGGCGATGAGCGTCTCCATGGCTTCCACCGGTTGCAGGTCGGTCATCATGCGGCGCAGCTTGCGGATGGCGTCGATCTGGTTCGGCGGGAAGAGCTTCTCTTCTTTGCGGGTGCCCGACTTCGGGATGTCGATGGCCGGGTAGAGGCGGCGCTCGGCGAGCTTCCGGTCGAGGATGAGCTCCATGTTGCCGGTGCCCTTGAACTCCTGGAAGATCAGCTCGTCCATGCGGCTGCCGGTATCGACCAGGGCCGTGGCGAGGATGGTCAGCGAGCCGCCCTCCTCGACCTTGCGGGCCGAGGCGAACATCTTGCGCGGGATCTCCAAGGCGCGGGCATCCACACCTCCGGTCATGGTCCGGCCGGAGCCGCCGTGCACGGAGTTGTAGGCGCGGGCCACGCGGGTGATCGAGTCGAGCAGGACGAAGACATCCTTGCCCGCTTCGACCATCCGGCGGCAGCGCTCGATCATCAGACGGCTCAGGCGCACGTGGGTCTCGAGATCCTGATCGTTGCTGGAAGCCACCACCTCGGCCTTCACGCTGCGCTGGAAGTCGGTGACCTCCTCAGGACGCTCATCGATGAGCAGCACCATGCAATGCACCTCGGGGTGATTGGTGGTGATGGCGTTGCAGATCTGCTTGAGGATCGTGGTCTTGCCGGTGCGCGGAGGAGCGACGATCAGACCGCGGGTGCCCTTTCCGATGGGCGTCACGAGGTCGATGATGCGCGTCTCGAGGCTGTCGGGCGTGGTCTCCAGCTGGAATTTGTCGATCGGGTCGATGGTCGTGAGGTTCTCGAAGCGCATGGCGTGCAGGTAGTCCTGGTAGGACTTGCCATTGACCTCGATGACCTCGCGCATCTGCGGGCTGCTGCCCCGATGCGGGGGATTGACCGAACACTTGATCTGGCACCCCTCGCGCAAGGCCAAGCGCTTGATGGAGTCGGGCGTGAGAAACACGTCGGTCGGCTTTGGGGCATAATTGCCCTTCGAAGAACGCAGGAACCCGAAGCCCTTCTCGGACATCTCGAGCCAGCCTTCCATGATGACCGGCTCGCCCTGC
>JAIXXC010000339.1 GCA_027490985.1 Verrucomicrobiales bacterium
AGCGTGAGCTCGTTGCCGGAAACCTGATCGGCCCGCTGGTAGCCCCAGTTCCAGGTCACGGCGCCCGGATTGGCGCTCACCGCGCCCGCATTGGTCGAGGTGGAGGTGTTGGATCCCAGCAGCACATAGCCATCGGCGAACTGGCCCGAAGCCCCCGAAAGAGGAGTCCGTGCATCGGTGAAGGAGGCCTTGAGGTTGAACTGGACCCGGCCGGCGAGGCGGAAGCGGATGCCCAGCGGCTCGGGCGCCTCATCGTCCTGGGCGCGCGCCGTGAGGGCGGCGCTGGTGGCGAGGAACACGAGGGCGGTGCGTTGGATCGAAGGACTCATGACAAGAGAAAGGAAAGACGTGGGATGGGGCGGTGAATGAGCGGAGGCTCAGCGGAATTCCAGCACGCGGTAGAATCGGTTGGTCGGAGTGCTGTCGGTCCTGGGGAGGCCGTTGTCGAGCCATTGGACCTTGCGACCGTTGCCCAGGATCGCCGGACGAGCGGTGCGGATCACCGCGTTGGTGTTGTCCTGGGCACTGAAATCCGACAGCAAGTCCGAATACCGGATGTAGTAGCTGAAGTTGGTGAGAGTCGGAAACTCGAGCAGCACCCCGCCGGTCAGCACCGGGCTGTAGGTCACCGGCACCAGGCTGCGACGGCCCACTGGCGTCTGGATGGTGCTGTCCAAGGCGAACTCGGTCACGTATCCCGGCGTTCCAAGACTGGCGGATTGGCCGTCCGAAACGTAGTACTCGAAAGTGATCGGCCGGATGGCAAACGCGCTCATGGGACCGACGAACACCGAAGGATTGGGCGGAGTTCCCACCGGACCCACCGAGCTGGCAAGTGAGACCAAGACGCCGCGGGTGTCGTTGGTCAACCCCGTGACGATCAGGAGGACATCCGCCAAGGATTCCGAGCGCAAGTTGACCACCTGCGCCCGCTGCTCGAAATAACCCGTTTGGCGATTGAGAGTGACTGGCCCGCCGGGAATCACCTGCGGGGTCATCAGGATGTTCAGCGGAAAGGTCACCAGATCGGCCAAATTGGTTCCCAGAACCCGATCGCTACCACTGGGCAACGGCAGAAACGGCCGAGCGATATTCGTCGAAGGATCGTCCTGCACCGGCACCAAACGGGCTGCCGCCAACGCTTGGGCAGGATCAAGATCCTTGGATGTGGTTAGCACCAATCGACCAATTTGCTGATCCGTTGTGAACCCCACGGAGGAGGAGTTGGTGAGGGTATACGCAAAGGAAAAGCGCCCTGTGGCTGAGGCCGTCCGGACGAGGGTATTGGTCGGCGCATCGGTGCTGGCGACGAAGGCCAATTCCCGAACCACCGTTGGGTCATAGGTCCAGGTCACGCCGACACCGCGGTCCGGACCGAGCACGGACAAGATCACCGGGAAAGAAAAAACCTGAAGCCCCGCTGCCGGCGCTGCGTTGGTGGTCACGGAAACCGTCCCCAACCGAAGCCGTGAGGCCACACCGACGACCACTGACAGAGTGGCCGGTTCGCTCACCACCGTGTTGGTTCCCGACGAAACGGCGACCCGGAACGGACCGCTGTAACCGGTGGCCACATTGGTCAACACCAACTGCGGCAAGGTCGCATTCGTTGAATTGTAGGCCCCGTTCACGATGGGCGTCAGATTGGTGCCCGCCAACCACTGGTAGGTCAGAACAGCGGCCCCATCCAAAGCAGACGGAATAGCCTCCACCGAGAGAGTCACCGTATCGCCAGCATAGGCCCCCTGACTGATCGGCTGCCGGCGAATCACCGGCAGGCGAGCCGAGGCATTCGGCGCCGCAACAGTCAGGAGATCGACGCCAGCGAGGACGGAACGAAACCAAACGCTGTCCGTTGGCGATGTGGCTTCTTCCGGAGAGCCGGCCACCAAAGCAACAGAGCCGGCCAACGGCAGGAGGCTCATCAACAGTCCACGGACAAAGGCATTCAACATGATCGGGTGCACCGGGCGTCCAACCGCTTCGGCCGCCTCCGGCACAACGTTTCTGCGGGTCCTCCGAAGGGCCTTCAAGCGCAATCTGCTCCGGGACCGTCAATCTATTCCCCTTCCCGACCGGAAATGGCATTGCTCGAGGGGTTTAGACTTCCGAGGGATTCAACCCATTCCGAACCATCAACGAAGCTTCTGCACGGCAAAGAAGGACCGTCCCGAGGCGTCCAAGATCTGGATCAGGTCACGGCCACCATGCGGTGAGGGCTAAAGCCCAACGGTATTGATCAACCACCAATGGTCACCGTGAGGAAGATCCCCACATCAGGATGAGGACGACCAAAAGGAATCGCATGGGTTTGAAGTTGGGGCGTCGTGGTTTTTATGGAGGACCGAATGCTTCCTCACACCTGCACTACCCCCCTCATCCTGGGGGGCGGCGATCCAGGTTCTTCAAGGGATGCAACTCCCGGCGCCCATGGACATGGACGGCTGTCCACTCGGCCAAACGACGACCCAGAAGTCGGCACACACCCTCGGCATCGTCGCCGCGAGGCTCCTTCACCACGACGGCCCCATAGTGCGGCGTGTGCAGGCGGGTGGCGTAATCGGTGACGCCGAAAACCAAGAACCCGAAGTTCATCAGCACGGTGAGCAGGCTTTGGCAGGCCAACTCCATGCCGCCGCCCCAACCACCAGCAGTGCTGAAGGCGCACCCGATCTTGCCGTCGACCTTCATCCAATGCGGCCCCATGACCTCGTCCCAGAAGCGCTTCATGCGCCACGACAGGATGCCCATGTTGGTCGGGCTGCCCAGGGCCAGGCCATCGCACCACAGGACGTCCTCGGCGGTGGCCTCGCCGATGGATCGCACCCGGACCTCGGTGTCGGGCACCGACCGCGCCCCTTCGGCCACCAGTTCCGCCATCTTGGCGGTGTTGCCCGACAAGGAATCAAACAGCACGAGCACTCGGTTCATGGAGAGACTTCAAACCGGGAAACCCCGGAAGGAAACCCGATTCTCGCCCCGCCCACCTTCCCGTCCGAGTCAGAACCGTCGAACGCGGAAGAACCGGGTCGTGCCTGAAGTCTCGACCCGGAGTTCCACAGGCCCGGTCACGGAGGCCGCTGGCCAGGTGTTGAGGGGAGTCCAGTCGCCCTCGGTCAGCGATTCCCGTTCCTCCAATCGATGCGAAGCACCCGCCTCCGCCTCGAAGCGGAACCGGACGCCCGATCCATCGCGCTCCGCCACCACCCGGACCGACTCCTCTGCCGTGGCCGGTTCCGGGATTCCGGGTGACCCTCCGGGGCGCGCACTGCGCTTCCACGAGGACGCCAACGCCGGATCTCCTGGCGACTGAGGATTGGCCAGCACCAACGAGTACCCACCCCCGTCGGCCAGGGGTTCCCAAGCAGCCCCATAACGGAAATCGAACACCGGCTCCTCCAGAGCGCCGCTCAGGGCCAGTCGCTCGCCATCATTGGCCAACTGGTCGGAACCATACTCCCCCAAGAGGTTGGTCACCGTCAGGTGGGCGACCGAGAATCGGGCCAGGTTCCTGACCAGCACGCCGTAGGCTCCGGGAGCCAAGGTCGGCGCGTTGGTGACAGACCAGGTGAAGTCGATGCCTCCTCGCAACCGCATGCCGCCCAACGACACGGGGCGCTCACCCCGATTCCACAGTTCGACGAATTCCAGGTCGTCGGCGTCGCCCGGGGCTCCTCCATCATCGGGG
>JAIXXC010000268.1 GCA_027490985.1 Verrucomicrobiales bacterium
GCCGCCCCGATCCGGACCCGCACCTCACCCGGTTCCAATGATCGCTCCACGACGGACTCGATCCGGACATCCTCGCGCCCATACAGCACCGCAGCCTTCATCCCCGGACGTTCCCCGCCCCACCCCCCATCGACCAGCAAGAAACAAGGGATAGGCTCTTGAGACAACGGGGCTGGGAGAGCGAAACCGGGAAAGGAATTCGCCGATGCTGATGGGGGGGTAACCTGAGGGTCTGGAAATACCGACAACGTCGTAATCCAAACAGGGGAGGAATCTCTGAAGGAATCTTGGAGAACTGATCCCCAGTGGGGCCGTGGCACAACCCCTCGCCTTCGGGCAGAAGTGGTGGAGCCGAGGAGATTCGAACTCCTGACCCCCACAATGCCATTGTGGTGCTCTACCAACTGAGCTACGACCCCACTGGCCCGAAAGCGGGGCGCACTCTAGGAACTTCCTTCGATCTGTCAAAGGACATTTCCAAAAAACTTTACGAAATCCATCCGCGACGCATCCCCTACGAACGCCCCGATCCACCCGCACCCGCCCCAAGAATTCCCCAGAATGCTTCGCAAAAGCGCGAAACGTGTTGTGGAAATCGCCCCGGGAACATCGCGAAACGGTGGGCTACGGCGTCCCAAGCCCGACCTCCGCTCCGAGCCGCCTCGACCCGAAGGGCATCGTCCCCAACCGCGCAACTGTCGAACTTTCCGGGCTGCACGGACTCGAGGCCCACGGAGCCGCCGCGAGGATCGTCACGGAGCGGGTCGGCTACCGATCGCCGCGACCAGACGCTCCAAGCGGCGACCATACTCCACGAAGTTGGCCTTCAACGCCGAGTCCGGCGGGGGCACCGCCGCACCACTGGCATCGTGGAACACCGCCACCATGTGCGGCTCGATGCTCAAGGCCCCGGCGTATCCGCGTTGAAAGGCATCTTCCAGAATGCGGACCACCGCGCCATCCCCCTCGCCCGGCCAGTGATAGTCGGCATCGTTCTTGGCCGGGTTCCACCGGGCATCCTTGATGTGGATGTGTTCGGAGACCTCCCGCACCTGGGTCCAGAATTCCCACGGATCCTGCCGCGGATGAGGCTCGGGCCGGGATCGGTCGGCGTTGAAGACCGGGTTGGCCGTATCGAAGACCCACTTCAATCCGGGCACCGCCTCGAGCAACCGCAGCGCATGCCGCCAACTGATGCCGCCATAGTTCATGCAGTTCTCGTGCAGCGGCTGGATGCCTGCATCCAGGAATCGCCGAGTCACCTCGCGCATCCGCCGGAAGCGCTCCTCTTCCATCAGATCGGCCCCCGCCCGCACCTTGTAGCTCATGACCCGGATGTAGCGGGAGCCCAGACGATGCATCCGAGGAATGGCCCGATCGACCTCGGCCAGGGTGATCTCGAAGGGATCCTCCACGTTCTTGGCCCAGTTCCCGATGGTGGAGGCGAAGCAGTAGACACCGACCCCGGCCTCCCGCAGCGCCTGCTCGACCTGATCGAAGGCCTCGTCCGGGAGGTCGTGGAGGTTGGCCTTGGCGAAACCCGGCAACGTGACGTTGCGGGCCTCGATGTGCTTCCAGCCCAACTCGCGGGCCGCGGCGATCTGGGACTCCAGCAGGTTTCCGGCTTCATCACCGATGCCGCAATACAGAGAGGGGAAACTCATGACGGCCCATCCTACGGCCACGCCCCGAAAAAGGCCACCCCCGGGCCGTCCGGGCCGGGCGCCCCATCCCCTGGGTACCAACGACAAAGGCCACCCGCGAGGGTGGCCTTTGGATCGCCCGAAACGGGCAATTGAGGGTTAGCGCTTCTTCTTCGGAGCGCTCGCAGCCGCCTTGGCAGCATCTTTCTTACGGATCATGTAGGCCTTGCGGCGGGCGCGCTTCTGGATTTTGTTGGATTGTTGTCCCATGGCTCGGATTTACTTTCGCGGATGTTTCTACTCTTGGGCGGGAAGATGCGAGAGCGGCGCGGCGGCTTCAACCTCTTTCTCGGTCTGGCGGCCTTGACCCTCTGCTGGGGAGCTCACGGCGCCACCCCGGAAGAAAAGAAGCGCGAGAAGGAGCTGGAGCACCAGAAGAAGGTCGAATCCAAGCAGATGGCCCAGATCCGCATCTACCGCGAGGTCACCGACTTCTCGGGGCGGGCCAGCGAACTGGGGACACTCGGAGTCAACAAAGCCACGGTGGGTCGCACCGATCCGGTGGAGATGACCGTCCAGCGCGACGCCGTGCTGGATGAGCGCGACGTCAAACGCGCCACCCTGGTCGAACAGCGCGATCAGGCCTTCTCCATCGCCGTCGAATTCGTCCAGCGGGGCTCGATGGTGCTGCACATGAACTCCGTGGCCGCCAAGGGGCAACGACTGGTGATCGCCGCCCGCTGGTCCGATGGCACCAATGTCTTCAATCGATGGATCGCCGCCCCCCTCCAGCGCCGGGCCCTCGATCAAGGCGTCATCGTGTTCACCCCGGACATGAGCCGTGAGGAGTCGGTGATCTTCGTGCGCGGCCTCAACAACGTGGCCATCAAGCTCAAGAACCAGGCCAAGCCTCCGAAGGAAAAGAAGACCAAGCCCGCGGACGCCGCCTCGACCAACGCAGTCCCGGGTTCCAAGACGTCCAAGCCCAAGGACCCGAAGGCGGACACCAAGCTGAAGAAAGAATTCGACCCCTTCCAAGGCCAGTGATCCGGACCCTGTTCACCATTCTGGCCCTGGGCTTGGCCCCGGTTCTGGTCGCCCAGCCGTTCCAACTGCCCACGGCCAACCGGGCGATCCTCGATGCCGATGGGGGCGCGGAACGCTATTTCGTGGGCACCGCCGGCAAGCCCTGGACCAGCGGTCAGTTCGGCTGCGTCCGATCCGGCGGTGGACAGTTGCATGAGGGGCTCGACATCCGCCCCCTGCAACGCGATCGGCGCGGCGAACCGACCGACGACGCCTTGTGCTCGGTTCCGGGCGTGGTGGCCTATGTCAACACCCGTTCCGGACTCTCCAACTACGGCAACTATGTGGTCGTACGGCATCAGATCGATGGGCTCGAGGTGTTCACGCTCTACGCTCACCTGGCTTCCGTGGCCCCGGGGGTCCGGGCGGGCGCCCCGGTGCAGGCCGGCCAACCCCTCGGTCGGATGGGGCGCACCTCCAACACCCGTCAGCGCATCACTCCGGACCGGGCCCACCTGCATTTCGAGATCACCTTCATGGTGGCCTCGCGCTATGCCGCCTGGCACAAGGCCAACATGGGTGAGACCCGCAATGATCATGGCCATTTCAATGGGCGCAATCTGGTCGGTCTGGATCCGGCCAACGTGCTCCGCTCGCAGGCCAAGACCGGACCGGCCTTCAATCTCGCCCGTCATCTCCGGGAGACCCCGGAACTGACCCGGGTGCTGATCCGCCGCCCCGCCCTCGATTGGGTCCGTCGCAATCCGGGTGCGGTCGAGGCCAATCCGGTGGCCCAGCGCCAGGGAATCGCCGCCTGGGAACTCTCGCTCGGATTCAACGGGATTCCGTTGCGGGCCATCCCGCGAGCGGCTTCCGAATTGCCCGCCAACATGGGTCCCTACCGCCTGCTGGGGGTCAATCCCAAGACCCTGGAGGAGTTCCCGTGCGGAAAACTGGTCTTCAAGCGCGGCCAACTCTGGACGCTCACGGCCAAGGGGCAACAACTCCTCGAACTGCTCGCCTACTGAGACGGACAGGACGCTCGGCTCGTCGAGTCGTGAGCCGGCAGCGCCGGCGGCAACAGCGGCATCGGCCCGTCGTGATCCAAGAACTCGCGGCAGCACCCGAAGAACTCCTCGCGGGTCGTGGCCCTTCGGATGCGGTGCAGGAATTCCGGGGACACCCCCTCGCCGATGAAGTTCATGTACTTCTTCATCTTCTCCACCTGAAGCCGCTCGCGGAACCCGGCCGTGGGCCGAGTGACCTCGTACAGATGGGTGATGTAGTCGAGGACCTCGTGCCCGGTCGGTTGCCGCCACCCTCCGGTGCGCCGGTAATCGCGGATCTGATCGAAGATCCACGGATTGCGGATGCACCCGCGGCCGATCATCAATCCCCGCGCCCCGGTGTCGCGGAGCACCTGTGCAGCCCGTGGCGGTGAATGCACATTGCCGTTGGCCAACACCGGGCAGGGCATGGCCCGCACGGCCCGGGCGATCCAGTCGCAACGCACCTCCGAACGGTACATGTCGGTGACCGTGCGGCCATGCACGGTCAACAAATCGATCCGATGCCGGGCGAAGAGGGCCAGGAGCGCGTCCCAGTCGCCGTCATCGCTGAAACCCACCCGGGTCTTGACCGTGAAGGGAACCCGGGTCACGGCCTGCCGGAGGGCTCCGAGAATGGCGTCGATCCGCTGCGGTTCCCGCAACAACCCGCCACCGGCGCACTTGCGGTACACCACGGGGGCCGGACACCCCAGATTGAGGTCCACCGCCGCCACAGGATACTCCTGCAATTGCCGAGCCGCCTTGGCCAGGGCGACCGGATCGTTGCCGATGAGTTGGGCGATGGCCGGGCGGCCGGTCGGATTCTCGACAAGGGATCGCACGATGGGCGCATCGAGCGTGCTGGTGCTGTGGACCCTGAAATACTCGGTCCAGTACACATCGGGCCCTCCATGACGGGCCAGAACCCCCCAGAACGGCAGGTCGGTGACATCTTGCATCGGGGCCAGCGCGAGCACCGGTTCGTCGCGGGACAGCAACGCGCGGAACGCCGCCGAACCTTCCTCGGGCGGGGTCCGGAGGGAACCCTCGACGGCGGCGGGAGGCGCTTCCATGGCGGTCAATCCTCGGCCTTGGAGTCCCGGCTGAGGAGATCGTGGACCGCGCTCTTCACATCCTTGCCCTCGTACAGCATGGCATGGACCTCGGAAGTGATGGGCGCATCGACCTGAAGCCGCCGAGCCAAGGCCCAGGCCGATTGCGCGGTCGGATACCCTTCGACCGCCGAGACCGAACCGGCCAAGATCTCGGCCACCGGACGCCCGCGCCCCACGTTCTCCCCGAAGCCCCGATTGCGGCTCAGTTTCGAAAAACAGGTGAGCACCAGATCCCCCAGGCCGCTGAGTCCGGCGAAGGTCTCGGCACGGGCCCCGCAGGCCACCCCCAGGCGCATCATCTCGGTCTTGCCCCGGGTCACCAGGGCCGCCTTGGCATTGTCGCCGTAGCCGAGCCCGTCGCAGACCCCGGCCGCGATGGCGATCACGTTCTTGAGAGCGCCCCCCAGCTCCACGCCGATGAGATCGGAACTCCGGTAGACCCGGAATTCGGGACGGTGGAAGAGGTCTTGCACCGCTCGCAAGACGACCTCATCCCGACTGGCGGCCACCACTGCCGTGGGAATGCCCCGGCCGACTTCCAGCGCCAGCGACGGCCCCGAGACGGCCGCCACACGGAGGCCCGGAGCCACCGCATCGAGGACCCCCGTCATGGTCAGGCCCGTGGCGAATTCGATACCCTTGGTCACGCTGACCACCGGTCCAGGGAACCCCTTGAGGCGCGTGGCGGCCTCCCGGAAGGCCTTGGAGGGAACCGCCACCACCACGACTTCGGCTCCGATCAACGACGCCCCGAAGTCCGTCTCGAAAGTCCAGTCCGGCGGCAGGGCGATCCCGGGCAGGAAGCGCTCATTGAAACGGGTGCGGGCCAACTCGGCCACATGCTCGGGCCGATGTCCCCAGAGCCGCACCGAATGCCCATTCCGGGACAGCACCAACCCCAGGGCCGTGCCCCAGGCTCCTGCGCCCAAGACGGTGACCTTCATGATGCAGTGGGTTTGGGGTTGCCGAAGCGGTGCTCGGTGCCCGCCTTCAACCGCGCGATGTTGGCCCGATGACGCCACACCGCCAGGGCGGCCAGCACGGAGGTGAACCCCACCAGAGGCCACCGGGTCGGCCCCGACACGGTGAAGGCCGTCGCGATGGGCAGGGCGATGGCGCCGGCGATCGAAGCCAGCGACACATACCGACTCAGGAAAAACACGACCAACCAGGTGATCACCGTCACCCCGAAGGCGGGAGGGATCAGGGCCGCCATGGCCCCAGCGGAAGTCGCAACCCCCTTGCCCCCCTTGAACCCGAGCCAGCAGGTGTAGTTGTGCCCCAAGACCGCCCCCAGCGCCGCGAGGGCCGGCAACGCCAGAGAGTTGGCGGGTGCCAGGGCCACGGCCAACGCCGGCGCGAAGCTCACCGCCAGCGCGCCCTTGAGCAGATCCACCGTCAGCACCAGGGCCCCGGGCCCCTTGCCCAACACGCGGAACACGTTGGTGGCTCCGATATTCCCGCTGCCGACCCGGGTGATGTCGACCCGCATGGCCCGCGCGACCAGGAAGCCCGTCGGAAGCGATCCGGCCAGATAGGCCAGGACCAGCGTGATGAAGAGTGCGAGAACCATTACGAGCGAGGTTGTACGGGGCAACCGACCGCCGCGCCAAGCGGCGAGTGCCGGGGAATTGGGAACCATGGCTCTCGGAAACCGAAATCCTCCTCCGGCCCGGCCGCCCCTCGGCAACTTTGTTTCACGAAGACGCAAAAACTCCTTGAGCCCCGGGGTCGGGTTTGCGTTCATTCGCGTCCGCGCTTTCGGTACGCCGAATTGCGGGACCGTGGTAGGATGCCGGAGCGGTCAATCGGAACAGACTGTAAATCTGTCGGGCTAACGCCCTACGAAGGTTCGAATCCTTCTCCTACCACCATCTTCTTCTCGAGGTCTTCCCCTTGA